>JBNMPT010000073.1:0-8798 GCA_051277025.1 Roseivirga sp. | reverse complement strand
GTTCTTGCAGGGCTAGATCTCAAGGGGTTTTTAGGAGGAGCTTTACCTTTGGGATCGCTGGTTATTTTACGACCTTTATTAGTGGGCTTTTTAAACCCTACACGTTTCATGCTACCCCAAGCTTTCTTGCCTTCAAAAAAGTAGTCCCAGTTTCCTGTTACCGAACAATACACCAAAAAGGGGTGGAAAAATAGGGGCTCCATTAATCCCGCCAATACTAAGCGCAAAAGCTGTCTACGTTTCTTATACTGAAAGAATGTTATTTCCTCGATATATAATGTTGCAATGGTAAAGGATACGGTATACCCATAAATTAAGGCAATAAAGAGATATAGGAAGCTAATATTAATTACTCCCAGTAGGCTTAAAAGTATTAAAATAAGGATACCAAAGGCCTCAATTAGTGGTGCAAGCCATTCGAATAACAACCAATAGGGGTAGCTTATCATGCCCATTTTACCATAAAAGGGATTGAGGAAGAGGCGCTTATGCGCTAGAAGTGTTTCCAGTGCTCCTCTCGTCCAACGGTTTCTTTGACGCCTTAAGACTGACCAAGACTCAGGGACTTCCGTCCAACACAATGGATCAGGTACAAAGCCAATCACATAGTCAATATCTTTTTCTCTTGCATAGCGTCTCATGCGAACGGTAAGCTCCATGTCTTCACCGATAGTATCATCATCATATCCTCCGCAGGCAATAACGAGATCTTTTTTAAAAACACCTAAGGCACCACTAATCAAAAGAAGACCATCTAATGACCCCCAAGCAACACGCCCCAGAAGAAAGGAACGTAGATATTCTAGGGTTTGAAACTGTGCAAGAAGCTTATTAGGCACATTGATTTCAGTGATTCTTCCTTTCTCGATTCTACAATTATTTGCAATCCGCACCACACCCCCGGAAGCAATCATATTTTTTTTGGTTTCCTCTAGGAAGGGCTTCATTAATTTAAGCAAGCAATCTTCCTCCAGGATGCAGTCTACATCAATATTTAAGGTGTAATCGGAAGTAGAAATATTGATTGCTGCATTTAAAGCATCAGATTTACCACCATTTTCCTTGTCTATCACCACTAGGTTGTTGTAAGTGGGGTTTTTAGATTTGTAAACGGCCTTTACATTTTTAGTTTTAAGGGCATAGTTTACGGCAAAGTCGACTACCTCTAGTTGGTATTCTTCAATTAGTTTTATTAAGCTCCGATCGCGACTACCATCGTTTACAACTATAACTTCAAAGTTAGCATAGCGCATGGATAGTAGAGATCGGACATTCTCAATTATGGAGGCCTCCTCATTAAATGCGGGTGCCAGAATAGATACCGACGGTGCTTCTGGGCTTTGCAGAATATTTAAGTAATCGGTATATGAATTACGTCGCAGGTATTTTCGAGCTTCTACTACCGATAGTATCGCTAGTGCGAGATAAGAAATCATTACAAAAACGGTGTAACCGTAAGTTACGAAGTAGAAAATATAAATAAGTATATCTACTAGTGAGTTTTGATTATCAAATTCTATCATCTAAAATATGCTTCACAATACTTTCTCCTTTTTCAGAAAGTTCTTGTTCTTTGTAACTAATTAATACATCTCTTCGACCCATTCGTTTCAGAGACTTTGCGGCCTCAAAAACTAAGTCATATTCTTTTTCTCTCGAAATAGTTTCCCGTAAGAAACCGACTTCTTTGGAGCCACCTAATTCCCCCATGGCACGCAAGATTTGCTTTTTAATGCGTACTTTCTTAGTGAGTTCATAAACCTCATGCATGTTTTCTAAAGACTCAACATAGGCCAAATCTCTAGCGGTTTCGATTGCTTTTTCTTGTACCTTTTCATCTTTGTGATAAAGTAGTCTCTTCAATTCAGCCTTTTCATGGTACTGGTTAAGGTGACGCATTATCATTAGTCCAAAAACTACTACCGAATTATTTGTCGATTTAAGCCAAGTGCCAACACGATCAATTAATTCATATTCAAATTTCAAACTTTGATCTAATAGTCTAATTTGTTGCCACTCACTCATAGGTGTGTCTAGGTCATCTAGAAAGCTCATTGCTTTTTTGCCACCTAATTTCACGGCTGCGTATTGGGCTTCGTATCGAACGTTAACGTTTTCGTCATCGGTAAACTGAAGGATGTCAAATAATGTTTCACCCATCCGCATCGTACTTAAGTCGTTAATTGCCTTGGCTCTAATATGCCACTCCCCGTTCTTAAGGGTATCGAGGGCAATTTGCTTTAAGCCAATTTCACGATAAAGCATTTCTAAACGATTAAACGCTTCGCCTCCTAGGTTTCGGTGATAGTAAAGGATGAGCTCATTTAAAATAGCCATATTCGACTTCCCATATAGAGTAGAATTAACAATACGATTAATTTTCTTTACCGAATCCTTAAACTCACTGCCATCGAACTCACTGAAGACAATCTCTTGAATAATAGGCTCTACATTGCGACTAATCCGTCTTTCACGGGTCTCTACACTGTTTTTTCTCGAACGCTCGCGCAAAACAATTACTACCATTATTGCAGCAAGCAATAAAAGGGTAATTACGAGGAAAAGCACAATCTTATAGCGAGGCTCTAAAGCCACTAAGAAGTAATAGGTATCTGTGAGAAATTGTCGCATTGTAAATTATTTTTTGGCGTTCTTCAGCAGTTTCTTGATACGCACAGATAATTCGTTAGGACTAAAGGGTTTAGTCATGAAATCATCAGCGCCCAAGTCAAATGCTTTTAAAACGGCGGTTTCTGAATTGAGAGAAGTAAGCATCAAGACTGGAGCATCTGTACCTCTCTCTTTTAAAATTTTAACCAACTCAAAACCACTAATGAAAGGCATCATTATATCACTGATGATAATATGGTATTCTTCACTTTCGATTTTCTGAATTGCTTTTTCCCCATCTTCGGCGGTATCAACATCATAACCGTCTTTGGTTAATTTGAATGCTAAAGCGTCACGAATTAATGGTTCGTCGTCAACTATTAGTATTTTTGGTCTATCACTCATGGTTATGTTTTACTTTTAGTACAGGGCAAATGTATTTTTTACAAATAGTCTGGTCATCAAATTTAGATGAAAGGTTTAAATTTAAAGATATGGCGTCAATACAATTATGAACAATTGGATTAACTCAATAGAAAACTTTGTTAATGAAGCGAGAGTCCGGCCGGAGAGTAAAATAGTTGTGTTCACTGGTGCGGGTATGAGCGCCGAAAGTGGCTTAAGTACCTTTCGGGACAATGGTGGGCTATGGGAAGAGCATAGGATCGAGGAAGTAGCAAGTATAGAAGCCTGGCACCGAGATTCTTCAAAAGTTCTGGAGTTTTATAATCAGCGCCGTCGTCAGCTATTAAAGGTCGTACCTAATGTCGGGCATTTAGCAATCGCTAAATTACAGGACCAATTTCCGCATATTAATGTGATCACGCAAAACGTGGATGACTTGCATGAACGCGCTGGGCAAAAGAGTGTGCTACATTTACATGGAGAACTTAGGCTTGCAAGGAGCACGGGGCCAAGCGAAGCAGTTTTTTCTTTAGCCGGCTCTGAGCTTATTGAGGGTGATTTATGCCCAGAGGGTTTTCAATTGCGGCCACATATAGTCTGGTTTGGAGAAGTGGTTACGGCCTTCGACAAAGCGGCATTACTGGTAGAAGATTGTGATTTGTTAATAGTAGTAGGCACCTCCCTCGCCGTTTTTCCTGCGGCTAACCTTTTAAACTACGTTAAGCTGGGCTTGGAGATACTATTAATCGATCCAGAGGAGCCTAGCTTTAATGCAAAAGCTAGTATTTATCATTACCCTTTAAAAGCTGCGCAAGGTTTAGAACAGCTTGCTGAAGTATTAATGTCCAAGGGTATTAAATAATTCCATTAATATAGTATATCTTTGCCGCAAAATGAGGGGGCTGTGGTCCCCTCTTTTATTAGGCTAAAATCATGGACAAGGCGAAATTTAAGGAACTATTAGATCATGCTCTTGAGCAGGAATCGGCTTTTTTGATAGACTTTACAATAAGCGCGGCTAACGTAATTAATGTTAGTGTAGATACTTTAGACGGAATAACACTAAAAGGCATTACCGCGGTTAGCCGTTTGATAGATAATAATTTAGACCGTGAGGTTGAAGACTTTGAATTAAGCGTAAGTTCTCCAGGTGTGAGTAGTCCTTTAAAGGTGAAAGAGCAATATTTACAGAATGTTGGTCGTGATTTAAAGGTTACTAACAACGATAATGAGGAATTAGTAGGCGAATTGATATCTTTTAAAGAAGAGATTTTAACTTTGCAATGGGAAGAACGTGTTCCTAAGGAAATTGGGAAAGGAAAAGTAACAGTAAAAAAAGAGGTTCAGGTGAACTTAGCAGACGTAAAAGAAGCTAAGGTTCAGGTGAGATTCAAATAAGGAATAGGCAGCTATGGAAAATCAGGCTATTATAGAGAGTTTTGCCGATTTTAAAGACGAAAAAAACATTGATAGGGTAACGCTAATGGCTATCCTAGAGGATGCTCTGCGTAATCAGCTCAAGAAGAAGTATGGCAGCGACGATAACTTTGACATAATTGTAAATCCCGATAAGGGAGACTTGGAGATTTGGCGAAATCGCGTGATCGTGGAGTTTGATGCTTTGGAAGATGATAATACCGAAATTGCCTTAGAAGAAGCGCTGAAGATTGAGCCAGATTTTGAGGTAGGAGAGGAAGTTTCAGAGGAATTGAAGCTTATTGATCAAGGTCGCCGTTTTGTTTTAGCCTTCCGTCAGAATTTGGTCCAAAAGATCCAAGAGCACGACAACAGTATCATTTACAAGAAGTATAAAGATATGGAAGGTGAGATTTTAACAGGGGAAGTTCACCATGTTAGACCTCGCGCCGTAATTATTTACGATGATGATCAGAATGAATTAATTCTTCCAAAAGACCAACAAATACCGCGCGATTTCTTTCGTAAAGGGGATACTATTCGCGCAATTGTTAAGGATGTTGATTTAAGAGGAACAAAACCGGTCATTATTTTATCTCGCACCAGTGAGGCTTTCTTAGAAAAGTTATTTGAACAGGAGATACCGGAAGTTTTTGATGGTTTAATTACTGTTAAAAAGGTAGTGCGTGAGCCAGGAGAAAAGGCAAAAGTTGCAGTAGAATCTTACGATGATCGTATCGATCCTGTTGGAGCTTGTGTAGGAATGAAAGGAAGCCGGATTCACGGAATTGTGCGTGAATTAGGAAATGAAAATATTGATGTTATTAATTATACAAGCAATGATCAATTGCTTATTTCAAGGGCTCTAAGCCCGGCGAAGATTAGTAGCATCACTTTAGATACTGAGGCTAGAAGAGCCGATGTGTTTTTGAGACCAGAAGAGGTGTCAAAGGCGATTGGTAAAAGAGGTCTCAATATCAAACTAGCCGGATTGTTAACTGGTTATGAAATTGATGTATACCGCGATGTAGACGAAAACGAGGATGTTGAGTTAACAGAATTCTCGGATGAAATTGAAGCGTGGGTAATTGAAGGCCTGCGTGCCATCGGTTGCGATACAGCAAAGAGTGTGTTGGATTTATCTGTGGAGGAATTGGTTACTAGAACGGATCTAGAGCAAGAAACCATAGAGGATGTACGTAGGGTGCTACGTGCAGAGTTTGAGGAATAATTTTAAATTAATTACATGGCTGAAAAGTCGCTACGACTTAGTCAACTGGCAAAAGAGTGTAATATTGGCCTTAGCACAGTATCTGAATTTCTTCAGGAATTAGGTGTTGATGAAAAGCTACGTCCAAATACCAAGGTCTCTGGTGAGTACATCCAGAAGGTCTTGGCAAAATTTGCACCTGACAAAGCCAAAAAGGAGGCTTCAGAAGAAGTTGTTCGGAAAAAGAACGAGGAGAAGGAGCAGATGATGCGCGAACGTGAAGAAGAGCGTGCATTAGCTGAGGCTTCAAAACCTGTCTTGGCCGGTCCTAAAATGGTTGGAAAAATTGACCTTGATGCGCCTGTGAAGGCGGTTGCTAAGGTTGATGCTGAAAAACCCACCACCCTGGAAGAAACACCAAAACCAGTAGAAGTTAGTGCCCCCAAGGTAGTTGCTCCTCCTGAAAAGGTTATTCCAGAGGAAGTTCCTAAAGTGGAAGCTATTGTTCCGGAAGTTAAGGCGGAAGAGACAGTAGTGAAAGAGGCGGTGGTAGAAGCACTCGTTGAAACCCCCAAACAGGAAGTAGTGGTTGAAGCTGCTCCGGTGGAGAAAGAGGTACCTGTTGAGCCGGCAAAGGAAGAGATAAAGGTTGTTGCCGAGGTGGTGACTCCCAAAGATTCACCTGCCAAAGCCAATACGGACGACGCTAAGAAAGTGGATCCTAAAAAGGATACTACTGGAAAAGAAGAGTCTCAAAAGGACACTCCGAAAAAAGAGGTGGTAAAACCTACGGCAGCGAAGCCCTTGGCATCAAAGCCTGTCGTTCGGTTTACTAAGGCAATACCTAAAGTTGAGCCAAAAGTACCAGAACCAGTAGCGTTAGCACCTCAAGTAGAAGGGGAAAAGACCGAAGAGGTAGTAAAGGAAAACAACGAAATTGCTACTAAGTATGCAAAGCTTAGTGGTCCTAAATTTACCGGAGAAAAGGTAGATCTTAGTAAATTCGAGAAAAAGCCTAAGAAAAAAGTCGCTTCGAGTGTTGATAACAAAGCGGACATTAATAAGAAGCGTAAGCAGCGAAAAAGAATTCCTGGTGCTGGAGAAACTCCCAATCGCCCTGGTCAAGCTGGCGGCGCTGCGAGAGGTCCCAATAAAGGAAGACCCAATCGTGGAGCTAAACCTGAACCAAAACGTGAGTTAACGGAAGAGGAAGTTCAAAAACAAATTAAAGAGACGCTGGAGAAATTAACCAGTGGTCGTAAAAATAAAGGCGCTAAGCTTCGTCGTGAGAAGCGTCAAGAGAGAAGAGATCAGGACGCTTTAAACGTTGCGATACAGAAGGAGGAAGATAAGATAGTTAAAGTAACAGAATTTGTAACGGTTAGTGATCTGGCCAATATGATGGATGTTGGTGCCACACAAATCATCTCTTCTTGTATGTCTCTAGGTTTGATGGTGACATTAAATCAACGTTTAGATGCTGAGACGCTAACTATAGTAGCAGAGGAGTTTGGTTTCCAAGCTGAGTTTGTAGATTCTGAAGTGACTGATGCAATTGCAGAAGAAGCGGATTCTGTCGAAGACTTATTACCTCGGGCTCCAATCGTTACGGTAATGGGTCACGTAGATCATGGTAAAACATCCTTACTGGATTACATCCGTAAGGCAAATGTTATTGCTGGTGAGTCGGGCGGAATTACGCAGCATATAGGGGCTTATTCAGTGAAAATTGAAAGTGGTCAACATATTACCTTCTTAGATACACCGGGTCACGAGGCTTTTACAGCTATGCGTGCTAGGGGTGCCAAGGTGACTGATGTTGCTATTATTGTTATTGCAGCGGATGACGCGGTGATGCCACAAACTAAAGAGGCTATTAGTCATGCTCAGGCCGCAGGGGTACCAATCGTGTTTGCGATTAACAAGGTAGACCGTAATGTAGCTGATCCTGAAAAAATCAAGGAGCAATTAGCACAAATGAATCTTTTGGTTGAAGATTGGGGTGGAAAGGTTCAATCACATGATATCTCAGCCAAATCAGGTCTCGGAGTTAATGAGCTTTTAGAGAAAGTATTACTAGAATCAGAAATGCTTGATCTAAAAGCTAATCCTAACCGTCGCTCAAGTGGTACGGTTATCGAAGCGGCTCTTGATAAAGGAAGGGGTTATGTAACCACTATCCTTGTTCAAAATGGTACTTTGAAAATCGGTGATTATCTGCTTGCGGGTCAATACAGTGGAAAGGTAAAAGCCATGCTTGACGAACGCGGTCATCGCGTTACCGAAGCAGGTCCTGCGCGTCCAGTAACTATTCTTGGTTTAGATGGAGCTCCACAAGCGGGCGACAACTTTACGGTGATGGAGGATGAGCGTGAAGCAAAAGGTATCGCATCCAAGCGTACTCAGTTGCAGCGTGAACAAAGTGCTCGTTCTCAGAAAAACCTTACTCTCGAGGAAATTGGTCGCCGCTTAGCAGTGGGAGACTTCCAAGAGTTGAATGTTATTGTGAAAGGTGATGTTGATGGCTCGATTGAGGCTTTAGCAGATAGTTTACAAAAACTTTCTACCGAAGAGGTTCAGGTTAATATTATTCACAAGGCGGTGGGCCAAATTTCAGAAGGAGATGTTCTTCTGGCAGCAGCTTCCAACGCTATTGTTATAGGATTCCAAGTTCGTCCGTCTTCAAGCGCTAGGAAACTAGCCGAGAAGGAATCAGTAGATGTTAGACTTTACTCTATTATTTACGATGCAATTAATGAGATTAAAGATGCGATGGAAGGAATGCTTTCTCCAGACTTTAAAGAAGAGATTGTATGTAATGTAGAGATCCGTGAAACATTCAAGATATCTAAAGTTGGAACCATCGCTGGTTGTTACGTATTAGACGGAACCATAACTCGTAATACAGATGTTCGCATCATTCGTGATGGAGTAGTAGTTTACACAGGTGAACTTGCTTCTCTGAAACGCTTTAAGGATGATGTTAAGGACGTTAAGAAAGGTTATGAATGTGGATTGAATATCAAGAATTTCAATGACATTAAGGCTGGTGATATAATCGAAGGATACCAACAGGTAGAGGTTAAGAAAACACTCTAAGTAACTATCATATATTTATTAAAAGCCGGCTTGAAAAAGCCGGCTTTTTTGTTCCTCC
>JBNMPT010000072.1:0-8846 GCA_051277025.1 Roseivirga sp. | reverse complement strand
GCGGGATGCACAATCTGCGCGTGTTCAATGCGCCAGCGACGATCGTCTAAACCCTGCAAGGCTTGCGAATATATATCTATCGCTAAGCGATTGGCAGAATCGCCAATACCATGAATACACATCTGCCAGCCTAGCTGAGCGAGAGAATCGGCCATCATTTTAAAATAGCTAGCTTCCTTTAATTGTAAACCGTAATTAATGGTATCATCGCTATAAGGCGCTAGCAATAAAGCCCCGCGTGAACCGAGCGCACCATCTAAATAAAACTTGGCGCTTTTTACCCGTAAAGTTGGCGTTTCAATGGGGGCTTTCAAATACTTAGCTAAAGAAGCAGGCTCATCCGAAACCATGGCATTGACGCGAATCTGTAAAGATGTATCTGCGTAAAGCGATTGTAATAATTCAATATCTGCGGCTAGTAAACCTGCATCGGTTAGCGAAGTAACTCCCTTCGCAAATAAATTGGCTTGTGCTTCTAAAAGAGCCTCTTTTTGCAGAGCCACGTCCATCGCAGGAAGTTCAACTAAATCAGTAGCATTATCAATAAGAATTCCGGTAAATCCCTCGGTATCTTGCAAAAGCGTACCGCCAACTAAGGTTTCATCGCCGGTTAATCCCGCTTGACGCAGAGCGGCCGTATTAATAATTGCCGCATGGCCATCAATGCGGCTAAGATAAACCGGAGTTTCGGGGAAGAGACTATCAAGACTACTGCGATGGGGGTAGGATTTATCCTCCCAATCGTTCTGATCCCATCCTCTACCAATAATATAATCGCTAGGGTATTTATTTTGGAAATCGACAACGCGTGCCAGCGCATCTGCCCAAGAGCGTGTACCCATTAAATTTACCTTGCGCAAACCACGGGCATAGCCTACGAAATGAGCATGGGCATCGTTAAAACCTGGATAAACATGAGCGCCTTTTAAGGACTGAGTGCTAGTGGCGGCAAAGCTCTGCATGATCTCCGTACTACCGCCGGTGGCTACAATTTTACCATCTTTAATCGCCATTGCTTCGAATACAGAAAATTCCGCATCTACGCTAGAAATTTTCGCGTCGGTAATGATTAGGTCAACATTTTCTTTGCTTTCCCTGCAAGAGAATAGACCCAAAAATATTGTCAAAAGAAGCAGGTAGCGGATGATTATGCGCATAGTTCGTATTTTTTACAAACCTACTGAGAATGATTAGATCTTCTTCAGGACACATATCAGCATTAAAATAAATTTGGTTTATATTATAAACTAGTTTACATTTGTCAAAAATTAAAACTATGAAAACACTAATATTACTCTTAGCCATTAGCCTTCAACTGAGCGCCCAAAACAATATAGCCGAAGAATTAGGCTGGATGCTTGGAGAATGGGAAGGCACCGCTAGCACCAGTCAAGCCAATCAAGAACAAATAGAATTTAGCCAAAAAGAATTCGTGCGATGGGGCGCAGGCAAAACTGTTCTGGTAATCGATGGCATTGGGCGAATCGCATCTAAAGAGGAGCCTATTTTCAACGCAACCGGCCTGCTCTACCTTGATGAAGAAAGCAATAGCTATAAGTTACATAGCTTCACAAAGGACAAGAAAACAATTATTGCTGACTTTAAAATGACTGGCGATAAAAAAGCTGAATGGTCTTTTACCGTTCCCAACGGAACTTTAATTTATAAAATAGATGCGCAAGACGGCATCTGGAAAGAAAAGGGCTATTTCCAGCCTAAAGATAGCGATGCGATGTATCCCTTTTTCGAAATGAAACTCAATAAAATTTAATCTACCATGAACAACGCAGAAGAACAACTACAGTTAATTGAACGTATGATTAAACAGTCGCAGCAAAAAATAAGCGACAATGGACAGTTTTACCTTTTATGGGGCTGGGTTGCGCTCGCCGCCAGCTTAATCCACTATACCTTGCTGCGCTTTACCGACTTTAGCATGCCCTATTTAGTTTGGATCATTTTAATGCCTCTTGCAGGAATTGTCTCATCAATTATGGGTCGTAGGCAAAGCAAACAAGCCGACCGCATGCTCTATAGCGATAAAGTGATGCCGTATTTATGGGCTGGCTGCACCATCAGTATGTTAATTCTAATAGTATTGGGTTATAAAATATCTTGGAACATTGTTTACCCACTATTGCTAATCATTTGGGCAATAGGACTTTTCAGCTCAGGGGCCTTAATCCGCTTTAAGCCTCTAATGTATGCGGCTGCTTTAAATTGGATCTTAGCTATTTTTGCCTTCTTTGTCGCCTTTGACGTACAATTATTATTAATCGCTTGCTCCATGCTTTTTTCCTATTTAATACCTGGATACATGCTGCAAGCCCAAGCGCGCCGAGATGCTGCCTAACTTAAACCCACTTTTACATAATCAGCTACGCTTAAGCATTGTCTCCCTTTTAATTGGTCTTGAAAAAGCAGATTTCAATTTTCTACTCAAAGAAACGGGAGCTAGTAAAGGCAACCTCAGCGTGCAAATCAACAAGCTGAAGGAGGCAGAATACATTACCGTAAACAAGAGCTTCGTAAACAACTATCCCAAAACCGAATGCGCCCTCAGCCCAAAAGGCATCAAAGCTTTTGAGGAATATGTGGCAGGGATTAAGAAGTATATTGATCCGAGCTAGCTTTGGGTATGAATAAGCTTGCGTAGACACCCATAGCTAAAAAACCTCCAAAGCTAGATGCAAAAGGATTAAATGAATGGCCAAGAACATAGAAGAATCTTGATTAAAATAACAAACCTGAATTCGATTTTATTAACGGCATCCGCCGAAGGCCAACAGAGACTACACACCTCTATCTTAATAGATTAAATGAATAAATCCATTGTAGAATGAATCAGCCAAGGATAACTTATAAAAATAAACACCCGCAGGTAAACTCGAAGGTCGCCAACAGTCAGTGGGATTGCCAGATCGAAACACGGGTATTCCATTGCGGTTTAAAACCGAAATACTAAAGCACCCTTCGTAAGAAGCAAAATTCTCGAAACAGAAGGCATCATTTATGCCATCACCATTGGGTGTGAGTATATTGGGAAGTTTAAAACTCTCCATTGTTTCACGCAGTGGAATATTTCTAACAATTCGGCTTTCGCAACTCGCATTCTTCGCCAGCAACTGAACTTCTAAAACAGAGTCTAATCCGAAACTTGAAAGGGAAATAACAGGATTCTGCTCGGATGTGCTATCGCCCAGCCAATACCAAGTATACTCCGAGGCATTTCTACTAATATTTTCTAGACTTAAGCCAATACCATTGCAAGTCCTTAACGTTTCGAAGCTAAAGTTTGCTTCTGGTAAGTCTAAAATCTCAATATCTATACTGTCATCACTGCTACATCCCAAACTATCGCTAACTTTAATAGTGTAATTACCGGGCAGTGATATACTTATTGGAAAAGGTGCCGCTGCTTTACTTCCGCTAACTTGACTAAACACACTATCGCCCACCGTCCAATGCCAAGTTGTAAAGCGTTGCTTGGGAGGACTTAAATAAAAGATTTCGTTCGAACAATACACCTGCCTATCGTAACCCATCGTATCTAAACTTCCTTCACTTGGCCCCAAACTCAGCCGAAAACTATCTTCTGGCCAAACAACACTTTCACTTAAATTGTACCCATAACTCGGATATCTTGGACCTCCATTTACACTGTCAGTAAACCAACTATACTGAAAGGCATTAAAACCTACTTGACAAGTGGCTTTATAAATACCACTATCTAAAGGAATATCCGCCCAACTCCAGCCTGAATCGTTAGGAAAAGGACTAAAAAGATTAGCATTGACCTTACTACCATTTAAGCTAAACTGTCCAACTCCTGCAGTAGGTAAGCTAACCGATAAACGATAATCATTATCAAAGCCAGCCTCATTAAGTGTAGTGAATAGGCTCTCTTGCATTAAATCCTTGTCACCAGCAGGTGCCACCATGTAAGGAGATCGACTATTTTTACCCAGCGTATCGACTAAACACGGAACTATTGAGATAAAAAAGGGCTTATTTGCTTCAAAATGCATTGGCATAGTTAAACAAGTATCAAAGCGTTGTAAACTATCGAGCCTTAAGAAAAACTGGCCATTATAATTTATTATCGTGCTATCAAAAGGGGCGATTAATGAATATAAATTGCCAACATTACCCGACGTGGGTGCAATATGATAAGCTTGGGCCAAAGTATTTTCTGGCTTTAAATCTTCAAACACAAAACCTGAATTGCTAGCACCCCCCCCTGGACCACTAGAAAAACCTGTATTTATGGCAGTAGTATATAGCTTGAAAGGCTTTTGATTTAAAGAATGAGCTAAGCTTTCATTATCTAGCTCAAAAAAATTTTGGATCCTGCCTAAGTAATAGGTTTCGTTACGATTAAGACTGATGTTTAAACTATCGTTTGGACCAAACAAAAAAACAGGTGGATCGGGAACATTAACTCCTAAACTTATACTACTCTTAAATAACAAATTATTGCTATCCTCCAATGATTGTAAAACATAAGGCATCTTAGTTCCAAATTGAACGGGGGGATATTCCCTCAAGAGAGAACTACTTGAACTAATAAATGGATGTAGAGAGCTTGACTGAGCAAACACCTCATCTGGTAATAAGGCGGTAGCTTCTACTTGATTTAAAAGGGAGCTTCGCCTGAACAGCTCCTTAGAAAAGGTGTTTTCCCTTCCAATTCCCACACCTTGAATAACCGTAATTGGACAAGTAGATCGAATGGTGATACTATTAGTAATTGGCTGGTAATAGGGGTGATTGATGTCTTTTAATGGCAAACTAACAACTGCCAAAGAATCCCTTTCTATAAAAAAAAGGGTATCCCATTGAGCGTAGTGGGCCTTGATCCGCACACAAGCCTCATTATTTCCGACTATAAATAGCTTGTTTACTAAAGTATCACCATAGAACATATTATTATGAAAATCCACTTGACTATGCTGACCATAGTCCATTGGAATGGTCGTGAATGCTGTTCCAGCGCGATATGGACTTTGAGCCACTAAATTGGCAGATACCCCAAAAAGTAATAGAAGCACTTGGCCTAGTGCTTCTATTATTGATAAAGAAAATATTTTCGCCTTAATGTTTAAGTACCCGCTCATAAAACGTTTCGTTCTTTGACCTAAGGCGCAGAATATAAGTACCTCTAGGTAAATCCTTTATATCCAACACTGCTTCATTCCCCACAAGACCCTCATATTGTTTTAATATTCTGCCATTTATATCAAGTAGCTCGGCCTTTTTCATCTCATTAGTAGATCTTACTGTAAATATGCCTTGAGTCGGATTTGGATATATCTCCAAACTAGGAACTAGCTTCTCTAATTCTGAACTTAAAAGGTTTGCGCTTTTAAAGTTTGCGCTCCCCCCCAAGTCTTCTAAAGTATGAATAAATACATGATTACCAGAGGCGCCTTGACCAGCAATAGTTTTCTGATCAAAACTTAAACTCCAACTTGAACCAAAGGTAGAGGTAAATTGATTTACAAAAAATAAGCGATTTTCGTTATTAGCATAAATAATATCCGTATTAATATTTCCTGGTGAATGATAGTCTGGAAAATTTAGCTGTGTTTGATTAGCTTCCTTTTCCCAAACTAGATTTGCAATATCAAAAGGGTTTGTGTTGGTCAAATTTCCAGCGTCTAATTTACTTACTGCAAAAACTTCACCACTACTGACTCCAATGAAATTAGACAAACGCCAATACGTTACAAAAATACTGTTTTGGTTTGAGCTGATACTTAAAGGCCTTTCTGGCCCTGTATGTGCATTTAATAGTGCCAAGTTAGCTAAGGACCTTTGTTCAATTCTGTGTTGATCCAGTACTGTTTCACGAAATGAAATATATAATTCACTGCCAGAAGTGACATGCAAGTAACGAGGGTGTTGCGTCAAAGAATTTGACTGAGCTGAGGGCAAATAGGTAGATGAGAAATTAGTTGAATTGGAATTATATTTCATTAATGCTCCTTCCATTAGTACAAATAAATCACTACCATCAGTATCCATCATTATAATGCCAAATTTATTGCGATAGTTCGCTACAGGTGATTGAGGGGCAGGTGGAACAAAACTAATTACCCCTTTCCCAGAAGCAGGATTATGTCTATCATTTAAATCCAAATGTAAAACCTCCTGACCTATAAAAATAGGATCATTATTCCATTGCCAAGAATTTGTAAAACTGCTATAGGTGTTAGTGCAACCCGTTGGAGTATTATTGCAGCTGACTGATTGAAATTCAGACGCAAATGTACGTACAGCTATATAAGCCTTATTATTAATTATTTCAATGTCAACAGCCTCTTCATTAGCCAAACCACCATAAGCGTGAGCACTTCCGCCAATTAAGCTTCCATCAGTCGCATCTATTTCAGCAATTAGAACATCCTTAGTATGATCACGACAAACGTTATAACTTAGGGTAGAAGAATGTACTCCACTTGTATTGTTACTATTATCGTTCCAAGTCCACTGAAAATTTAAGGGCTGCGGTACACAAGTATTAGCGCCTACATAATTGATATTTGGCCAAGGGGTTAAAGTCGAATTAAAAGACTGAAGCTGATAGTCTGCTATATTACTAACATGTCGATTTGGAAACTGAATAGTAGGTGGTAGAAAAACATAACTAAAGGAGGTTGTCTCTTGTGGCTCAGTTCTTCCAACAGCTATAATGTCACCATTTGGATCTAATTCGAAATCCTTCAAATACATATGTGGATAAAAACTGCTCCATAATAACTCACCGTCTTTTGAATACTTCGTGATTACAGAACCGTGCTTTGAATTTCCCGAACTAGTAGTTAGAGCGGCTGGGATACCATGCTGAATAATTGCATTATTCGATAAAACCCCCTGTAAAACATAAACATTATCTTGATTATCGACCTTAATCCTCTTATTATAATCGTCATTTTCCGTACCAGCCGCCGCTGCATTGATATACTGAGGAAAATAAGGATAATCAACCTGCCTAAGACTAAGATCATCCATGAAAATATAATCTTGAACCCCCAAAGCAGAGTTCTCAATGGTGAGAGTATTTAAACCTCCAGAAGGAATTGTAGACGGTGTTGTGAAGTTTAGAGTTGCAAAGATCCAACCATTGTTTGCGCTTACATTCTGCCATGATGTTAATGAAATTGAACCAGGAGTGTAAGTATTTGAAGCATTACTAAAAGTTATATCCACTCCTCCATTTCCATTGCTGCTAGAGGAACCTGGAAAAAAATCAATATCAGTCTTATAAAACCACCCTGAAAAGCTATACGTTTTACCAGGTAGCAAGGCAAAATTAAGAGTTGTTTCCACCCCTTCCTTGATATAAGAGAGTCCTTCACCAAATACCGCAGCAACTCCATTGCCTAAACCATTCCATGTATCTGTAGGAGGGTTGAAGATCAAATTTTGGTTTAAAGGTGAAAAGCTCGGCGAGAAACCTGACAAAGATCCAACACCATCCCGAACATAAAAATCCGGGGACTGACCGTAAGTTGGGCTCCAGTTTGAAACATCCGAACCAGACACGAACACTAAACTTGGACTAAATAAGGGAGGAAGTGAACTACCAGAATAATGATTAACATACAACCCTTGACAAAATTGTTCAAAATCC
Source organism: Roseivirga sp. (assembly GCA_051277025.1). Classification (GTDB taxonomy): domain Bacteria; phylum Bacteroidota; class Bacteroidia; order Flavobacteriales; family Schleiferiaceae; genus Croceimicrobium. The sequence continues at coordinate 1,210 of JBNMPT010000072.1, read as the reverse complement.
CCATTACAAAGCATTTCATTTGAAGGTAAACCAGCAGCACTACAAACTGGAGTATTCGCAGCACAATATGAAGGATTCACAGATTCAGTATTTCCCACCATACAATTTTCTTCAGTCCAATTAGGTCGAAATACATCATTGCCATCACCTAATAAGCCGACACTATGATTTATATATGTTCCGAAGGTACGATCAGCTGATATCGTCGAAAAGTCAAAACAAACTAACCGATTATCACCAGCTAAACCAAGAGGAGTAAAAAGAAAAGTATTGATCTCATCTAAATCTCTCTCGTCGTAGAAAATGCGTAATTCATCAATAAGGCCTGAAAAACTAATACTCTGATTTGGAACCAACTGCCCGATGAAGAAAGGAGCCTTAGCTGTAACATCTGGTAGCCCGGTTTGTCTTTCATGAATAGATAATAGACTTCCATTTTTATAAAAATAAATAAGTGTGTTCCCATAAACTACAGAAAGATGATAACATTCCTCGGGGTAAAAATCTATCTCTTCTGCAGTATAAGTAATTCCACCTATTGAAGTATAAGGTCGGCCATTCAGGTCGATACCTAATACAAAAGGATTCCCAGTCGGTAGATCATGATTCTGTGCCAACAAAACCTGATCCTTCATTGAGTTTATCTTAAAAACAACCTCAACAGTCCACGGGTTTTCTTCAGAAAAAACTCCATTACTAGCTAAGGGTTGGTACTTAACAAAATCGTTAATACCATCAAATACCAAAGAACCTTGTGCATAGCTTTTAGCTGAAAAAGCTAAAAACACAATTAGCAATAATGTAAATTTCTTACTTTCTTTTCTTTTAAAAGCGCTAAGAAGCATGTTCAAACTTAAAACGTGCTTAAAAAGAATTATTAAAAAGAGTGGTGAGGGGGGGGGGGAGTGATTAATTTAAACATACAGATTAATTAAGGTTATTGCGTAAAACTACTGAAATATTAATTATTAAACTAGTTTTTAAAATTTCAAACTCATAAAGCTTTAATAATTAATCAAATAAAGCAACCCTTATATAGCAAAAATCCCCTTAGCCAAAACTAAAGGGATTTCATTTTTATCTAAATCGCTTCTTAACGACCAATCATATCCTCAGGCTTCACCCAAGCATCGAATTCCTCGGCGGTGGTGTACCCCAGATTAATCGACTCCTCTTTTAAAGTCGTACCGTTTTCATAAGCCGTCTTGGC
>JBNMPT010000071.1:0-8889 GCA_051277025.1 Roseivirga sp. | reverse complement strand
GGTCCTTCGATGAATATTTTGATTAAATTAATGTCTATCGTTTCTTTAGTTATTGCCCCGCATATTTATGTAGGTGATGCTAACTCTCACATTGGCTCATATAGCGATGAAGTAGTGCAGATAAGCGCTGGTGATGTTTACGCTTTTGAAGGTGCTAATGCTGCGGATATACAGTTTATGGGTCCTGAGACATCAATGACAGGCCCGGTTGCAGGCGAAGCATTTAAATTTGATTATGCTTCTGAGGAGCACATGATTAATTTAGCACTAAAGCTTAATATTAAAGATGTAGGTGGCGTTTTGAATAAAGTACTCAAAACTGCTGAAGTACATGCTGAAGAATTGGTTTTAGGCGAAAAAGGCTTATTTCAAGGTAATGGCTATGTGGTTTTAGATGGCAACGCGATGCCAGCTAAGTTATCGGTGACTATTGTAAATGAAAAGAAGATTTCGGTTAGCCTTAAGATGATTTAAGATTCAGTAACCATATATTTATTTAAAAGAGCTGTCCACTTTAATGGATGGCTCTTTTTTTTTGACAACTATTTAAGAGCGTTTCTCTGCGCCTTAGCCCTTCGCAATAGCCCGCTATTGCTTCAGCGCTTCGGCTTAAAACCCACTATTTATAAGAGGTCTGAGGCCTAATTTTACATTGAAATCAGGTTATTAGGGAGGAGATATACAGTGTAATGGCAGAGAAATTGGGACGACCTTCCTGTTCGGGTAGGAGGACATTTTGGTTTTAAGTGCCAATGGAATGCATGTGGTTTCAGGGGGGAAGAGCAAGCGGTTAAATTAGCAGTAATTACGGGTTTAGGCAGAGCGATGAAATTAGATGATCGCAACTATGAAAGAGCCTTTTGCGGCCGCGATTGTAGCGTATAGCCCACAGTGGAAAAGCCCCTGTGCATAGAGAGAGAGGGCTGAAAAGACCGATCGAGCTTTTGCAAAAGGGAGCATTTTCCGCGCGGACTTGCAGCGAAAAGCGCGAAATGCCGCCCTAGAAATTAATGAGAATTGGGTCTTAAAACTCGTTTGGTTTAGAAGAGCCCGTTTAATTCAGCGTCTATATTGGTTATTATTTTCCCTAGGTCTTCAGGGTTATTGCCGAACTTATTATCATCAACATTTATAATAAGTAATTTACCCTTATCGTATCCAGAAACCCAAGCTTCGTAGCGCTCATTCAGGCGGTTGAGGTAGTCAATACGGATATTATTCTCATAATCGCGACCACGTTTTTGTATTTGATCGACGAGGGTGGGGATGGAGGCACGGAGATAAATTAGCAGGTCTGGCGCCTCAACAAAGGAATCCATTAATTCGAAAAGCGAAAGATAGTTTTCAAAGTCGCGACTAGGCATTAGGCCCATGGCATGCAGGTTAGGAGCGAAAATATGGGCATCTTCATAGATCGTACGATCTTGAATAATGCTTTTTCCCGATTCGCGAATTTCTTTAACCTGACGAAAACGGCTGTTAAGAAAGAAGATCTGTAGATTGAAGGACCAGCGCTGCATCTCACGGTAAAAATCGTCGAGGTAAGGATTGTCTTCTACGTCTTCAAAGTGAGGTGTCCACTTATAGTGCTTAGCTAATAAGCGTGTAAGAGTCGTTTTTCCTGATCCGATATTTCCTGAAATGGCAACGTGCATAGTCGATTTTTTATAAGCTTACAAAGCTAAGTTTTTCGGACAAATTATAGGCCATTTACGGCGGCTATTCGAGCGAGTATTGATACAGTAAGTGCTCCTTCCATAAATAGAGCGTGCGGTTGTGTAATATGACCCTTTTAATCTCTTGTTGGGGCGAGATTAACTTTTGAACTTGGCCAGTTTTCACAGAGATTAGATCGATGAGACCTTTATCATTAAGACAGACAATTAGATCATTATTGAAGTCGGCGGTAATTAGCTTAGCGGAATAGTTAATCTTCTTCTGGTAGGCGGCAAGCGCATCAAAAATTAGAAACCCTTCTTGAGGAAGATATAAGAGGTGGTGATTGTAGCTGCTCAGTATCACAGTGGGCCTCTGGGTGCTAGTGTTTATTTGATTTATAGCGGCACTATAGTTTTGGAGTTGTTTTGTTTCGGGGTCGTAAATACTTAAACGGTCGGAGACTTGATCAAAAATTAAAAGCTGTCTTTGGTTCGTGTAAGTAACAAGACTGGGGTCGATGAAACCGGCATCTAAAAGGTTTATGCTTCTACTAAAGTTAAGTCGGTTATCCAGGATATGAATTTCATTAAAGTCAGCATAATAGAGCAGGGGCTGTAATGGATTTATAAGAGTGAAAAAGCTTATTTTGCCAAATTGAGGATGGCTATAGCTGGGCTTACTTTGTCCATTGACCGGGAGTTTTACGATCTCATTTTCTTCTAAATAGTAGATGTTTCCAAACTGGTCAATATTTAAATCTTGGGCGGTGGGGAGAGGGAAACTTTTGACTAATCTTAATTGCAGGTCTTGGCCACAGAGGAATATGGGGCAGGCAAGCAAGAGAATGGTGAGAAATCGCATTAATGATTGAGGCTTAGGAGTTGTTCGATATGTTCTCTACTATTACTAAGACGAGGAACCTTATTTTGACCGCCTAGCTTGCCCTTTGCGCTAAGCCAATCGTAAAAAAGCCTAGTGCGTCCGGTAATTATTTCAAGTCTAGTTAAGGCTAAGCCTTTATAGCGTTTGGCTTCGTAATCGCTGTTAATATTGCATAGCGCAAGGTCTAGGTCAGTGGCAAAGGCATCTAGATCGCTGGGCGCTTTAGTCCACTCTATGAGCCATTGATGTGCTCCCTTGCTTTTGCCTTCCATGAAAATAGGTGCAACGGTAAACTCACTCACTTGGGAATTATGTTTTATGCAGGTTTCTTTGAGGCCTTTTTCGGCATTTTCTATAATCAGCTCTTCCCCGAAAACATTTATAAAGTGTTTAGTGCGCCCGGTTATTTTAAAGCGGTGAGGATCATTATTAGTAAAACGAATGGTATCGCCAATTATATAACGCCACAAGCCAGCATTAGTAGAAATAACTAGCGCATAGTTAAGACCAATTTTCACGTCGCTTAGGCTAATAGTGGCGGAATTTGTTCCCTGGTATTGGTCCATAGGAATGAATTCAAAATAAATCCCATAGTCTAACATTAAGAGTAATTCGTTGCTATCAGCCTGGTCTGTAATTCCAAAAAAGCCTTCGGATGCATTATATGTTTCGAGGTAATTAATGTCTTTACCAATTATATCGCGAAACTGTTTGCGGTAGGGTTCAAAGGAGACCCCACCATGCATATATAGCTCAAGGTTTGGCCAAACTTCGGCAATAGTTTTTTTACCGCTTAATTCAAGTACTCGTTGCAGTAAGACCAGCATCCAAGAAGGTACGCCGGCAAGGCTGGTAACGTCTTCACGCAGGGAGGTAGTTGCCATAGCAGCTATTTTAGACTCCCATTCTGTCATTAGGCTTATTTTATTGTTAGGCGTACTTCTCACCTCCACCCAAAAGGGAAGGTTTTCTATGATGATTCCCGAGACATCTCCATAATAGCTATTCACCTCTTGGTTATCTAAAAAAGTACTGCCTCCCATGCGCAAGTTCATGCCATCAAAGATTGTGGTTTCGGGATAAAGGTTGCAGTAGATGCTCAATAAATCTTTACCACCTTTAAAATGGCAGTCTTCAATGGCCTCTTCGCTTACGGGCAGAAATTTACTCTTGCTGTTGGTGGTTCCGCTTGATTTCGCAAACCATTTCATTTCCCCTGGCCAAAAGATATTCTGTTCTCCCTGACGAAGACGATCAACATCTGCTTCAATATCTTCGTAAAAATGTAGGGGAACCTGATCTTTAAATGCTTTGGCAGAGCGGATATCTTTAAACCCATGTTTTTTACCAAACTCAGTATTTTTCGCTTTCTCAATTAAATTAAGAAGGAGTTCATCCTGTACTTCATGGGGGTATTTCATGAAAAGTTCCAGTTGGTGAAAGCGTTTTTTCAAACGCCAACTTAAAAATGAATTTACTAGTGCAAGCTTCATAGGAACAACTAATTTAGCGATACAAATTTTAGCATATGAAATTCGAGCTTAGTCTAAGCAAAATGCCCGCCTGGCAAGAGGAGGAAAAGATACACTATTTACTTAAGTCAGACGAGGACTTCATTAAGCTTAATAAGCTTATTGGTCGTCAAATTACAATAGAATTCCTTAACATTAAACACTGCTCTAACTGTGAGAATCAGTTTGCGGACTTATTTCGAATGGGTTTTTGTAAAAACTGCTTCTTTACATCACCGCAAGCAGGAGAAAGTATTATTCGTCCAGAATTAAGCAAGGCTCACCTAGGTATTGAAGATCGGGATTTGGAGTTTGAGAAAGGATATCAATTACAAGAACACATTGTGTATTTAGCAAATGGAGGCGATCTGAAGGTGGGTGTAACGCGGGCAGAGCAAATGCAGAATCGCTGGATTGATCAAGGTGCGTCGCAGGCCATAGTTTTCGCACGTACGGAAAACCGTTTTCAAGCGGGAGAGATTGAAGTAGCTCTAAAAGAGTTTATCGGCGACAAAACCCCTTGGCGGAAGATGTTGAAAAATGAAATACCCACCATAGACTTAGGGGCTGAGAAAGTAAGCTTAGGAGAGAAGCTGCCGGCGGCATTGGCGCATTTCTTTGCTGCAGAGGAGAATAATGTTTATGATTTTAACTACCCAGTGGAAGAGTGGCCAATTAAATTAAGCACCTTAAATCTGGATAAACAGTCAAAGGTGGAAGCGGTGTTAAAAGGCATCCGTGGCCAATATTTGCTTTTCGAAGGAGGTTTAGTTTTTAACGTGCGGGCGCATACCGGTTTTAGGGTTTCTTTCGCTTTCGCTTGATGCGTGCTAGTTCACTGCGATTTAAACTTGCGAGTCCAACAATGGAAGGGATGGCCATATTGAAAAACCACACCAATGTGCTTGCAATAACAAAAACCATACTCTCACTACTAAAGAAACTAAAGAAGTAAAAGGATAAGGCTCCTTTTATTAGAAAGTCTAGGCCAGCAAAGGTGGGTGTGATTGCCGAAATAAAATAGTAAAGTGGTATCGCGAAAAGTATTTCAACTTGAATACTTTCGGGTTTAAGAAAGTATAGAGAGACCAATAATTGCGCTGAGAAGATTAGAAACCGCAAAGAATGTACAAGCAGCAGTAGGCTTTTAAGTTTCGAACGCGGTTCGCCTTTAATAAGGTAATTAGCCAAGGGGTATTTAAAAAGCTTCCTTTCGTGTAAAGAGCTGACTATTTTTTCGAGGCGATAGTATATGATTAGGGCAACAGTTAGTGGGAGAAGAACGAGAAATGCATAGCTTATTTGTTGACTATTGACCAACCAAATACCTAAAATGATTAGGCTAACAATAGTCTTTCCAAAAAGCTTGGGACCGTGGGTCCAGAAGGTGAGGAAAACTGCTTTTGACCGATGGGCTTTGTCTTCTTGAACGATATATCGACCGACCAGTTCCCCACTATTTAGGGGGGTGATAAAGGCCAATCCGTAGCATTTAATGTTTTGCCAAATAGCCTTCTTTAAGCTGATATGGCTTATCAGGGCCTGAATTCTCTGCCAAGCAAAGGCATCGAGGCTAATGTTAAGTAGCCAGAGGAAGCCAAAAAGGAGCAAACTGATTATGCTTCTATTCTGATCAATATCTAAGGTGAAATCGCTTAGCTCTGCTCGTTCTATTTTAAACCAAAGTAAATAAATAGCTACTAATACTAGCGCTAACTTTAGAAACCGAAAAAGCCATTTTTTACCAGATTTTGATTTCTTCACTGCTCGTTAATTTAAAATAGCGTCGTATTAAAAATATTAAGGGGTAGATTAAGAGGGTATCTGCAGCAGCAAAGAGGATTTTAAACAGCCACCCATCTTTAACTAAACCACCAATAAAGGCGAAACTTTCCACACCAAAAAACAGAACGGAGGTAACCAGAATGGTGTCAACTAATTGTGAAAACATGGTTGAGGTGTTGTTTCTAAGCCAGAGGTGCTTGCCCTTGGTTTTTTTCTTAATGGCATGGAAAATACGTACGTCTATAAATTGCGCTACTAGGTAGGCTAGCATTGAGGCCAATATCACCCGACTAGAGCTTTGAAACACTTGATCAAACTGTTTATCACTTACGGGACTATTACTGATAGCGGGAAAGGTGTGCCCTAAAAACAGAATTAGCAGTACTAGGAGTGAAGCGAATAAACCGGCGATAACCACTCTGTTGGTGTTTTTTCTACCGTAAACTTCGGATAGAAGATCCGTGATTAAAAAAGTGAGAGGATAAGGAATGACTCCTGCGGAAACTATAAAAGTTGTAAAGCCAAGGTTGACAGTGACAAATTTGTTAGCGATAAGGTTACAGGTTATTAAGGCAGCAATAAATAAAGCAGCCAGAATCAAGTACATGACTCCGGCTTGCTTTTGTTTATAAGGTTCTAGTTCTTTCAAATTAGTCTATTACCAGATCATACTCCATGCGAGTTTGGAAGCCTTTGCGGCTTTGTGCTTGCTCGAGTAGTTCTAAATATTGAGCGAACTCTCCCAGTTCAGACTTAATACTGGCGCCACCCATTTGATCGGAGAATTCTTTTATTAAGGCTTGAATAGGGTCTTCTAATTCAGGATAAGTTACTACAGAATAGCCTTCCTCTAAGCCCGCTTTTACTGCAGCGATTGCAATGGCATCACTTAAACCGCCAATTAAATCTACAAGGCCCAGTTCTTTTGCTCTTAAACCAGAATACACTCTTCCTTGACCGATGCTGTCTACAAAGGCAAGATCCAAGCCGCGACCTTTAGCAACTCTATTTTTAAAAGTACCATAGATATTATCAACCTGACGGATTAAAATACGACGTTCGCCCGCGGTTAAATCACGATCTAAGGTGCCAATATCTGAGTGTTTATTAGTTTTTACCGTTTCGATATTAACCCCTATTTTTTCATTCATTAAATCTTGTGCGGTAAAAAATAAACCGAAAGCACCAATACTACCGGTCACAGTATTTGCTTGGGCGAGAATAGTATCTGCGTAACAAGCAATGTAATATCCACCGCTGGCCGCAACATCGCCCATCGAGGCAATTATTGGTTTTTCTGTACGAGCAAGATCCATTTCCCTCCAAATCACTTCCGAGGCTAACGCGCTTCCACCTGGACTGTTAACACGCAAAACGATGGCTTTAACTTTGTCATTTAAGCGTGCTTTGCGAATGGCTGCGGCAATCCGATCTGAGCCAATAATATATTCGCTGCCTTCACCACTGCGAATTTCACCTTGAGCAATAATTACGGCTATACGCTCATCACTGTAGTCACTTTTACCATTAAGATCGAGTTGCTTAGAGTATTTAGAGGTAGAGATAAAGTTTATCGAGCTAAATTTGTCAACGCCACTAGCGGTTTTTAGTAGGTCTTGAATTTGGTCGTAATAAGCTAAGCCATCGATTAGGCCAATTTCAGCCGCAGCGGTTGGGTCGGTTAGCATGCTGTCGGCCAAAAGATTCAGTTGGGTCATGCTAATCTTTTTAGATTCGGCAAGGTCGCTGAGGTAAGTGCTCCAAAAAGAATCTAGTAATTCGGTTAGTTGCATGCGGTTCGAGGTAGACATTTCGTCCAAGAGAAAGGGCTCAACGGCACTTTTAAATTTATTTCCGGTTGCTCTTAGAACTACTGGTTTTACGCCGAGCTTTTCAAGAGCCTTACGATAGTAAGTAACGGAGGCACTTAAACCGGAAAATTCTAAAATTCCTTCAGGGTTTAGGAAGAAGCTATCGGCTACTGAACTTAGATAGAGACCTTTTTGAGTTAATATTTCCGTGTAGCCATAGATAAACTTACCGGAAGCCTTGAATTCTTGTAGGGCATTACGTATTTCTTTTAGGGTAGCATTTCCTGCTAGAGGCACCCCACCGTCTAAATAAATACCGATAATCTTAGGGTCATCCTGCGCGGCCTTTAAGGCACTAATAATGCTGGTTAAGCCATTGGCTCTTTCTGGACTGCCAGATAAGGGATCAAACTGAGCAAAAGGATTGTCTTGAGCGCGATCAACAAAGGAGGCATTAAGGTCTAAGCGAATAATGCTGTTGTCTCGTACTTCTAATTCGGGGCTACTAATCGAAGCGATAGAGGCAAAAAGTAAAAATATTAAAAAGAGGAGAATACCGCCACCAATTATTGAGGCGAGTAACATTTTGAGGAAGGATTTCATGAGAAACTATTTAGTTTTGCTATTTAGACTACAATATTAACGATTTGTTCAACTTGGGAGATACAAAAACACAGGCACATTTGCTTTTAGGGGGTAATTTAGGAGATGTACGACTAACCTTTGATAAAGCAGAGTCACTTTTGCTGAAATCTTTTAGAATCCTACAGAAATCAAGTTTATATGAAAGTGAGCCTTGGGGCATGGAAAGTGAGCACTTTTTTATAAATCAAGTCTGGAAGATTGAAACGGCGCTAAAACCAGACCTTTTACTGGATATTTTATTAAAGGTGGAGGAGGATTTAGGCAGAAAGAGAAATAGGGACAGCAAAGTTTATTCGGATAGGACGATTGATATCGACATACTTTTTATGGGGGATAAAGTTTTAAATTCAAAGAAACTTGTTATTCCACACCCTCGATTACATCTGCGTGCCTTTACTTTGCAAGCTTTAGTGGAAATGGATCCTAACTTTAGGCACCCCACTTTTAATAAATCTATTTCCTATCTTTTAGAAAATTGCTCAGATAATGTCAAAGCACGCCGGCTTATTGGAAGCTAAGTATATCGCTATCGAAGGAAATATTGGTTCTGGGAAAACAACTTTAGCCAAGCTGTTGGCCAAGAAGCTTCAGGCTAG
>JBNMPT010000070.1:0-8930 GCA_051277025.1 Roseivirga sp. | reverse complement strand
GCCAATAATTGATGCGGGCACTAGTTTCGCTTCCCGGTTGGGGAACGCTAATATTGTCACTGCTTTTATCACCGATCCTTTTAAGTCGCTTTTTGTTTTTGAAGCTGTAATGAAAATGGTCGGTCCTATTTTTTTCTAAGGCTTCTTTTCCTGTATAGCTAGACCAACTTATCGAGGTATCGCGCCACTCTATGAGGTGGGTGCTGATGCCGTTCCAAGTAGAGCTTGTTAGAGGTGATTTGTATATTCTTTCTAAGTTTAACTTACCACTCGATACCGGGTGAACCGAGTAGTAAAGAAGACTAGGCGAGAGAGGATAGCCCCATCTCGAAAACTCTATGTCTATTTCGCTATTTGCTTGACTACTAAAACTTTTAGGATCCCAAGTGAAGAGACCCAAAACACTGAAGGGGTCTAATTGACTTAGTTGGCCCTTTAATTCAAACTCGTAGCGGCCATAGCCCATTTGTTGCAAACAATATAATTCGGAGGAATGCCAAATACTATCTTGGTTAGGGGCAATGTTAAGATGCAGCTGTCCTCGCCAATCAACCCAGATGTTTTTTGCCTCGGAAGAAAAGATGTTATTGCCGGGTCCTTGTAAATAGCTTCCTTGTTTTAGTTTCCAATCATAACCCGCAAAACGAATGAAATTTCTATTTTCCCCTTTAACATTTATCATGCTACATGAGCTTATATAGAGTAGTATAAATAGACAAGGAAGAAAAGGTTTAAGAATTTTCAAGAGAGGATAGATTATAGCTACAAAGTACTTAAACCGCAGCTGTTTTAAGAAGTAAATTAGATAAAACTTGGCAGAGAATAAAGATTTTTTAAGTTTCTGTAAATCAAAATTATACATAAAGTTGATGTCCGCTTGCTGGGCTTGAACTTTACTAAGTGTAAACTTTACAATTAGCCTGTGCTTTAGATGCGATAGGCTAATAGTATTTAGAACTAGAAGACAAAGGGCTCTACATCCTCGTAAAGCCAGTAAAAGCGCTACTAAGATTTCTTTTTCTCCTTGCTTTTGGTACTTTTAACCAAAACCCATATATTTGGTTTAGCTTAATAAATGTTAACCTGACATTTTAGGTTTTTCGCAGTTGTTAAGTGTTTGAAAATCAACTTAAATAAATTTATTAATGCGTAGTTTATGAAAAATTATTATGTACGGCATTTTAGGGGACTCACCGCTATTATTTTGCTATTATTACCGATTTGGATGCAGGCTCAGTCGGTTTCCATTAGCGGTGTAGTAAAAGAGGCGGCCACTGGACAAACTATTCCTGGCGTAAATGTCCTTGTTAAGGGCAGTAAAGTTGGGACAACCACCAATATGGAAGGTGAGTATACTATTCAGGCGGCACCGGGTGATAATCTGGTATTTTCTTTTATTGGTTTTAAGAATGCTTCTGTTAAGGTTGCTGCTTCGCAATCAATCAACATTGCTATGAAGGAAGAGTCTTCCATCCTTAGCGAAATTGTTGTGGTAGGGTATGGTTCCTCCACAAAAAAGGAAATTACTGGTGCAACATCCCAAGTAGATGGAGTGGAGTTGAAAAAATTAAACTTAGCCCGTGTAGATCAGGCACTACAGGGCCAAGTTTCAGGGGTAACTATTAATACTAATTCAGGATCCCCAGGGGGTTCGAGTAATATTAGAATTAGAGGCTTATCAACTTTTGGTGATAATGACCCTTTAATATTAGTAGATGGTATTGTTTACGATTCAGAAGGATTAAATGCTCTTAACCCGGCAGATATCGAATCAGTAAATGTATTAAAAGATGGTACTGCCGGTATTTACGGGGTACGTGCTGCCAATGGTGTAATCATCATTGAAACGAAAAAAGGTAAGCTAAACAGCAAGCCACAGATCGAATTTAGTGGCTTTTACGGGGAACAACAGACGTCAAACCGTTTAGATTTATTGAACGCTAATGAATATGCGGTTATTAAAAACAATGCCTTCGTAAACGGTGGTCAAACAGGACCATTTGCAAACACTCAATTAGGTGAGGGTACCGATTGGCAAAACCAAGTTTTCCAAACGGCGCCGATGCAGAATTACAACATTAGCATAAATGGAGGTACGGAAAAGACGCGCTATTCTATTGGGGGATCTTATTTTACTCAGGATGGAATTGTAGGGGGAGATAAAGCAAACTTTACTCGTTATAACGCACGCTTTAATGTTTCTTACGAATTATCTACTAGATTTCGTATCAACAGTGTACTTCTCTATACCAACGAGAATCGCAGAGTTTTGCCAGAAAACGGTATTGGTTCTGTTCTTTACAACACCATCAATGCCTATCCAACCGAGCCTATTCGTCAGGCAAATGGCTCTTACAGCTATTTAAACTTGGTAAATGACATTATCAACCCCATTGCACAAATGGAGAATACGTATAATAATAGTGGTGTAAATAAGATAGTAGGTAAAGAAGAGCTGGTTTATACGATTAATGAAAACTTCACTTTTACCAACCGTTTTAACTTCAACGCGGCCATGGTTGACGGAAAAACCTTTTCACCTTTAGCGTGGTACGGACCCGGAAAAGCCCAAAACACGGCGGTAAATGCTAATTTAGATGCTCCTCGTGTAGAGATTGCAGATAGTGTTTTCTTAGAAAGAGGAGCAAGTGTTTCTGAAAACAGAGACACTTATTTGGATTTAAATTTCGAGAGTTTTTTAAATTACGAAAGACAATTTTCTAAAAAACATAAGGTAAAAGCAACTTTAGGAACCTCAATTTTTACCCGTCAGGGAAGAGGCCTAAACGCAGTTGCTTTTAATATACCAAACAACTCCTTAGATTTTGCAGATATTTCCGCTAACCAAGCGGAAGGTGGTTTCTTAAACAACGCCGGGTCATTCGAATTTGAGGAGCGTTTAGTTTCTGGATTCTTAAGAGCAGAGTACTCCTACTTAAACCGCTATTTATTCTCGGCGATAGTTCGTCGTGATGGTTCTTCTAAATTTGGAAGTAATAACCGTTGGGGTATTTTTCCAGCTTTCTCTGGTGCTTGGGTATTTACCGATGAAAGCTTCTTTGATGTAAGTTTTATCGATTTTGGAAAAGTGCGTATGAGTTATGGTATCGCTGGTAACGACCAGATTCCTAACTTTGCTTTCCGTGCTCTATTAAACGGCGAAGGAGTTTATGTGGTAGATGATTTAATTACCACTGGTGTAGCTATTGGTCGCGCTTCTAACCCAGATTTGAAATGGGAAACTACTCACCAATTTAACGTAGGTTTAGATTTAACTATTCTTAAAGAGATTAGTCTTGTGTTTAACTACTTTGTTAAAAATACGCGCGACTTATTATTCCAGCCAGATGTGTCCGGTATTTTAGGAACCTATGGCCCGGGTGGTTTTCCACCCTTCGTTAATGCGGGTGATGTATCTAACCGTGGTTTAGAATTAGAGCTTGCATATAGCACGGATCCAACCAAGGACTGGGTTTTCGGTAGCTCTTTTAACATGACGCAAATAACGAACGAAGTACTACGTGTACCGGATGGTGTTGATTTTATTCCTGGTGCTTCATTTGGTGTGGGTGGTAACATTGCCACTCGTTTTGAACAAGGCCAGCCTATTGGTTATTATATAGGCTTACAAACTGATGGTATCTTTCAGAACCAAAGTGAAATCGATAATGCCGCTGCAGTTCAGCCTAATGCCCAACCAGGTGATCTTCGTTACGTAGATCAAAATGGTGATGGAAAAATCACCTTTGGTGATGATGCCGATAGAGTTAAATTAGGATCACCTATTCCCGATTTTACTTTCGGTTTAAACTTGACGGGGCGTTACAAAAGTTTCGATGCTTCTGTTAATATTTACGCTGCAATTGGTCAGGAGATAATCAGAAATTATGAAAGACAGCAGCCTTATGCCAATCAATCAACTTTCATGATTGATCGCTGGACTGGTCCAGGTTCAACAGATGACGTTCCCCGTGTTTCAACAGGCTCGAATAATAATACCGTTTTCTCTGACTTCTTCGTTGAAGATGGTTCATTTTTAAGAATTAGAAACCTACAGGTAGGTTATACGCTGCCTAAGAAGTGGTTATCTCGTCAAAAAGTAGAGTCAATGAGGGTTTATGTTTCTGTAAACAACCTCTATACTTTAACCAACTATTCCGGTTTTGATCCCGATATTGGAAACTTTGGTGGTGTATTAGCCGCGGGTATAGATTATGGCTTCTACCCACAAGCGCGCACAATAATGGGAGGCTTTAACATTAAATTTTAAGATCATGGGAATAAGAAAATATAGCACAGTAATTTTAACCGTCCTGGCTCTTAGTGTATCCAATACGGGCTGCGAAAAATATTTAGGAGTGGATCCCCCTTTCGCTCAGGATGCCGAGAACTACTTTAATACCAAACAGGATTATGAGTTGGCTTTAATTGGAGCCTACGATTTATTACAAGGTGCTTACTTGAATTTATGGATCGGAGAGATGGCGTCAGACAACTCTATCACTGGTGGAGAAAGTTTGATCGATGGTTTAGGATTGCAGCAAATTAATAAGATGACGCACAATGCAGTAAGTGATGAACTGCAAGATGTTTTTCGTTTTAATTATGCTGGTATAGCGCGTACCAACTTTATTATGGAGTTCAAGGATAAAACCGACTTCGATGGTAAAGAGGAGCTTATTGGCGAAACACGTTTCTTAAGGGCTTACTACTATTTTCAATTAGTAAAGTTCTTTGGCGATGTGCCATTAATTGTAGACAAGCGCTTGGGTGCCGAAGAAGTAACTGAAACACCTCGCACACCAAGAGCAGAGGTTTACGCTCAAATAGAGAGTGATCTTCTTTATGCCGCGAATAACCTTCCTTGGAACAATCCAGTAAAGGGAAAAGCGGAAAAAGGTTCGGCCTTGTCTCTTTTGGGTAAGGTTTACCTCTACCAAAATAAATTCTCACAGGCAGCGGTGGTTTTGGATGATGTAATCAATAACGGTCCTTATAGTTTAATGGCTAACTACGAGGATCTTTGGTTTGAGGCGAATGAGGATAATAGTGAAACGGTTTTTGATGTAGAATACTCTAACCTTGAAGGTGGAAGCTATGGTTGTTTAATTTGCTTAGAAGGTTTTGCAGCAGCAGGCTTTCAAGGTATTCGTGCATACCAAGGTCCTCTGTATGCAGACGGGAATAGTTATAACCTACCTACCGCAGACCTATATAATTCCTTTGACCCAGCGGATCCTCGTCGTGATATAACCGTTCTGGACATTGAAGCATTTAGAAACAGTCAGTCAGATCCTAGTGCGATAACTTATGACAGTATCCCCGGGCTTCACACAGGATATTATAATAATAAATACATCAAGCGTCAATCAGAATTAGGTTTACCGGATGATGATTTAACCAGTCCTTTAAATTACAAAGCGATACGTTATGCAGATGTATTGCTAATGGCGGCGGAAGCGCATAACCGTAATAATAATGACGGTTTAGCGACTACTTACTTAAACGAAGTACGCAATAGAGCAGGAATGCCAGTTATCAATGCGAGTGGAACGCAACTAACGGAGGCTATCTGGTTAGAACGACGTTTTGAACTATCTGCAGAAGGTTTCCGTTTCTTTGATCTAGTACGTACTGGAAAAGCGGCAGACGAAATCGATAATTTTTCTACTGGAAAAAATGAATTGTTCCCGATTCCACAGGTGGAAATTGATTTGGCAGGTGGTAAATGGAATCAAAATAGTGGCTATTAATAATTATATATTTTAAATTTAAACCAAATTATGAAAATGAAATCAATGAAAAGATTCGGATCACGTTTTCTTGCCCTCGGGGCGCTAGTTTTATTTACAGCGGCTTGTGGTGAAGACGATGAGCCAACCCTAGGGGCTCCCCCGTCACAAGGTGATGCAGCATTTACTTATGTGGCTTCCGCACAAAGCGATAACATTATTGAGTTTACAGCGGCCAACGCAAGTGTTAGTGCTAGCTGGGACTTTGGTAATGGCGCTACCGCAGAAGGAACCAATGTAACCGGAACTTTCCCTTTTGCTGGAACCTATACGGTTACTTTAACGGTGCAAAATTCAGGTGGAAGTGCAAGTAGTACTCAAGATGTTATTATTGCGCAAGACGACGGGAGTTTAATTTCAAACCCTGTTTATGATTTATTAACTGGTGGTACCGCTGGTCCAGGTTTCAAAACTTGGGCAGTTGACTCGGTAACTTCCGGTCATTTTGGAGTAGGCCCAGATCCAGCTGGTGCAGCAGGAAATTTTCCAGAATGGTATACCGCTGGTCCTCTTGAAAAATCAGGCTCAGGTATGTATGATGACCTTTACACTTTTAAATTAGGTGGTTTTGGCTTTGATATGATTACTAATGGCGACGTATTTGTAAATAGCGCTAGCGCTGGGTTAGGTCTTTTTAATGATACAACAGCCGCGGTAGGTGATTTCAGAGCAACATTCTCTGATCAAATAGGTGAAACCTGGACGCTTACCGAAGGTGCAGATACTAGTATTACCATTAGTGGTGATGCCTTTATCGGTTACTGGGCGGGTACTCGTACTTACCAAATTATTAGTATCGATACCAACGAGCTATTCTTACGTTTCGTTGATGGAGTAAATAATAACCCAGCTTTAGCTTGGTATTTAAGATTAGTGCCAGAAGGTTTTATAAGTAATCCTGAGCCTCCAGCACCTTCTTTTAACTTGCCATTTGATTTCGAAACGGTACAACCCGTTTTTACAACTTTTGGAAATAGTTCTGCGGCAATTATTGCTAATCCTGATGCATCTGGTATTAATACCAGTAGTAACGTGGCAGAAACAGTGCATGGTGATGAAGTATGGGCAGGATTTTTTATTAACCTAGACTCTAAGTTAGACTTCAGTACCCAAACAAGTATTACCCTAAAAGTGTGGGCTCCTGTAGTGGGTGACTTCCGCATAAAGCTGGAGGAACAAGCAAATACAACCAACTTTATTGAGGTTGATGCCACTGTAACTACCGCTAATACTTGGGAGGAGATCACTTTCGACTTTAGCGGCACGGTAGCAGATTTTGATCGCTTAGTGTTGTTCCCCGGTTGGAACGTGGCTAATGCGGGAACTTTCTATATTGATGACATCGTTCAAAATTAAGAAAGCGTATTATAATATTGGCGGCGGTTTGCTTTTTGGGAACCGCCGCTTTTTTTTGAATTAAAACTCTCCCCACAATGAAATTAAGTATCTATTCTCTCGTGCTAATGCTCTTTGTTAACCTTTCCTGTAAGGAAGAGGAAACCGTGGCACCGGTTTTATTACCCTCAAACTTGCAGGTAACAATCGACGTATCTGCCTCAACGGAAGGATTAGTAGATGTTACCACTACGGCCGTAAATGCTAATTTCTTTAGTGTTGAGTTTTATGATTTAGACGGTGTTCAGAGTTTTTTATCAAATGAAGGGACTTTTGCTTATCGTTTTTATGAAAGCGGTACTTACTTGTTAGTCAGCCGCGCTCATGTTTCGAATATCGATTTTATTGAGAAACGCGACTCAATAGAAATTACAATAACCAGTAGTACTGGTTCTGGAGGGATACCCTCTGGAGGATACACAACGCCATTAACATACCCGGGTTATACATTGGCTTGGCAGGATGAGTTTGATGGAACATCGCTTTCTAGTGATTGGACGAACGAAATAGGCACTGGAAACGGTGGCTGGGGAAATCAGGAGTCACAATATTACCGTGCAGAAAACACGGAGGTTCGTGATGGTTACTTAGTAATCACCGCAAAAAGGGAAAATTTCGCATCTTCTGCTTACACGTCTTCACGCATAATATCGCGAGGAAGCCAAAGTTTTAAATTTGGTCGTATCGATATTAGGGCAGCCATGCCATCCGGCCAAGGCTTATGGCCGGCCTTATGGTTGCTCGGCAATAACTTTAATACAGTCGGTTGGCCAAGATGTGGCGAAATAGATATTATGGAAATGGTGGGAGGCGCTGCGGCGGCCGGACGAGGCGACAGTTATACGCACGGCACGGTGCACTGGTGGAATGATGCGACCAATGCAAAGGCTGATTTTGGAGGATCATACCGCTTAACTAATGGCGCACTAGCCGATGAGTTTCACGTCTATACTATTATCTGGGATCAAAATGGCATCACCTGGTATTTTGATGATTTGCAATATCATGCGGTGGATATTACCTCAGCATCTTTAAGTGAGTTTAGAGAGGAGTTCTTCTTTATATTTAACGTGGCTGTTGGTGGCTTATGGCCAGGAAGCCCCAATAGTTCAACGGTATTTCCGCAGACTATGGCGGTGGATTACGTAAGAGTCTTTCAACAATAATAGCGAAGCTAATTGCGAGAGTAAGAGATGTTTTTCAAGTCTAAAGTGCCGCCATCAAATTGATCAAGGCCTTTAACATAAAGCAAAGCACTAATATCTTCCCAATTAATATCGCCTTCTAAATCATTAAAATCAAGCCTGAATGTTTGCCATTCGGTCTTGATTTTTTTATTGGTATCTGGTCCAAATTTAAAGTAGGCTTCTTGTAAATCACCCTGAGAGTAAGTGCCACTTTGTAGGCCGAGCGCAAAAGTGCTTTGACTGTTCCCTCTAATGCTTAAAACCAGTTTCCCGTCTTTAAACTTGCCGTGATTTTGGCTTGCGCCAGATGCGTAACTAAGGGCGCATCCCCACCAGGAGCCAGTACCCGTTTCTATAGATAAAATGGAGTCTTGCTTTAGTGCTAGTTTACAAGTGTTTTCCCAGGCGTCTAGTTTCAAATTATCACTAGGGTATCGAAACTCTGCTGGCGAAAGCCCATCTACCGAAGTGCCTAAAACTAGCAAACTTTGGGTTTCTGCAGCACTACTGTCGTTCTGGGGATAGTTAATCTCCTTCACCGGCATCATCCTTTGGT
>JBNMPT010000069.1:0-9133 GCA_051277025.1 Roseivirga sp. | reverse complement strand
TGCATTCTTTACAAACACCTTTCAAGCTGTTTCTTTCTAGAGACCTTTAGCATCGGTTAGGTTTAAGACAACTTAAGGGATGATTTAAACTGGAAAAAGCTGTGCAACAGTGTTTCCTTGATACAGAACCCAAATATATAATGAATCCAAATTGCCAACATAGCTAAACAAACCTTGTGCTTGCCTCGCTAACTATTACAGCTGTTTCCCTATTTCTAAAGGCTTTGATATACACTGCAAAACTAAAAGAAGCAGCTGCCAATAGCGCCCAAAAGAATCGCTTTCTTCGTGAGAAAATCTTGAAAAGGAGAGGAACAAGTAAATAGAGAGTATTAGGGGGAGGAATACTTAATTCCTTGCTCCTTTCAAAACCACGATAGGTAAACTATCGACTACAAATATGACCCTGCTGATTTAGCAAAAATCGTCCTTCTCTTGATCAAATCCACCAGTCCCGAGACCTTCAACCGATGAAAACCTCTACCGTAGGAAATTTAGCTATTTAATAAATGCTGATGATGGATTGCCCACGCGCACTTTAAAACTGCGGGAAAAGGAAGCTAATTCACTAAAGCCAGGTGAGGAAATTCTGAAAGGAGAGGAATACAGTCAATATAGAGGACGGGAATAATACATAATTCCTTGCTCCTTTCAAAACTCCTATAGGCAATAGATTAGTTTGTAAAGATGCTCTCCTTTATTTAACAAAAATCGTCATTTTCTTGATGATTTCCACCAATTACGAGACCTTCTGCCAATGAGAAACCTCTCCCCAGAAGAGGGGCAGCTATTTAATAAAAGCTGATGGTGACTTGCCGAAGCGTGCTTTAAAACTGCGGGAAAAGGAAGCTAATTCACTAAAACCAACTGATTTTGCCAACTTAGAAACAGAAGAAAAATCGCCTTGGTCTAATTGGGTTATGGCAAAAAGCAACCTTGCTTCTTGCAGGTACTTTTGAGGACTTAAGCCCGTTATCTTTTTCACTTGCCTCAATAAGGTTGAATCGCTCATGGCAAACTCAAAAGACATGTCCGTGACTTTTAGATCACTTTTACTAAGGTTTTGCTGTATATATACTTCAAAGCGTTCAAGCCACACTTGGTCTTCTTTTTTAAGACTATTTACCTCCGTGGAGATAGCGAGACCTTTCTCTTCCAGTTCAATTAAAACCTGCCTACGGTTTTCTCGATTATGTAAAAGGTTTTTAATTCGAAGCCTTAGTTCTGCTGCTTCAAATGGCTTAGTAAGGAACTCATTAACGCCGATTCGTAATGCATTCATTTTAACTTGACCCTCTTGGTGTGCAGTAAGCATTATGAAGGGTAGTAAAGCTAAAGACTCCTTCTCTTTAATTCTTTTTAATAAGCTTAAGCCACTCATTACTGGCATCATCTGATCGGAAATAACCAGATCTATGGCCTCGCCTTTTTTGAACGATGTCTTGTCTTTTTTCCTATTTAAAATCGCCCAAGCCACCGCTCCATTTTCGGCAAGACTAATGCGATATTTATCCTGAAGCAAGTCTTGAAGAAAGGATAATAGCTGAGCGCTATCTTCTACTATTAGTATATGAGGCTTATTAAGGTTTTCGTTTGTTTGCGCGTCACCTGTTCTTAATACTTGCAGATTTACAAGAGGCTTATCTTCTGCCGCAATGGTCGCTTGCCTAGAAACTATTCGATAAGGAAATGTGCAATAAAAGGTGCTCCCTTTTCCCCATTCACTTTCTAGCCATAATTTACCACCCATAAGTTTAATAAGATCATAAGAAAGTGACAGGCCTATACCTGTACCGCCTTTCGCCTCAACCACTCCCTCATTTTCATTTGGAGAGATCTCAAAAAATCGGTCAAAAACTTTCTCTTGCTCATTAAGTTTAATCCCTATACCATTATCCGCAACAGAAATAAATAAATTGTCGTTTTGATCGGGTCTAACCTGAACATTTATAGTGCCTCCTTTAGGGGTATACTTAAAGGCATTACTTAATAAATTGCTCAAAACCTTATCCATCTTGGTTGGGTCAATTTCCACCCAGATACTGGGATCGATATTGATTTGCCAATCAAAGACTAAGGACTGCGCTTTTGCCAAAGACCTAAAAGGTTCTAACTGTTTTTGAAGATGCTGAAATAACTCAACTTGTTTGAAGTTGAGTTCTAGCTTTCCGCTTTCTAGCTTTACTAAGTCTAAAATTTCATTCACCAAGTTTGCCAACACAACCGTATTATGTTGCATATAATTAAGCAGTTGCTTCTCCTTTATGGTAAAGCTCTTACCCTCCGAAATAAGTTTTATTAAAGGAGTGCTTATTAAGCTTAACGGAGTACGTAATTCGTGACTAATATTTGCAAAGAAATGTGACTTCATGCGGTCAAGAGAGAGCAAGTCCTCCTTCTGACTCTCTATTGTTTGTGTGCGTTCTACGACCAGCTTTTTTAATTCCTTTTTTCGTCTTAAATAGCCTCTGTCGCGGATGTCGAAATATAAAACAAGAGCAAGTATAGCAAAGAGACCGCAGCTTACAATAAACCAGTCCCTCAAATAGAAAGGTTTAATGACCGAAATACTTATGCTCAACTGTTTATTGGACCAGTGACCGCTAGCCCCCTGTCCTTTAAGCGCAAGGGTGAAATCCCCGAAGGGTAACTTTCCTAACTGAATAACACCTGAAGCTTGATACGTCCAATCTTTATCCAAGTCGTTTAAGCGATAAGCGTACAGCTCCTTTTCCAGTTGCTCATAGCTTAATAAAGAAATCGATAGTTCCGTGATAAAATCTCCAGGTAAAATATCCAAAGTTTCGCCGCGTCTTACTCTGCCCGAATAGTTAAAAATACTATCCTCTTTTTGCTTGTACACTTGCAAGTTCATAATAACCAAGTTGGCCTCTTTTTCATCATCCCCTTCATAAAAATCCATTGGTTGAAATGACGTGACACCATTTAAGCCTCCAAAGTAAATCCGCCCATTTTCTTCATCCTGCAGATAAGAAACTCGATTGAACTCATTGCTTGTAAGACCGTCTTTTTCCGTGTAACTTCTGATTTTGTTAGTACCCAGATTAATATGAGCAATTCCATATTCAGTGGACAACCATAAGTTACCCTTTTGGTCTTTATAGCAGGCGTAAACATTACTGCTTGGTAAACCCTCAAGTCTTCCGTATTTCTTAATCATCCCCTTTTTAGGACTCCATTTTACAAGACCTTCCTTGGCCGTCGATAACCAAAAAGTGTTCTCTTTCTCTGGCAGAATATGCTGAATATTATCATACGGTAGAAGGTATTTACCTCTCCCTTTCGACCAATACCGCTCCATGATCTCCTTCTTTTGAAGGTGAAGACTGAAAATCCCTTTGCTAGTTGCCAACCAGGCGGTATCACTACTGTTTTCATAAACCTGATACAAAAACACATTTTCTTCTGCCTGGTGCCATTGCTTAATTTGATTTAGACTATCACCTTTTAGGCTATATAAATCTGCTGTAAAAAGATTGTTGAACCAGTAATGGTCATACTTATCTTGATGAATAACCCAGGTGTAACTAGAATATTTAAAGGGTAAAGGGAAAGATCTATTAAGGCTGGGCTTGCTTTGGTTCCTAATATTAAAACTATGATCTGTCATGTAGTTTAAAGAACCATTCCTATCCAACCCTAAAGCCCATTTCGCACCAGATGAGGCTTGACTTATTTTAATTTGATTCGTCTGCAAGTCCTCCTCGTATAAACGACCTGGCTCTTCAGACATGGCCCAAAGCTTCTTTGCCTTGGCCTCTCGTGTAATTTTTAGTCCTCTTATAGAAGCTGTTTCACTCAAATTATTGTTAAAGAAATGCCTTCTAAATCTCTGGTCATCGAAAGTATAACGGTAAATCCCAAAACTGGTTCCTATCCAAACGACACCATCATCATCCTTAAAAATACAGGTAGGTTTCTTTAATTCCTTGGAGACACTTCTTAATTCGATTGATTCCTTATCAAGATCCTGAGGAACCATCATTACCCTCTGATCTTGGCTATAAACCCAGTAATTATTATCGATTTTTCTGAAAAACCTCCGAACAAAATTGTTCTTGAAATTTAGGTAGCCAAAGCGTTGCTGCGCAGCCCTATTTTTTTGCAGCGTATTTCCTGGCTTAAAAATATAGTACTCTTGCGATGCCAAAGAGTCTTGTTGCGCATGGTCGTAAGTGTAAAAGTGAGCTTGCCCTAAAGTGTCCCATTCATATATATCGAGGTAAAAACCACCCTCTAAGCTGAGGCTATCGATGGGGTTTCCATTCGGGTCTAATACTTTAAGAATAGTAGGGTATGGGTGATGTAAATAGTAGCTAAGCCAAAAGTTACCATCAGGGTCGCGTTCGACACAGCGAAGATTTTTTAAGTCAACATGTTTAAGGTCTATTTCGTGAAATTGATCGGTGTAAATAAATAAAGAAGAGTCTGTTACAAAAATAAGTTCTTCCGTTTCCACCAAGTTGATCCACTTAATCGCCGAGAGTTTAAAGGGTAAAGAGTCCGAGAAAAAGTCATCCACTTTTTTGATTTCCTCGCTAATGGGATCGACAATATCAATCGCTCTAATTTTATATTCATTAAGATCGGCATATAGCAGCCATATAAAGCCTTGTTCATCTTTCTTTAAACTAGTAATGGCATTTTTTTGAATAGGAGAGTTTTCAATTGTAAACCACTTAAAATTTTTACCATCAAAGCGGTTTAAGCCAAAGTTTGTTGCCAGCCAGATTAAGGACTGATCATCTTGAACAATAGAGTTTACCTGACGATGTGATAAACCCTCATCAACTCCCCAGTACTGACTTTTTAAAATCTGATTATCCTGTTTGCTAATAGAACTCGCCTCTTGAGCAAGAATACTCCCCGCAATAAAAGCACTAAAAATAAAACTTGTTAATCGCCGCCACCTTTTCTCCAAATCCTTAATATTACGCTTACCAAATTGCGTAAATATAAACAAAGTAATTGCGCTAAACCCTAGCCTTAAGCCTATTATAGTCTAAATAAAACAGTTTGTTTTAGGCTCCGACTTTAATAATACCTAACTTACTTAAAGCCAAGAGGCTTCTCTTTGTTTTGAAAAGATCAACGGAGAGGGAATGTATAGATCCTAATTTCCTTTCTAACGTTCTTTAACAAATAGGAAGTACTCTGTCTAATCACCGAAAAGGTTATTACAAGCCCTCCTCTAGGCCTATCTTTTTAAGCCTTCACTATTAAAAAAATTAACTTAATTTTTATTTTCACATTGGCAAAAAGCTGTAGTTTCGTCGCGAAATGAGAAAGATTCTGATTCCTTTTGTCTTACTAACCGGCTTGCTTTTATTAGGCGCAAATCAGGCCTGTGTTATTAATCTTGAGGACCATAATTTATCATTTTTCACTGACTCTGCTAGCCCCAAAACAACTGAAGGTCTTCACTTTTTTCAAGCGACTAAGGTCGCTGACAAAAGTCTACCCCTATTTTCGAAGGTTGTAGATTCTGAGGAGGAAGAAAATAAGAACTCTGCAAAACAGAAGCAGAGTTCACGGGCAAACTTCCATAGCAGCGCCGCTTATTTCTTCGGTTATGTTTCTGGTCAGTTGGCTCGAAAGGCCAGCCAAAATTACATTTCCAGGGCTAGGTACCTGCTTTTAGAAGCATTTCGACTATAAAATTTCTTTGAGTTTAAGTACTCTCACTTTTCCTTTAGCATTAGAATGCTATTGCTCAAGGCCTCTTTTAGACGGTTCTTGATATTCAAAGTCAAAGAAAATTTAGTTGATCAATATCTCATGAAAAGAATTTTTATGCTGTTAGGCTTTGTCGCCTCATTCAGCCAATTTAGCTGCAGCTCTCATCTTGAAGAAGAAGAAAAAGAGCTTCACTTTAAGGTTAGCAGTGCCTTAAAAATGGACACCTCTCTCAGTGAAGCGTTTGTCTGCCAAATCCAATCTGTTAATCATATTGAATTACGAGCCCAAGAAAGAGGCTTCTTACAAGATATCTATGTAGATGAAGGCGAAAAAGTTGAAAAAGGCCAATTGCTTTTTAAAATTATGCCCAAGCTCTACGAGGCAGAAATGCAAAGCGCACAAGCGGAGCTAAATTTTGTAAATATTGAATTGCAAAACACTAAGAGTTTGGCGGATAGTAATATCGTGTCGAACAATGAACTAGCAATGGCCAAGGCTAAGTACGACAAAGCCAAGGCCGAATTAAGTCTCGCTCAATTACATTTGCGCTTTACGGAAATACGGGCTCCTTTTAGCGGTATTATCGACCGCTTTGAGGTGCGAAAAGGAAGTTTAATTGAAGAAGGAGACCTTCTTACTAAACTCTCCGATAACACGAAAATGCGCGTCTACTTTAATGTGACGGAAGCACAATACCTCGATTATAGCATTCGCTCAAAAGAGGGAACATTCAATAGCGTAAGCCTACAAATGGCTAATCAAAATATTTTTCCACAAATTGGAAAAATTGAAACGATCGAAGCCGAGTTCGATAATGAAACCGGAAATATTCCCTTTCGCGCGGACTTCCCTAATCCCGACGGGCTCCTACGCCACGGAGAGACTGGTAATATTGTAATGAGCAGCCCCCTTTTCGGCGTTATCATCATTCCTCAAAAGGCCACCTTCGAAATTCTTGATAAAACCTTTGTCTTTGTTATTAATGAAGATCATAAAGTAGAAAGCCGTGAAATAACTATTGCCGCCGCACTAGAAGACCTTTATGTAGTAAAAAGCGGTCTTAGGGAAGATGAGCAAATTCTTATTGAAGGCCTGCGTAAAGTGCGCCACGGACAAGAAATAGAATTTGACTTTTTTGAGCCGAAAAAGCTTTTTGCAGAACTGAAACTTTACGCAGAGTAATCTCTTAAATTTCTCAGACATGTTTAAACGATTTATACATCGGCCCGTATTGGCCATCGTGCTTTCTTTGGTTCTTGTTTTCCTAGGGCTTTTGGCCATAAATAGCCTCCCTATTTCCCAGTTTCCTTCTATCGCCCCGCCGCGAGTAGTAGTAAGTATTGCCTACCCCGGTGCTAGTGCAGATGTGCTGGTGCGGGCTGTTTTGGTTCCCCTAGAAAAAGCGATAAATGGAACCCCCGGCATGACCTATATGGCTTCTGACGCTACTAGTGCAGGCGAGGCTACCATTCAAATTGTTTTCGATTTAGGAACCGATCCCAATCAAGCCGTAGTTAATATAAACAACCGCATTGCGCAAGTAAGTAACCGCCTCCCGCCCTTGGTGCAACGCGAAGGAATTATAGTAAACCGTGCTCAACCCAACATGCTTATGTACGTTAACCTCTTCAGTGAGGACGATAATGCGGATGAGAAATTCCTGTATAATTACGCCAGTGTAAATATTCTTCCTGAGCTTAAAAGGGTGAGGGGCGTCGGTAATGCCCAGATTTTAGGTAGTCGTCAATATGCGATGCGTATCTGGCTTAAGCCAGATAGAATGCGGGCTTATAATGTGGGTACCGACGAAGTTATGCAGGCTTTAGAAGAGCAAAGTATAATCGGTTCCCCCGGCAGAATAGGGAGAAGCTCGGGTAAACGTTCTCAGTCTATCGAATACGTTTTAACTTATCAAGGTCGCTATAACAAAACAGAACAATATGAGAATATCATTATTCGCGCAAGGCCCGAAGGGTCGATTTTACAGCTCAAGGATATCGCTGATGTAGAATTTGGCAGTGAGTTTTATGACATTTATTCAAACCTCAACAACCGGCCATCGGCGGCCATTACTTTAAAGCAAAACTACGGAACCAATGCCAGCGAGGTAATTGAAGAGGTTAAAGCAAAGCTAAATGAAATATCGGAAGGCTCCTTCCCTCCCGGAATGAAGTACGAAATTAGCTATGATGTTTCAGGTTTCTTAGATGCTTCCATCGAAAAAGTGATACACACCTTGGTGGAGGCTTTTATCCTCGTGGCTTTGGTGGTTTTTCTTTTCCTGGGCGATTGGCGATCAACCCTTATTCCCACATTAGCAGTACCCGTATCACTTATTGGGACCTTCCTTTTTATGCAATTCTTTGGTTTAAGCATTAACCTCATCACTCTTTTCGCTCTGGTATTAGCTATTGGTGTAGTGGTAGATGACGCCATTGTAGTGGTAGAAGCTGTACACGCTAAAATGGCCGAAACCGAATTAGGGCCCTATCTCGCCGTGCAAGCGGTGCTAAAAGAAATCAGCGGAGCAATAATAGCCATTACCCTTTTAATGGCAGCCGTATTTGTGCCGGTGGCCTTTATGTCGGGACCAATCGGTGTTTTTTACCGCCAATTTGCAATCACCATGGCAACAGCTATTATTCTATCCGGAATAGTAGCCCTTACTTTAACGCCTGTTTTGTGTGCTATGATTCTGAAAAAAGATCATGCTAATGCTCCTTCTCAAAGCATCCTTAGTCGTTTTCTTCGTGGCTTCAATTATAAGTTTGAAAAGCTAAGCACCCATTACGCTGAGTTTTTACGCTTAATCGTAAATCGCAAGCTGGTAACCTTTGGTTTGCTAATCCTTTTCGGGATAGGAATCTTTGCCGTCAATACGCAATTACCGACCGGTTTTATTCCCAGTGAAGATCAAGGGATGGTTTATGCTATTATTCAAACCCCTCCTGGTTCTACGCTGGAAACAACAAATGAGGTTTCCAGACAATTGCAAATCTTAGCCATGGAGGTAGAAGGGGTTCAATCGGTATCCGCCTTAGCGGGATACGAGGTTTTAACGGAAGGTCGAGGCTCAAATGCTGGTACTTGTTTGATTAACCTTAAAGATTGGAGCAATCGTGATAATACCGTTTGGGATGTTTTAGAAGAGTTAGAAGAAAAAGCCAAAGAAATTCCCGCCGCTACCATTGAGTTCTTCCAACCTCCCGCAGTGCCTGGTTATGGTGCGGCTGGTGGTTTTGCTTTGCGCCTACTAGATAAAACCAATAGTGACGACTACTCGTCTTTTGAAAAGATTAATGATGAGTTTATGGCTGCTTTACACGAAAGAAAAGAACTAGCGAGTCTTTTCACTTTTTTTGCGGCTAACTATCCACAGTACGAGATAGAAATAGACAATCAAGCCGCCATGCAAAAAGGGGTTTCCATTGGT
>JBNMPT010000068.1:0-9363 GCA_051277025.1 Roseivirga sp. | reverse complement strand
TCCCATTTTTGTTCTGAAGCATTTTCTAATTCCGCGTATTGCACTTTAAGTTCAGCGCCTTTGACTTCTAAAACTTTTAGAGAGCTTTCATATTTTAGGAGGAGCTCTCCCTGAGCAGACTCTTTTTTTGTTTTTAGATGATCGATTTTCTCAGATACATCATCTATTGTCTGGGCGGCGATTGCTTTGAATTCTTCTTTATTCATTTTTCGATTTGAAATTATACTGATCAATCCGACTTGTTTAAATCGGCTTTCTACATATTTAGGAATGCATAGTTTTAGTGTATGCCATGCATATGAACGTGAATTTATTAGAGACTGCCAAGTAAACAGGGCGTAAATACTTTTTAAAATGGAAATGACCTGCTTGAGCTGATAACCTGAGTTCGGCGTAAAATTATAGTCTCAGATTTTCAAGAAAAGGAAAAGACCAATCTAGATCGTGCAGCGGCAGCGGGCTAAAGCAAATGAACTAGATGCAGGATTTTCATTTTTACTAAAAAAACACTGCTAAGCCTCTTCTAAAAAGCGTTTTTCTGCGCCTTAGCCCTTCGCAATAGCTCGCTATTTATAAGGGGTCTGAGGCCTGATTTTACATAGAACTCAGGTTTATAGAAAACTCAAGGGGAAAATAGTGCCTTAACGGCTCGGTTTCCGTGCAGAAATCGGAATCTGTTTACAGGCATAAGCACAGAGTATGTGGTTGTTATTAGTTTTATTCGATCATTAATTTTAGGTTTAAAATGATAAGATCAAAAGGCCTATTGCTCTAAGTAATTCTTTTACTTCCAATGGAATACTAGGGCAAATCTTTTTAACAAAGGGCGTTTCAACCTTTTTGCCCGCAAGGCACTAGGCCAATATCTTTTTGAATATCGCCCTAGAAATGATTTCCCCAAAGAGTGTAAAGCCAAGTGTTAATTTACGAAATGGCGGTATACTCTTTTATCTGGGAAGAGATTGTAAGTAACTAAAAACGGAAAAGTAGGCCTTATTTCAATTGCGGGAAGGGGAAAGAGTAAAACTCACTAGCTTGAAGGATTCGCGGCATTAAGCTTTAAAGGAGGTTCGCCCTAAATAGGTTCTATTTTCTGTTCGTTCCGTCATTTTACTGAGGTGGATGCGTAAAACGCTTCCCATGCTTTTTAATTCAATGAAGTCTTCACATTCGTGAAAGACATTCAGGTCTTTGCAGAGAGAAGCTATTTTTTCGGGGCTAGAGAGGGGAACCTTAGCCATTGAGTTTAGTAATTCGGTAACTTTTTTACGTGCGTAGTGATACCTTTTTCGGATAAGGGTTCTTTCCTCTGTTTGATACTGGTCAACGTTTTCTGGCGAAAGCACTTCCATGCAAAAACGGATAATTTCTAAGTTTTCTTTATAAAATTGTGGTAAATAGTGATTCTTGCGCCCTTCATAAGTTAACTGATCAAAATCAATCGGCCTCACGCGATACTGTTCCATATCAAAATCGGGCGTTACGTCTATCACGTAGTTATAAGAACGCATGTCGCCCAAAAGCATCGTGAAACAACGTTCATTGAACTTCACAAACTCTTTGGCCATTCTAGTTTTCGCAAAGCTGGGGCGGTCTATATAGCGACTGAGGAATACATCGCCAGGAATGCCAGCAATATGTTCTTCTACCAAAGTATCCCCATCGGTTAAATAACCAATTCGGTTGGGACTGAGAAGATGCTCTAGTTCGAGGCCGTAAATCCTTGAGGCATCGGCTTTCTTAATGTAATAGTAATCGTGGTTATCATTTATAGTATTTACAATCCTGATGCGAAAGGGATTGGAATTACCAAAGAGGCAATGATCAATGCGGTCTGTTCTTAATTGTCCCACAAAAGATTGATCGCCGTCAGTTTTAAGAGCGGCATAAATCTCGACCAGTGCTTTTTGAATTTCATCTTGCAAGAAATTATCATAAAGTACGCTCTGCCATAAGGTGTCAACGCCGTTATTATCAAGGACAGGGATGCTATTTGTAAAATTTAATAATGCTTCATAAGTAGCCGCTAAAGGCATTTCGCGGTTATGCTTTTTAAGATACTTACGCAGCTCTTTGTGTATTAGGTAATGGGGTTTTTTCCTTGACATGTCCATGTTGGAAAGGTAGTTAATTAGTCAAAGTTTCATGGTGACCAATATGTTTTACCTATTCCTCATTAATTTTTATCGTTCCTCATGAAAACAAAACTGTTGTTGACGCCAAAAAAAAGGTTTTTAACGAATATGATGTGGCGTTTGTTTAACTTTGCAAGTTGATATTAGTTTCATATTCTTTTGGAGACTTTAATATCTTTTTAGGAGATAATACTTTTAGCTTAACTAAACATTATTAACTATATTTAATCAATCTTAAAACCAAGTCCCATGAAGTACAAGTATCTTTATCTTTTATTAGCGGCAGTGTTTGCTTTTGGCTGCACAAAGCCCGATGACATTTTGGACGACTTTCAGGTCCATATTAGCCCAACTTTTTATAAGTACGTGGTGGAGATTGACGTGGAGGATTTAACTGATCCATCTATCCCAATTGCAAATAACGTAAACGTAAGTGTAACTGGCAGCAACGCTGATGCGGTGTTTAACATTGATGGGACTAAGAACTATGAGGTGAATTACGGTACTCTTCAGCTAATGATAGCAAAGGGTTATGAGCCAAGTATTGGTAGTCCATTAATTTTTAGAGTAGTTTTAGAAGCAGATGGATATCAGAAGACAGAATTGCCAATGTCAATTGGTTTGGAGGATTATTTTGTTGCTGATTTAGCGCAAATGCTCAATTTAAATAATCTCCCGAATAGTATTGGTGCCAATGTTTCTAATGGTGGAATTGATCCAATAACTAATACGCTTACAGAACCTTTGGTCATTAATACAGGCTCACCCGATAGTATAAGCCGCATCAAAATCACGATACCTGTTGATGTCAAGTTTTTGGATGAAAATGGAAATGAAATTTCGGCCAAAAGGAATGGTACTGGTTTAAACGTTAATGTTTTAAGCCTTTCTGATACTTCACAATCCGCACAACAGGCAATGCCTAATGGAAGTGGTTTGGTTCAAATAGTAACTGAGGGGGCTAGCACCGATACTCTTCTACTAGAACAAACCGGAACCTTTAACATTACCATGGATGTGGATGGAGTTCCAGTTAGAGGTTTCTCTGGCGGTAAAATGTCGGGTGGCGTAACTACTAGAATTCCGATTTCGGCAGGAACTGAGAATCCTGAGTTTGGACGTGATTACGAAGAAGGTGATTCAGTTGGGATGATGAGTCTTTCTGATGGAGATGCTGCTTGGGCTGTTGAAAACACGTCTTTCGTTGTACAGAAAGATTCTATAACCGGCGATTTATTCGTTGATCCTACTATCACTCACCTATCATGGTGGAGATGGAGATGGAGAAGATGGTATAGACCAGTTTATCGTCGTTTTGGAGCAGGAGCCTATTATGCTGATGCTGCAAATGGTAATGGAGCGATAAGTGGTGATTTATGGACGCGATTTTCTTACCGTTATTTTGGTCGCTGGCGCTCTTCTTGGTTTAGAATTAGAGGTAATTTCGGAACAAATTATCGGTTTAATCCAAAACGCCTTATTAGAACAAGTCGAGTTTACTCCAGCATTCAGTTGTTTCCTTCATCAAGTATTAATCCTGCAAATTTTAATCTTAGTTACGAAAATGCGAATTACTTTGGCTATCAAATGAAACTTTTACGAATTGAACCTAAAGTAACTCCACCAAGCATTGGCTATAGATTATACTGCGGTAGTTCAAATATCTTAGTTTCTCCACCAGCGGGTGTTAAAATGTATTTTAGAAAGACAGGTAGTGGGGCTGCTTATGAGCATCTTTATACTTTTACTCAGCAGAACGTAGGTATCACTTTTGCGACCTTCCCTAAATTAGAAAATAATGTGTTTTATGATTTCCGTGCTCAACTTGGAGAGACTCAGAAGGACACTGCGAATGTTAGAGTGTTAGATGGTTCGATCTATGAAGTTACCATGCCTAACAGTGCTTGTACCGCTTTAGGACTTTAGAATCATGAGAAAATTAGTTTACTTATTTCTGTTGGTTGGTCTAGGATCTTCAACAGTGCTCGGTCAAGAGTCAAGTGATACAACAACTGCTGAAAAGTCTGTGGATAAATACCCCATGTGGCAAAAAAGAAGTGCTATCGGTATTAGTGCAGGTTTACCAGGTTTCGGTTTGGATTATGCTTATAATATAAATCGGTCTTTAAATTTGAGAGTGGGCTTTTTAGCTTTTTCCCTCAGCGATTTTAATACTGATCTTGATATTAGCGGTCAAAGCGTAAATGTGAATGCCAATTTGAACTCTACCGTTTTTGATTTAATGTTGGAGTACCACCCTACTACCAATAAGGCTTTTAAATTGGTTGTAGGTTTATCATATTTAGATAATGTAGGTGTAAATACTCTGGTTCTTTTAAATGACGATATTGGCTATGGAGATTTAATTATTGATAATGAAGAGATAGGTGATATTGATATCACTTTAGATTACACAGGAATAGCACCATACCTAGGATTTGGATTTGGTAGAGCGGTGCCGAAAAAACGTGCAGGTTTTAGTATCGAATTAGGTGCATACTATGCGGGAGGACCTGATGTAACGATTGAGGCTTCGGGAATGTTGGAGAACACATCAGAGGAGGAGCAGGAACTAGAAGATAATCTATCCTCGTACTCTTGGATTCCTCGTGCAATGATGCGTTTGACTATAAAGCTTTAAGCTTACCAAAATACTTTGAACTAAATAATGGTTCATTTCTGAAAAGGCCTCCGTTGGAGGCCTTTTTGTTTTTAAGGCACTAGGGATAGTACTTTTATATTTTTTGAACCACGATACCAAATTAATGTAGCTGCAGTTTAACGATTACCTAACAAAAAAAGGCGACCCATTAGGTCGCCTTTTCTTAATCTAAAACTATGTGTTTTTTTATTCTACCGTAACAGACTTAGCCAAGTTCCTAGGCTGATCGACATTACAACCTCTCATTACCGCAATATGGTAAGAAACCAATTGTAAGGGAATCGTGGTTAGTAAAGGAGAGAATACCTCCATGGTGTCTTCTACTTCGATAACGTGATCTGCCATTTCAGCAATTTCAGTATCACCTTTGCTAACGATGGCGATAACCTTACCTTCTCTGGCTTTCACTTCCTGAATATTGGAAACAATCTTTTCGTACTGACCACTTTTCGGAGCAATAACCACTACCGGCATATTCTCGTCGATAAGAGCAATCGGTCCGTGCTTCATCTCTGCAGCAGGGTAGCCTTCAGCATGTATATAGCTAATTTCTTTTAATTTAAGAGCACCTTCTAAAGCAACAGGGAAATTGTACCCGCGCCCTAAGTATAAGAAGTTAGGAGCGTCTTTATACAGCTCTGCAATTCTCTTGCTCTGCGCATCACTTTTAAGCATGCGCTCAATCTTATTAGGAATTTCATTCAATTCACTAAGTAAGCGATGGTAGTAGCTTTCTTTTAGAAGGCCTTTTTTATGTGCTATCTTAATAGCAATAAGTGCGAGAACGGCAACTTGTGAGGTGAAGGCCTTTGTAGAAGCCACACCAATTTCAGGTCCTGCATGGGTGTAAGCTCCAGCATGCGTTTCCCGAGCTATCGAAGATCCAACCACATTACAAACACCAAAGATAGTGGCGCCTCTTGCCTTAGCAAGCTTAATGGCAGCCAAGGTATCAGCGGTTTCTCCAGATTGACTGATAGCAATAACCACATCTTTTTCGGTGATGATAGGGTTGCGATAGCGGAATTCTGATGCGTACTCTACTTCAACTGGAATACGTGCTAGGTCTTCGAAAATATACTCAGCTACCAATCCAGCATGCCAGCTAGTTCCGCAACCAATGATGATTATACGACTGGCATTCACGAATTTCTCTTGAAATTGAAAAACACCATCCATCTGAATCAAGCCTTGTTCAGGAAGAAGTCGACCCCTTAAGGTGTCACCAATAGATTTAGGCTGTTCGTATATTTCCTTGAGCATAAAGTGATCATAACCACCTTTTTCAATAGATGCCAAGTCCATTTCCAGTTGATGTACATAATGATCGATAACACGATTTTCAGGTATTGATAATACCTCAATATCTTGTCCGCGATTAATCACTGCCATTTCATCATCTTCAAGGTATACGGCCTTTTTAGTGAACTCTAAGAATGGAGTAGCGTCACTAGCAATGAAGTATTCACCTTCGCCAATGCCAACTACTAGAGGACTACCTTTTTTGGCGACAACGATTTGATCTTCATTGTTGATATCGAAAATCGCAATAGCATAAGCGCCAACTACCTGATTAAGGGCGATTTTTACCGCGGTAGTCAAATTGGTATTTTCCGATGTTTTAACGTCTTCAATTAAATTGATAAGAACTTCGGTGTCGGTATCGCTGTGAAACTCATAACCGCGAGCAATAAGCGCTGACTTTAAGGAGCCATAGTTCTCAATAATACCATTGTGAATAAGTACTAACTCGCCATTATTAGACAAATGGGGATGCGCGTTGGCATCATTAGGCTCTCCGTGGGTTGCCCAACGTGTGTGTCCAATTCCGATTGACGATTCACTGAGAGAATTGCCCATTTTGGCTTCTAAATCAGCTACTTTGCCTTTGCATTTAATTAATTTTAGACCGCCGTTCAAAACAGCAATACCAGCGCTGTCATAGCCGCGATATTCTAATCTTCTCAGTCCGTTAATTACAACGGGTACTGCATTTTTGTTTCCTAAGTAGCCAACGATTCCACACATAAAGGAGATATTTTCTTTTAAGGTTTAGTGTAATAAATTATAACTTTTGCTTGCTTTTGCGGCTCTTTTCCTCCCCTTAAAATGGTGCGATGTGCAGCAGTTGTTCTAGTTAGAGGAGTAATAGCCATGCTATTATTTACGCCACTGTTTAAAACTGAAAATAATTGTCTGCTTACATCAAAAATGTAGCGATTATCCCTTAAGACGCCGCGTCTTAAGTTTCCATCACCACCTCCATCAACTTGGTAATCTAAAATACGGTCTCCCAACGCATTACCATTAAAAAGTCTAATTTCCATTCGTGGGCTTGGCGCTACAGCGGTTCCCAGGCCTTGAGCGGTATAAAACTCTATTAGTGCTCTGTTTATAATTAAGCCCTCATTACTGAGAGAGTCAATTTTCTCTAAGTCAAATTTGAAGCCGGTAATAGCACCCCCCATTGCTTGTACATAAGTGAGTTCATCGCCATTAGTAGAATCAATGGAGGATAGATCAATATTCGAATTGGTGTAATCCTGGCTGAAGGTACTAAAGGTAATTGGCACCGTGCTTTTGTCTTGGTTAAAACTTAAGTCGGTAAAAGTCGTATCTAAATCATTGTGATAGTAGATTCTTATCAGACTATAATTACTGGCTAAGTTGGTGTATAAGACAGCTGCACCAGTTTCAGCTTTTATTTCAATTCCTTTAAAATAGTCCACGAACGTTGCGAAGCTGGCCAAAGAATCAAAGGTTCCGTCTCCTACATCTGCAAACTTCCTCTGAAAATAAGATAAATCTAAGGGAATCCGTATGGTTGCCGGGGCTAAAACATCCTCAACTAAGGTGGCGCTTTTTGGCTGAGGAAAATAATTGTCTAAGCGGCCAAGTTCCAGACCAATTAAAGGGCTGTAGTTACTGAAGAAGCTAGAATCCTTACTAAAGCTCTGTTTGATCTCATTTACGCTAATGTTCATTGCTATGGATGTGTCTCCATAAGCTTCTTGCAGTCGTATATATAGATTAACCGAATCAATTAAGGGGTTATCACCAAAATCGGGATTTACCTGTTCCGGCAGTAATTGTGCTAAAATACGGGCTTCTTCTGTGCCAAAGGCCTGGCTCACTGTGCGGCCCAATAACCTGGTGGAATTGTAACCACCAAATAACAACTGCTGCTCATAAGGTAGAGCTACTAATATCGAATCTACGGAAGTGGTAAAGCTTATAATTGGGATGTGGATAGAATCAGCTTCAATCGTTCCACCAATAACTTGCTCAAACCCTAATCCCTCGGTTGGTTTTTCACAGGCGATAAAAAAAACAAAAGAAACCATTATGATAATGGCTCTTTTTGTTAGTACTTCTATTTGCTTCAATATCATATTTGCTTAGGCAAGTGATTCCTCTACGTTGATATCATCGTAAAGTTTTCTGATTTCCACGTGGGGTTCTGTTGACGAAGTTACGTCAACGACGTGTTTAACGTTTTCTTTTACAAATTCTTTCATCTCGTCGGTAAGTCTAGATCCACTCAAAGCTACGCCATCGCAATAAGCCATGTTAGCTTGATATACTTTCGTGATGTTAGCATCCGCAAAAGCATTGGCTTCTTTATCACCCAAGCCATCAAAGCTTAAATATTTGGGTAAATCTTTACTCATATTCTCTTCTACTGCACCATAAACGGAAAGCACCGTTTTGCTGTGTGAGAACATAGGATCATCGTGATGGAAAGTTTTAATATATAGCGGTAAGAAGCTAGACATCCAGCCATGACAATGAATAATATCGGGGCTCCAGCCTAATTTCTTAACGGTTTCAATAACGCCACGGCAAAAGAATAGTGCACGCTTGTCATTATCCTCATGAAATTCTTCATCTTCGGTATAAAAGATAGATTTCCGTTTGAAAAACTCGTCGTTATCGATAAAATAAACCTGCATCCTAGCTTGAGGCACCGAGGCTACCTTAATAATTAGTGGCTGATCCTCATCATTGATTATAATGTTAATCCCGCTTAGTCGGATAACTTCGTGCAGTTGATGGCGACGTTCGTTAATGAGACCATAACGCGGCATAAACACCCGTACTTGGTGATTGCTGTCGTTTATTTTCTTTGGAATCTCCAAGGAAGGTTTAGAGATTTCGTTCTCTGGCAGGTAGGGGTGGATCTCCTGACTTACGTAAAGTATGCGCTTGCTTTCCATTATTCCTTGTTGATGTACTTTTTCTTTAAGGGTGGCAAAAATATAGCTTTTTTATGAATAACTCAATTTATAATTATAGCTTTACGCCCTTGAACTCCCTGTAAATGCAAGTGTTTAATAGCGCTCAGGAGCTGAGTATTTTTCATAATAGTATCTCTGCAAAGAGAGAAACCCTTGGTTTTGTTGCCACTATGGGGGCCTTACATGAGGGCCACATTGCGGTGGCCACTCGTTCTCAGAGCCAAAACGATTACACCATTGTCAGCATTTTTGTAAATCCCACGCAGTTCAATAACCCTGAAGATTTAGCAAAATACCCACGGAAAGATGAAAAAGATCTCGCCATGCT
>JBNMPT010000067.1:0-9394 GCA_051277025.1 Roseivirga sp. | reverse complement strand
GAAAATATTTTATATATTGTTAATCAGACACTTACGAAAACTTAAGCCTTGTTTTAAAATAGTACTAGGTACTATATCAGCTTTTTTCTACATTTGAATTTCAAACAGCTAAGGCTATCAAACATGGACAATAAGGATTACCCCCTACATATCCCCAGTAAATATCACGTCTCTTTTTACCAAATCCCGATTGAAAGGTTTTTTCAATTTGGTTTTTCGGTGGATTGTGTCGTATTTGGGTGTCTTGACAACACTTTAAAGGTCATGCTTGTAGAAAGAGGAGTGCAACCTTATAAAGGACAGTGGGCTCTCCCCGGTGACCTAGTCTATCCCAATGAAGAAATTTCCACCGCGGCAGAGAGAATACTGCGCGACTTAACCGGCATTGAAGAAGTACCGCATCTCCAGCAAACTAAAACCTATGGAAAAGTAGACCGTCACCCAGTAGGGAGGGTTTTAACCGTAGGACATTACGCTCTGGTTAACCCAGATACTTATAGCCTCCATGCTTCTTCGTGGGTAGATAATATTCATTGGGTAGACATTAATGAACTGCCCGGTCTTGCTTTCGATCATCAAGAAATTATTGAAGACGCTTTAGACGCATTGCGCACTGACGCTCGTAAAAAGCCCATTGGTTTTGATCTATTACCTGAAAAGTTTACGCTAAACGATTTACAGATTATTTATGAAAGCATCTTTAGCACGAAGTTAGACAAGGGTAATTTTCGCAAGAGAATGCTCAATATGGGTTTGCTAAAAGCATTGCAAGAAACGCAAGCCAATGTCGCACATCGACCAGCAAGGCTCTATTCTTTCGACACCGAATCCTACGAAGAACTAAAAGCCAAAGACTTTTCATTCGAAATATAATTACCCCGACCTAAGCAACCTTTATGAATAACCAACAATTAACCTTCTTAGATCATGCTGTCCTTATCGGATACTTTGCCCTTATCTTGGTTGTTTCATTATACCTCATCTTAAAAGAAAAAAAAGCAAGCAAAACCGATGCCTCTTCTGAGTATTTTTTGGGTGGGAAAAATTTATCTTGGTTTGTAATAGGGGCTTCCCTTTTTGCCTCTAATATTGGGTCGGAACATCTAGTAGGCCTCGCGGGAGCAGGCGCTTCGGGTGATTTTCCCGCGGCGCAGTTTGAGATATTAGCCGCCTTTATGCTCTTATTATTGGGCTGGCTTTTTGTCCCTCTTTATTTACGAAGCGGTGTCTTTACCATGCCTCAGTTTTTAGAACGTAGATACGGAAGCTGGGCGCGTAACTATCTTACTTGGGTTTCCATTTTAGGATATGTGATCACAAAAATCGCCTTAACTATTACCGCGGGAGGGATCATCTTTACCACATTAATGGGCATCAACTTCTGGACAGGCGCCATAATTGTGGTGGTTGCCACCGGTATCTATACCATTTTTGGGGGACTAAAAGTGGTCGTTTACACCGATATGATTCAGATGTTTATCCTCTTAGGGGGAAGCATCGCTCTAAGTTATTATGGCCTAGAAGCATTGGGAGGGTGGAGCGAAGTTGAAAAACTAAGTGCGCCGAGCTATACCAGTCTTTGGCGGCCTCTAAGTGACCCTGACTTTCCTTGGACGGGAATAATTTTTGGCGCTCCCATACTGGGGGTCTGGTACTGGTGTACCGATCAATTTATAGTACAAAGAGTATTGGCGGCCCGAAATATTGACCAAGCTCGTAAAGGCACAATTTTCGCCGCTTACCTAAAAATGCTTCCCCTCTTTATTTTCGTCGTTCCTGGTCTTATCGCTTATGCCCTTTCGGTTAAGGCTGACTCTGGTTTTAATTTTCCCATGGAAGATGGCAAAGCGGTATACGACGCCGCCTTACCAATGTTAACCATGCAGCTTCTTCCGGCTGGCTTAAGAGGTTTAGTAGTCGCGGGACTAATTGCCGCATTAATGAGTTCACTCAGCTCGGTCTTTAATTCTTGCTCTACCTTATTTACCATCGATGTCTATCAGCGATTAAAACCCGAAACCTCCCAGAAGAAGTTGGTAAAGGTGGGCCGTATTGCAACTGGTGTGCTAGTAATACTTGGTTTAGCTTGGATTCCTCTTCTCGATTTGCTTGAAGGGGGACTTTTTCAAAAGCTACAAAGCATACAGTCTTATATTTCACCACCCATCGCTTCGGTCTTTTTACTCGGCGTGTTTTCCAAGAGGATCACCGCTAAAGGTGCCCAGTACTCTTTAATTACTGGCGCTGTTTTAGGAGCCACCCGCTTAATTCTTGAGCTAAGCAAAGCCAATATTCCGGCGAGCCTTAGTTGGTATATAGAAATCAATTTTCTTCATTTTGCGCTCTTGTTATTCCTGATATGTACGGCGGTATTAATCCTCGTAAGCTTAGCTGAAAAAGCGCCTGACTACAATACCATTAAAACTTTATTATATAGAAAAGGTCATTCCGAGAAACACCAAGGAACTAATATTCTGCTCAGCGGGATACTCGTTTTAGTGATCGGAATTATCTGGATTGTGTTTAGTTAAACTGTCCTGCGGCAGAAACAATTTTTTATGAAAACAAACAAAAACTTAGTCTCCATGATTGCGCTAATAGTAGCGCTCGGAGGACTTTTAATGGGATTTGATGCTTCTGTTATTTCGGGAGTTGTAAAATTTATTGAACCTGAATTTGGTTTAAATAAGCTAGAACTCGGTTGGTCGGTCGCATCGCTTACTTTAACCGCAACATTGGCCATGATGATAGCTGGGCCTATTAGCGATAAATATGGCCGAAGAACGGTACTGCGCTATGCTGCTGCCCTCTATGCCGTTTCTGCAATTTTATCCGCCTTTGCCCCCAGCTTTGTTTTTCTAGTAATAGCCCGTATGGTGGGTGGCTTTGGTGTGGGTGCTTCCTTAATTTTAGCCCCCATGTATATCGCAGAAATTGCACCAAAGGAATTAAGAGGACGTCTCGTCTCCTTTAACCAACTTAATATTGTTATTGGTATTTCACTTGCTTTCTTCACAAATTACCTGATCCTTCAACTTGGTAAAAGTGATGCAAGCTGGGCGCTAAACTTAAAATTTTCTGAGTATAACTGGCGCTGGATGCTTGGGCTAGAAACCCTACCTGCTATCCTCTACTTTATCGGTCTTTTCTTTGTACCTCCCAGCCCACGGTGGCTTATCATGCGTGGTCGTTTTGAGGAAGCTGAAAAGATTATGGCCAAGGTTTTCGGCTCTGATGCTGCCAAGTTGGAGATCGAAAGAATCCAGCAGAGCATTGCATTAGAAGAGAATAAAGAGGAGGCTAAACTAAAAGATCTTTTCAAACCCGGCCTTCGCTTGGTGCTAACCATTGGTATTGTGGTCGCCGTACTGCAACAGATAACCGGTATTAACTCGGTCTTCTTTTATGCGCCAATGATTTTTGAACAGAGTGGACTAGGTACCGACGCCTCCTTTATGCAAGCTATTTTAGTGGGTTTAGTAAACCTTGCTTTTACAGTGGTCGCCATCCTTGTCATCGATCGCCTTGGTCGTAAACCGCTACTAAGCTTTGGTGTTGCCGGGATCGCTCTATCTATGTTTGCGCTTTCTTACGCCTTTAAAACAGCCGACTTCTCCGTAAGCCCTGCACTGATAGAAAACTTTGCTGAAAAGTTTGATAGTTCCACTCTACTAAGCTTAGAGGCGCAAGTTTTTACCAGTGAAAATGACTTTACCAATGCTCTTGCCAACAAAGTTGATGCAGCGACACTAGAGAAGCATCAGGCAGATATTGTGAAAGGATCTATTAATATGAATACCTCCTTAACCCTATTCTCCATTTTGGCTTTCGTGGCCAGTTTTGCCATATCAATAGGACCAGTTATGTGGGTATTGTTTTCGGAGATCTTTCCAAATAAAATTAGAGGAATCGCCATCTCCTTTGTGGGCCTAATTAACTCAGCCATTAGCTTTATAGTACAATGGGTTTTCCCTTGGGAGTTAGATGTTTTAGGGAACTCCCTTACCTTCCTTATCTATGGTCTTTTTGCGGCTTTTGGCTTGATCTTTATCATTAAA
This sequence comes from Roseivirga sp., assembly GCA_051277025.1. Lineage (GTDB taxonomy): Bacteria > Bacteroidota > Bacteroidia > Flavobacteriales > Schleiferiaceae > Croceimicrobium. Next base: position 5,336 of record JBNMPT010000067.1, on the reverse strand, counting down.
GTAATTCCCGAAACCAAAGGCAAATCTTTGGAAGAAATTGAAAAACAACTCGTAACCAAGGACTAAGCATGAAAAAAATAATTGCCCTCTCATTATTGGCCACCAGCATAGCCTGTTCTAATCCTCAAGCCACGGAGAACACATCTACAGCAGTAACAGCAGTGGATAGTAAAACGCCCTCGCTTACCGAAGCAAGGAGCTTTGTAAACAGCAGTCGTAAAGTTTCTGCGACCGAACCGCTCACCATGAAAGGCGGGGAGTGGCTCGATTATGATATTCGTATCCCAGAAGCAGGCCGTTATAAAATTAGCTTTAAGGCCAAAGCCGACACTAATGCGCGCATTTGGTTAGAAGACTATATCAAAAATACCGATGATCGCACTTATAATGTTACCGGTGACCTTGCCTTTAGCGAGAATCAAACATCGGTGATGGGTTCTCCCTTAGATAGTGGTATGCACCAAATGCGACTTCACTTTAAAAAGGGCGAGGTAAGCCTAGAAAGTTTAGACTTTAAACTGATCAAGAGACATCAAAACACGCCGATCAGTCTGAAGCAAAAAATGAAAGGTGAAGACTGGGAACTGGTTTGGAGTGATGAGTTTGATGGCCAAGGCTTACCTGACACCACCAAATGGAGCTATAACATAGGCGACTGGGGCTGGGGAAACAACGAACCGCAGTACTATACCGAGGGTAAATTAAAGAATGCTCGTCAAGAAGATGGCCACCTCATTATTGAGGCTCATAAAAATGACGATGGCAATGATTGGACATCCGCGCGTTTGAGTACCCAAGGCAAGCAGTCTTTTCTTTACGGTAAAATTGAGTTTAAAGCCAAAGTCCCTGTCGGTAGAGGTACTTGGGCAGCAGGTTGGCTTTTAGGAGATGCCTATCGCGATGAAATTTCTTGGCCCTACTGCGGCGAGATTGATGTTTTAGAATGCGTGGGCTACGAAATTGATGATGAAACAGGCAACGGAATAAATCATGCCACTTGCCACACACGTGCTTTTTACTTCAAACAAGGCAATCAGATTGGGAGTGAAATAGCCGTTAATAACATGGATGGTGAATTTCACACCTATGCGGTAGAATGGTACCCCGATGTGATTTATGGCTTAGTTGATGGGGAGCGTTACTACACTTACGATAAAAATGCGAATGAGTTAGAATGGCCATTTTTTAATCCTCAAAATATAATCCTAAACCTAGCAGTAGGTGGAGGTTGGGGCGGTGCAAAAGGCATCGACCCTCAATGGGAAAGTCACCAATATATTATAGATTATGTGCGGGTATATGAATTACACTAGACTTATAAGCAACGTGATAATCACTCTAGGAGTGACTTTCCCATTACTTTTCTCCAGTTGCACTCCGCCTCCTGAAGATAAGCCCACTATTAACTTAGAGATCTATAACAGCTCAGCTGCGGGAGATAAAATGGCGAAAGGAGCGGTCTATGATTCTGTTACCGATCATGGAATAGAGATTTTCCCCGAACAAAGTTTTCAAACCATTCAAGGTTTCGGCGGGGCATTCACCGAATCTAGTAGTCACTTACTACAATCGATGAGTGCGGGTAAACGCAAGGAAATCCTAGAGGCTTATTTTTCCAGTGACGGCGCTGCATATAGCTTGTGCCGCAGTCATATTAATTCTTGTGACTTTTCCTTAAAACCCTATGCCTACGCCAATGTACCAGGCGATAGCCTATTAGAGTCTTTTAGTATTGAAGTGGATAGAAACGATATTATTCCCACGATTAAAGAAGCGCAAAGTATCTCGGAAAACGGTTTTAAACTTTTTGCCTCTCCCTGGACAGCGCCACCATGGATGAAGGACAATAACACTTGGTTTGGTGGAAAGCTTCTTCCTAAATATCGTTCTACTTGGGCAAAATATTTCTCTAAATATGCTCAAGCCTATGCCGCTGAAGGGATTCCTATTTGGGGCTTTACCGTGGAAAACGAACCCTTGGGAAACGACTCTAACTGGGAGAGCATGCACTTTACCCCGGAAGAAACCGCCGATTTTGTTGGCAATTACTTGGGACCTCAACTAGAAAAAGATAGCTTGGATATTAAGATCTTGGTTTATGATCAAAATAGAGGTGAAGAACTAGAGGAGTGGGCGCAAGTACTTTTACAAGATTCCTTGGTCTCACACTATGTGGCAGGAACAGCAGTGCACTGGTATTCTAGCACCTACGATTGGTTTCCCCAGTCTCTCCAAAATACCCATAAATTAGCGCCTGAAAAAATGATCATCCAAACGGAGGCTTGCGTAGATGCAGAAGTTCCACATTGGAATGATGACGCTTGGTACTGGCGAAAAGAGGCTACCGACTGGGGCTACGACTGGGCAAAACCAGAAGATAAACATCTACACCCACCTTATGTGCCCGCTTATCGTTACGCACGTGATATTATCGGCTGCCTTAATAACTGGGTGGCTGGTTGGGTAGACTGGAACATGGTGCTGGACAAACAAGGCGGTCCTAATCATGCGAAAAACTGGTGTGTTGCTCCCGTTCTAGTAGACACCTTAAGCGATGAGGTTTATTATACGCCTTTGTACTATATACTCCGACAGTTCAGTCAATACATACAACCTGATGCACAACGTATCGGCTTTACTAGCTCGGATGAGTCTTTACTATTAACAGCGATTAAAAACCCTGACGATAGCAAAGTAATTTACCTCTTAAATACCGATGAAGTAGAAAAAAGCTATACCATTAAAATTGGTTCGCAAGAGTTTAGTACTCTTGTGCCCGCGCAGTCACTTCAAAACATAGTTATAAAACCTTAAGATTTTTCATTGATGTCTTCCAAAGCAGATACTATTTTCCTAGGCTCAAGCCCTATCCAAAATCTACCGGGTGAGGTAGCAGGTGAATTTGTAGAGATCTCGGGCGAAAGCTTCTATAAGATTTCCAATTATCACGCCATGGACCCTTTCTTCATGACGGTCGTGAGCCCTAGTGATCAATGGCTATTTATAGCCAGTAATGGCGGATTAACCGCAGGTAGAAAAAATGCAGAGTCTTCTTTGTTCCCCTATTGTACCGACGATAAAATTATTGATAATGCCGAAAATACTGGTTCCAAAACACTTATAAAGGTTAAGCACAAAGATGAAATTCAACTGTGGGAAGCCTTTTCTCTGCGGTCTGAAGGGCTTTATCGCATCAGAAGGAACATCTATAAAAATGCCTTAGGAAATAAGTTGCGCTTCGAAGAAATAAACGAAAGCCTTGGTCTTAGCTATAGTTATGAATGGTCCTTGAGCAATAGTTTTGGCTTTATCAAAAAAAGCTGCTTGAAAAACCTGAGCGCTGATGCCGTCGAAATTGAGATTGTCGATGGCCTGCAAAACATTCTTCCCTCGGGGGTAAACAGTCTTTTGCAAAATGGTAGAAGTACCCTAGTAGACGCTTACAAGAAAAATGAGCGGGTTAAAGATAGCTCTTTGGCTATCTTTAGCCTCAGTGCGCGTATTGTAGATAAAGCCGAACCAGCCGAAGCTTTGCGAGCCAATACTATATGGTCTAGCGGTCTGCATCCAGAAACAATTCTGCTTTCTAGTCTTCAGCTAGATAATTTCCGCAGAGGAGTGGCCCTCAAAGAAGAGACCTTTGTTAAGGCAACCAAAGGGGCTTACTTTATTCAAAGCCGCTTTAACTTAAGCACCGATTCGGAAAAAGACTGGTGCTATGTAGCGGAATTAAATCAATCCAGTGCGCAGGTCGCTAAACTGATTGCGGCCCTAAAAAATGAGTCACAGCTTCTTAGTAGCTTAAACCAAGAGATTGAGCTTGACTCCAGTAAATTAAAAAAATTAGTTGGCCTGGCTGATGGTCTGCAAGTAAGTAACGATCAGTTAATCAGTACCCGACATTATAGTAATGTGCTTTTCAATATTATGCGTGGCGGCATCTTTGAAAATGTATATGAGCTTAGCAAAGAAGACCTTTTAAAGTATTTCAATATTGTTAATCATAGGCTCAGTAGCGAGTTCGCTGGTTTCTTTGCGGGATTAGATGAAACGCTGCCTTATGATACGCTGGTTGCCGAAGCGACAAAAACCGGGAATAGCGATTTACTGCGCATTTGCAGAGAATACTTACCCCTCTCCTTTAGTCGTAGACATGGCGACCCTAGTCGACCTTGGAACTATTTTAGCATTGAAAACTTAGACCAAGCAGGAAATCGTGTAATCAACTATGAAGGTAACTGGCGCGATATCTTCCAGAACTGGGAGGCTCTTAGCTATTCTTTCCCACTTTATATAGAAGGCATTATTGCAAAATTCGTCAATGCTTCTACCCTTGACGGATATAACCCCTACCGCATTTCTAAAAATGGCATTGACTGGGAGGTAATTGAAGAGCATGACCCTTGGTCCTTTATTGGTTACTGGGGAGACCATCAGATTATCTATCTGCAAAAGCTTTTGGAGCACTCTGCTGCACATTTTCCAGAAAAGCTGCAGAATATGCTGGGAGAAGAGTCTTTCGTTTATGCCAATGTTCCTTACCGCATCAAGTCTTATGCAGAAATTGTTAAGGACCCCAGCGATACCATCAACTTTGACCATGACTTAGAACATTTAATCCAGGGTCGCGTGGAAGAAGTGGGGAGCGACGGACGTTTAGTTTGGGATGATTCTCAAGACATTCTCAAAGCAAACCTTGCCGAGAAAATACTTTTAACCGCTCTTACTAAACTTTATAATTTTATTCCTGAAACCGGAATTTGGCTTAATACCCAAAGACCAGAATGGAATGATGCAAATAATGCTTTAGTAGGAAACGGAGTAAGCATGGTTACTCTTTACTATTTAAGACGTTTCCTTGCTTTTAACCAAGAGCTTTTTGGTAACTCTTCCCTAAGTGAATTCACCCTGCACAGCCCTCTTTATAATTTGGCGCATAGTGTTCTAAAAACCTTCGACGATCATAAAGACGCGCTGGGTAGCTCTTTTGGTGCTAAAAAGCGCCGCAGTATATGCGATAGCTTGGGTTATGCTGGCGATCGTTACCGCGCCATAGCTTACACCGGATTGGGAGGGGAAAAGCAAGACTTTAGCAAAAAAGATGTGCTCCACCTCTTCGATTTATCCATTCAGTACCTGGACGATGCCATTGCCAAGAATCGTAGAGAAGATGGCCTCTACCATGCTTATAACCTGATAGAATTTAAAGAGGAAACCGTTGAGGTTTCCAATCTATACGAAATGCTAGAAGGCCAAGTTGCGGCCCTTAGCACCAATAACCTCAAGGCCAAAGAAGCGCTGGATGTTTTAGATAAACTCAAGCAAAGCGCAATGTA
>JBNMPT010000066.1:0-9415 GCA_051277025.1 Roseivirga sp. | reverse complement strand
GGAAAATCTCTTGATAGTGTTTAGGAACTTCAAAAAGAGGAGAAACTAAATCAAAGCTTGATTTTTTAAGCTCTGAATTAGGTATTAATTCTGAATTAAAGAGCCGAAAAGTATTGTGGCACAAGACTAATAATCTTATCTAAAGTTTCTGTTACTGTTAAATCACTCATTCCCCCAGAAGCATTTGCATGACCACCGCCATTAAAGTGTTCTGCCGCTAATACATTCACTGGATTCTCTTCCCCTTTCGAACGGAAAGATATTTTCATAATGCCATCTCTTTCGGTGAAAACGATGGCCGCTTTCATTCCTTTAATAGATAAAACTTGGTTGGCTAAATTGTCGGTATCCCCTTTTTGGTAGTTGTATTTCGCCAATTCTTCTTTAGTCAAGGAAATTACCGCCACCATATATTCTTCCATAATCTCCAGTTTTTCGCACATGGCATAACCTTGCAAACGCAAACGACTAGCGGTATTATTATCGCTTAGCACTTCATGCACTAAATGATTCTCTACTCCGGCGCCTAATAGTTTAGCCAGTATTTCGTGGGTGCGAGGCGTAGTGGAAGAATACCGAAAACTCCCGGTATCTGTCAATATACCCAGGTATAAGGGGGTACCAACTTTCTGATCCAGTAAAGCCAAATTACCTGATTGTTCGATTAACTCTACAATCAACTCGGAGGTAGAAGAAGCACTAGTTTCCGACACCCTTAAAGTGGGGAATTCTTCTGGGTCCAAATGATGGTCAATCATTACTGTTTTACAACTAAGTCCCTCCAACAAGATTTGCATATCGTTCCCAATACGGCTTGTAGCATTATAATCTAAGCAAAATACCAAATCGGCTGCTGCAAAAGCATCCGTCACCGCCTCGGGATGATCTGACATTAACAGAAAGTCCGCAGTATCCAACCAATACAAAAACTTTGGTGCTGGATCGGGATGACAAACAATCGCTTTTTTGCCTAACTTTTCAATAAAGTGTAAAAGACCTAAAGAGCTGCCTATGGAATCGCCATCAGCAGATTTGTGTGAGGTAATGACAATGTTTGAGGCCGCTTTAATTTCAGCCTCGATTTGTTGATATATATTCATCTGTGTACTGTTCTTTTTATTCAATCACCTTGAAGTGCGCTTTTAATCAAGCTTTCGCAAGAGAGGAACTCACAAGGTTCTTTTCTTAATTTTTTACTCTTTCCTACTTAATGAAAAGATCAAATAATGCCTTTATATCAAAAGCTTTAAATATCACTTCATTACTAATGAAGCAGCAGTAGAAGGGAGCAATTTATTAAAATTCAAACTAGCTGACTTTATGCATTGCTTCACTTTATCGCGATAAAGGCCATGGAGGGGAACTTATTACATATCCCCTTCTTTAATGAGCTGAACCGAGTCCATGCGGATGCGAGCATTACCAATTAGCGTGCTCAATAATTTCTTATCAGCTAAAGCTCTGCGAATTTCATCGGGTCTAATACCTTTATTCCTTTTAGATAAATAAGCCAAACGATCGATTTCATGATCCAGTGTTTGGTTTAAACGACTGATACCTTTTTCAATTTCTGCCAGTTTCAATTGTTCGGCAATCTCTGTCGCAGTCTCAATCATTTCAGGAATTATAACATCCACCAAAGTTTCATTATCAATAAGGTCATCTATTCTACCGGGTCGTAATTGCTTATTAAGCATCTCTACCGGGTAGTCAGCGGTAAGCTCTTCACCGGTATGGTTTACTACTACGCGCAATGGCAAACTAGGTAGAAAACGATTGACATCAACTCCCTTTCTATCCGATGTTTCAAACACAAATATCACTTCTAGCAAAATACCTATTTGCCCAGTCCCTTTCAAAAGGCCAAAACCTGCGCCTCCCGTGCCTTGGCTAAGTACCATATCTAAAGCGCCAGTTACCATGGGGTGATCCCAAGTAACGAAGCTTATATCTTCCCTACTCAAGGCGCGTTTGCGGTCAAAAGTTATTGATATTCCTCCATCGGGAATGGATGGAAATGCCTCTCTATTTGTTTGGGCAGGATGTAATAAATAAGTTCGTGGTGCCAAGTCTTCCATCTCAATGCCAAAGTGTGCGAATACTTTGGTCATATAAATCTCCAGCCCCAGATCTTGGTCGGCAGCCTTAATTTCGTCAATTAATTTTTCCGCTATCGCTGGCCGATACGAGTTCATTTCCAATAACCGATCACGACCCTTTGCCAACTTCTGCCTTAAAGCGGTTTGGTAGGCTGCTGTCTCGCTAATTAAGACGGCAAGTTTTGGGTTTACGTCCGCAGAGGAGACGGCCAAAGTAGCCTCTAACAAGCGATCTTTAAAGAGCTGCACGATCTGATTTCCACTTTCAATATTTTCTTCAAAAGCATTTAAACCTTCATGAAACCAACGCACTAATACTTCTTGTGGGCTACCTTTTAGGTAAGGCACATATATTTGAATCGCCTCCGATTGACCAATGCGGTCTAAACGACCAATGCGTTGTTCCAACAATTCTGGGTGCACCGGTAAATCGAACAAGACCAAGTGATGGGCAAATTGAAAGTTTCTTCCTTCACTGCCTATTTCAGAACAGAGTAATATACCAGCCCCATCTGCCTCAGCAAACCAAGCGGCATTTCTATCGCGCTGCACAATAGTGAGGTCTTCGTGAAAGACCGCCACTTTCGCACCACTGAGCTTTTCCAAGGCTTTCCCTAGGGCGAGAACCTTGGCCTTACTTCTACAAATAAGTAATACTTTATTAGGATCAGTTTGTTCTAAGAAGCTAACTAACCAGCTAACTCGCGGGTCTTCCTTAAACCAGAACTGCTCTCCTTTGCCCTCCTGAGGTTTTTCTTCTTTGTCAAAAAAGTATTCTTTGGCCAAACGCTTCAACCACTTCTCTTGATCTGCTTCTGCTTGCAAAGGAATTAGATGCGCCTTGCGCTTTGGAAAACCACTCATGGCGGCACGGGTATTTCTAAATACCACCCGCCCTGGACCATGTTGATCTAATAAATCTTCGATCAATTGATTTCTAGCGACGGTTCCTCTTATCCCAATCCTAGACATTCTTTCTTCCCCAAATATGTTTATCAAAAGGGCTTTATCTTTCTCCTCCCAAGGCTTACCTGATGACAAAATTTCAACAAGGTGAGCGCTTTCTGAATGATCTTGCGATTCGCTTATAAATTCATCATAATCGGCATATCTTTCTGGATCGAGAAGCCTTAGACGTGCAAAATGGCTTTCTTGCCCTAATTGCTCTGGCGTTGCCGTTAATAACAATAAGCCCTTCGCTACTTTACTTAAAATTTCAACAATTGAATACTCCGGGCTGGCTTTCTCTAATGACCATTCTAAATGATGGGCCTCATCGACAACAAGCATATCCCAATCTGCTGAAATTGCCTGTTTCGCACGTTTCAGAGAACCTGCTAAAAAGGAAGTACTGCATATAATCAATTGGTCATCTAAGAATGGATTCCCTTCCGGGGCACTTTCGTCTAGTGCCGCACATCTCTCTTCATCAAAAATATGGAACCATAAATTAAAACGCCGCAGCATTTCCACAAACCACTGATGCACCAATGAATCGGGAACCAATATTAATACACGTGAAACTTGACCACTCAAAAGTAAACGGTGCAAGATCAAACAAGCTTCAATAGTTTTACCCAGTCCCACTTGATCGGAAAGTAATACGCGCGGTGCATAACGCGAACTTACCTCATGGGCGATATATAATTGATGAGGAATAAGATCTATCCGTCCCCCTACAAACCCTTTAACCGGTGAAGTTTGCCGCAGGTGATCGTACTCCAAGGTTCTTCTTCTCAAGGCAAAGACCTCTGGAGTTTCTACATCACCCATTAAAAGACGATCATTAACACCATGCTGTACTGATACATCACCCAGATCGGCCTCGGATAAGGCACCCTCTTTCCCTAAATACATGAGGAGTTCACCATAGTCTTGAACACGTTCGATAACAAATGGCCGTTTATTTGTGTCCACAACTGTATCGCCCGGCTTAAATACCACTCTTCGCAAGGGCGCATTTTCCAAAGCATAGAGACGCGTTACCTCTGCTAAAGGGAAATGTACTTGTACCCTATTCTTATTTATTTCAACCACAATACCTACTCCCAGCTCAGGCTCACCCTCACTTGTCCATCTTTGATCTGGAAAGAAATTCTGCATATTTTCTATTATTTCAGGTAAAATTGAGTGGCCTAAAAGGCGCTTAAAAAAAACGTTAAAGGTCTTCAAATTTCAGCTGTATAGCCAAGAACGGAGGACCTTTATTTTGTACTCCAAATCTTCGCAAGGGACCTCCATAAGAAGCATCAACGAAAAAAGGACTCGAGCATTTAAGAGCCACCCCGCCTCAATTACCAATGATAGAATTTGTTAAGAAGGCTTTTGCGGAAGTATTTAAAACTTTCTTCATCCAATAAACTATCGTAAATGATCAAAAATATAAGACCAAAATATTTCTAAAACCCAGATTTCGTTTACTATTTGGGATACCTGTGAGGTTTCTGAAAATAAATTTACTCTTGCGAAAGAGAGCATTGGGAATTCATGACTAACAATAATGGGGCAGCGCAGGAAGTCATCAATAAAGCGATGGGTTTAATTAGCCGTTCCGCTTGCTATTCATAGAAGAGTAACTTCATTTATCCTTTTGCTTTCAAGGGGAATTGGCATTGAAAATAGAAATTTGCGGTTTATTGATCTGTCCAAAAGATTGGCTTGTAAGTAGCGATAATTTCATGCCACCCGCCTCTGCAAGCTATTTTATGCATCCATTTTCTGATAAAGGCATTCGCATGTTCCCCTGTTTGGACCAAAGCACTTTCCAATCGCTTTTGATCCTCCTATCTTTTTAATCCTGATGGGGAAAAGTGATAGTCTATTTAGTTCTTAACTAATTTCAGCACTAAAAAAGAAAGCAAAGAAAGGCCTACCAATCCCAAAGATTCGTCGCTCAACTATGCCCTTAGCATTAGCAATATGCGGAAAAATATGCAGCGGAAAAGTTAACACATTCCAACCGGGCGAACTTAGTAAGCTCATCTAGCTAGAGTAAAGAGAGAAACACCAGAACCTTGCTTAAAGCCAATCATTTAATAAACAACCAAAAGACAATAAACTAGCAGACCAGAGGCGATACTAATGAGAAGTTTCGCTAGGTAAGTAAATATCCTCCTCTCTTTTTAAGGAAATCACTGCCCTAAACAAAACGCCTTGAATGCTACCATAAACGGTGGCACTATCTCCGTCATTTGCTTGAGCCTCTTCTACAAAATTCCAAAACATCAGACCTTCCCAAGCTTGAGAGCTAGTAGGTTTTAACTCTACCCTCCCATAAGGGAGCACCAAACTATCCAGTATTAAGTCCTGGGACGGAGAATTAAGTTCCAGCAAAAATTGCTGCTTCACCAAAACACCTGGCTCCCCGGCAATATAATAGGACCAGCTTGATTCCTTAAAGCCGAGTGGCACCTCTTCTAATAGCGGAGCCTTTTTTAATCCGCAGGAAGTTAATGAGCAGACGAGCAATAAAGTAACGATGGCTATTTCTTTATGCATATCTGACTAGTGGTCATTTTATCGCTTTTAAACTGAATAACGTAGACACCTCTAGGCCAACTTTGACTGTCAACACTCAACTTGCCCGTATTGCTTTCAATGCGTTTCTCAAATACAATTTGTCCTCTACTGTTACTAACCCTTACTGCTAGATCATCTGCCTGCCAAGGCTCCCATTCAATTGCCAATGACTGATCAAAGGGATTAGGATAGGCGGCAAATCCATTCTCAAAATCAGGCTCTACCAAACCAATTCCCGAGCCCGTTAGTACCACCGAATAGTCTTCTACCTCACCTTGGAAATCGCCACAAGATGCAGGACTCCCCAAGCCGCGCTGATTAAGAACGCGCATCCTTAAAGTATCCGTTCCTAACCAAGGACGAGTGGTAAAAGAAGCGATACTCTGATTATTTGGGTCTACGGCAGGGAAAATAATAAGCTCATCTGAATCAAAATCACCATTCTTATTATAATCTATCCATGCATGCACCGAATCTTGATTAGGGCTATGTCTTAAGGCCACCATAAACTGATAATTAGTTTGGGAATTGAGAGCTATATATTCATTTGTAAAATTCCCGTAACCTTCTTTACCACTTACTTTTTGATACGCTCCTAAGGAAATATAATCTATATAATTCCCACTATTGGCACTGCCTGTTCCTGTTCCAAAAGCATCACAGTAAGTGAATGGCTTTACGGTATAGCAAAATCGTATTGTTTGGGAAGTATCGTTAGCAGAACCAACCGCAAAAACCTTAAAATAAAGCTTCGTACCAATGGGGTAATTTGTTATTGGTCTTATACTTTGCCAAGTGCTATCACCTATATTTTGCATCGCCACCAAAGAGTCTAAGCTCAAGCTACTATCAGACCATGTGGCATAAACAGAACTAAGGTTTGCGGCAGAATTTATTTGCGCATTTATATATTGATCCACCCCAAATTTAGGACTGATAAAACTTTCGGTTTGGCTAACAAAACTGTAATTTATTTTTGGGTAAGCGGCACGTCCCACCAAATCTGTTTCCCACATTCCTCGACCCCAAGTGGCCGCTCTCAGCGTATTACTACCAAACATTACCTCTAAATCTTTTACAGCACAGTTGGGCAAACTGGTGTTATAAAGAGTCCAAGTTCCTCCTTGTAAAGGCTTGGTGAAAACCCCTATTTCGGCACCTAGATATAAGTTATGTGCCGGACTATGATCAATTGCTACGCTAAGAATAGGCATATTTCCAATGCCCGCATCGGTGATATTCGTCCAACTTACACCTTGATCTAAAGTAATATAAACCTTCTTCGAATCATTTTGATACTTTCCGTAAGCGACTAAAATAATGGAATCGTTATGGGGTGCAAAGGTGATGTCGACTATGTTACTAACCGGTAATCCAATATATCTATTTCTAAAGCTTAGTCCGCCATCATCACTAATTTCCAACTTATTATTGGTTACAATGGCCAATACATCGGCATTATTATAGGCTACGGCTGCCCGATCAATAACGCCACTGGCTATGCTGCTTCCCCGGTTAGTCCAAGTCTGACCAAAGTCGCTACTGTGATATACATCTTCTCCGAAAGAATAAATTGTCATCGGTTCAGAATGTGCAAACGCCAAAGGCGCTTCCCAGGCTCCACTTTGCCCACTTGGTGTTGCAGAGGTTTGACTTAGGCCACCATCAAAAGTTAAACGACGCGTACCATATTGCACACTACCCATCATATAATCCGGGTTTAAGGGATGAATAATTCCATCCATCCCATCGGCTCCATAAAATTCTAGCCAGTGATTCGTTTTCCGAATGCTGGTCCCATTATCTTGAGATCCACTGATATTACGTAAGTTATGACTTTGCGCTACTCCTAAATCGTAAAATTCACGAATGCCTGTACCCTCACTAAGGCGCTGCCAATTCGCTCCATCATCGCTGGTTTTAGCCATATAACCATCAGTGCCAATATAAAATTCGCCGTTAATACATTCTATTTCTCTTAAATCGGCATGCACATATTGGCTACCCGAAAAAGGACGATTGGTTTTATTATGCGCCCACCAGGCTACCTTTTGAAAGTTACTCCCACCATCGTAGCTAGCATAAACATCTAGCATTCCATAAATCATCGTTGCCGTATCCTGGTCATGCACGGCAAATCCATCGCAAGTACCGGCCGGGTTAGACATAAAAGTGAAGTTAGCACCCTTATCGGTAGATTTCCATACTCCATTGCCACTGGCCGCATACAAACAATCTGCGCAAGCGGGACTAACCGCTATCTGCACTTTAGCATTATTATTTCCCGTTAAAGTGCCGCTATTACTAAAGGTTAAACCGCCATCATCGGAACGCAAAATAAGATCTTGATTAGGGCCCCAATAGTAATCGTCATAGATATAAACTACTTGATTATCGCTCGGGTGAAATTTTATATCAATAACATCAGTGGTGCTAATTAATTGAGTGAAGGTTTGCAAGTCGTTGGTACTGCGGTATAATCCGCGAGAAGTACCTACAAAAACCAAATCTTTCACCCTTGGGTGGTAGGCTATTTTATAAACCTGGTTATTGTCACCTAATCCACCCCAGCCTAATGCCGTTGGTGAGAAGTTACTTAAAGACCAAGTTGCGCCGCCATCGGTTGAACGGTGTACACCATGGCTACTGCCATTACTAGCATTTCGAACATTTATTAATACAGAATCTGCGTTATCGGGATTAACGGTCATGGTGTTTACCCCGGAAGCCACCAAGAAATCCGTGCTAGAGCTAAGCCATGATTGACCACCATTATTACTGCGCCAGAATCCTCCCGATCTTGAGCCCAAATATAATTTCTGATTATTAGAAGGATCTACATAAAAACTTTCTACTCGGCCAATTCCAGCGCTATAATGTCCAGAAATACTGTCTACGCTATAAGGACCCAGGTCACGCCAAGCGGGACTGGTGTTTGTCTTCGAATTCTTATTTGAAACTTCCGCCCAAGCTTTCGATAAAAAGTAAGGATCAATTTCACTGCGATCGCCGCTGGGTGCAAATTTATATTCGTTACTATTTTTCCAGCGCTCGAAGCCTTTATGCCCAGAGCCCTCCCCGCTACTATTCTCGTTAAAATAGGCCTCTGCCTCGGCACTAACTTCATAAAAGTTAAAAGAATAATCGTGGTATTTTGCTTTAAAAGATTGAGCATGCACTAAAAAGCTAAGCAGTAGAAAGGATAGCGTAAGGAAAATGGGATTCTTCATGCACCAAATATAAAGGCTATTTACCAAAATAAGCACCTTCTAAATTCTAATTACAAGCCGTAAATTTGAAGGCTGCATGAGCCTAGACCCTGAATACATACGCAAGATCATTCATATAGATATGGATGCTTTTTACGCCTCGGTTGAACAAAGGGATAAGCCCGAACTTCGAGGTAAGCCAGTAGCCGTTGGTGGCTCGCGCGAAAGAGGCGTGGTAGCCGCAGCGAGTTACGAGGCGCGGAAATTTGGCATTCACTCGGCCATGGCTTCTTCTTTAGCATTTCGCCGTTGTCCAGAAATCATCTTTGTAAAGCCGAATTTCGCCAATTACAAAGCCGTATCGCAACAAATCCGCGCTATATTTTACGAGTATACTGATTTAGTAGAACCACTTTCACTCGATGAAGCCTACTTAGATGTTACCGAAAATAAAAAAGGCATTAGCACTGCTACTAAAATCGCTAAGGAAATTCGTCAACGGATTTGGGAAGAGACAGAATTACGCGCTTCAGCGGGAATATCCATCAATAAGTTTATCGCTAAAGTAGCCAGCGACATCAATAAACC
>JBNMPT010000065.1:0-9646 GCA_051277025.1 Roseivirga sp. | reverse complement strand
AGCGATAAGAGCAAGAAAGTAAAACACCTCCGCAGAACTTGATGCATCATAAATTATATTGCTTAATTTTTCGGTACAAGGTGCGCTCTGAAATACCCAATTCCTTAGCGGCATCTTTTCTTTTATTATTATTGCGGTCCAAGGCGCGTTTTATCATCTCCAGTTCCTTTTCTTGCAAGGTAATGGGTGTATCTTCTATTGTCTCATGCTGAGCATCATAGGTGCTACCGTGCAGGGTTGTTGAATCATCTTCATAAACAGGCATGCTAGGATTATTATTCCTTGCAGGTAGCATTGATTCGTTACGTTCCACTTTCTCGTCTTCCTCATGAATACGGCTAATTAAAGAGTGGTTATCTGTTTTCCATTCTTCACTAATTTCTTCATTAGAAATTAGTTCGCCGGTAAGCTTCTTTAAATCAGCAATATCCTTGCGCATATCAAAAAGAACTTTGTAAAGAATTTCCCGCTCATTACTGAAATCTCCTCCCGAGCCAGAATCTTGCTTTTTATACAAGGCCGGAACCCCGCCTCTTCCCGAGTCGGGTAGGTACTGCATAAGAGTATTACCATTGATTTCCTTTTCTCGCTCCACTACCGATAGCTGCTCCGATAGATTGCGCAGTTGACGAATATTACCTGGCCAATAATAGGCGCTTAAAACATCTACGGCATCGCGATCTAAACGCACGGGAGGCACTCGATATTTGTCGGCAAAATCGGCTGCAAACTTTCTGAAAATGAGATGAATATCCTCTTTTCTCTCGCGTAAAGCAGGCAAATTAATCTCCACCGTATTTAAACGGTAGTATAAATCTTCGCGAAACTTCCCTTTTTGAATAGCGTTGTTCAACTCCACATTGGTTGCCGCAACTATGCGCACATCCGTTTTTTGCAGTTGAGAGCTACCCACTTTAATAAATTCACCTGTTTCCAAAACGCGTAATAAGCGCACCTGCGTAGAAAGAGGTAACTCACCCACTTCATCTAAAAAAATAGTGCCACCATCGGCTTCTTCAAAATAGCCTTTACGTGCCGCTGTTGCACCGGTAAAAGAGCCTTTTTCATGACCAAAAAGCTCACTGTCGATTGTTCCTTCAGGAATAGCCCCACAGTTTACCGCTATGTATTTATTATGCTTTCTCGGACTTTGCGAATGAATGATACGTGGAATAGATTCTTTTCCCACCCCACTTTCGCCAGAAACTAAAACGGAAATATCCGTTCCCGCCACCTGCATGGCCTTATTCAAAGCTCTTTCTAAGCCCGAGGAGTTTCCTATAATTCCGAAACGCTGTTTTATTTCTGTCAGACTATTCAAGGCAAAGTATATTTTAATTCAATGGCTTTCGCCTGATGAATTTTGTTTCCAGTTCTCTTATTAACCACCCAAGGCTTGAAAGCCGTAATCGTGAAATATTTAGCCTGTGGATAAGCACTAGGTAGTTTCACTCCTTTGCGACGACCACTGCCAAAACCTTCCCAAAGCAACTTATCCTGGCCATTATAAATCTTCAACTCATATCCTGAGACTAGATTTTCTATGCAGACCTCTCCTGTGCTATCGCTCAGGCAGATGTATATTTCTCCTTTCGTCTTCACGAATTGCTCCAAAACTTTAAACTGCAAACCATCGTCCACCCAACGTCCGTTTACAAGCTCTTGGGCGCTGAGGCTCATGCTTAAAAAAGCAATCACAAAAATACTAAGGCTTAATCTCATTAATCTTTACTTATAATCTCACCCAGCAGGGTAGCGGTGGTACATTCTTTAATTAGAACCTTAACGAAGTCTCCTTTCTTTTCGTTTCCTTGTTTCGGGAAAACTACCACGGCATTTTGATCATTCCTGCCCTTCCAGTCTTTATCACTTTTTTTGGAATCTCCCTCAATAAGGATTTCTTCCGTCTTGCCAACATAAACTTTATTGCGCTGAAAGCTATGTTTATGCTGCATTTCAATGACATCGTTAAGACGGCGTTTTTTCACCTCCATGGGAATATCATCCTCCAGTTTCCGGGCGGCAAAAGTATTAGGCCGCTCAGAATAAAAATACATGAATCCAAAGTTATAGCGCACATACTCCATCAAGCTTAACGTCTCTTGATGATCTTCCTCCGTTTCCGTGGGAAAGCCAGAGATCATATCATGACTAATACCACAACCGGGAATTATTTTCCGAATGCGCTCTATTAAAACTATGTACTCTTCGCGACTGTGCCCGCGATTCATTTCTTTTAATATCCTACTGCTCCCCGACTGCACGGGTAAGTGAATGTGATTACAAATATTTGCATGGTCCGCGATGGTATGCAAAACATCATCCGCCATATCTTGGGGATTACTGGTACTAAAACGAACCCGTAATTGAGGCACTGCTTCTGCTACCATGCCTAAAAGTTTGGCGAAATTTACCGACGAAGCCTGCGCAATTGAGCTCGACTTCTCAAAGTCTTTTTTCAAACCACCACCGTACCAAAGGAAACTATCTACGTTCTGACCTAAAAGCGTGATTTCCTTATATCCACGCGCTTCCAAGTCTTTTGCTTCCGCAAGAATAGTTTCGGGATTTCGACTGCGTTCTCTACCGCGTGTAAAAGGCACTACACAAAAAGTACACATATTATCACAACCGCGTGTTATCGAGATAAAGGCTGACACGCCATTTGTCTCAATGCGCACGGGCGTTACATCGCCATAAGTCTCTTCCTTGGAAAGAATAACATTAATTGCCTTTCCTCCTCCCTCAATCTCTTCTAACAAATTGGGCAAATCGCGATAAGCATCTGGACCAACTACTAGATCGACCAGTTTCTCTTCTTCCAAAAATTTTTCCTTCAAACGCTCGGCCATGCATCCTAAAACACCAATCTTCAAATTGGGCTTACCCTTTTTCAACTGATTTAAGTTGCTAAGACGTTTTCTTACCGTTTGCTCTGCTTTATCCCTAATTGAACAGGTATTTATGAGCACTAAATCCGCCTCTTCTACATTTCTGGTAGTCCCAAAACCCTCTTTTGCCAAAATAGAGGCAACAATTTCGCTGTCTGAAAAATTCATTTGACAACCGTAGCTCTCGATGTATAATTTCCTTGAGCTAGGCCCTTCCTTCTGCACCAAGGCCGTGCCTTGAATACTCTCATCCATTGTTTTACCTTCTAAGACAGCTTCTCTCATTCTTTCATTTTTAAGGGCTACAAAGGTACAAATAAGAGTGCATTATGCCAGTTTGACAGAAAATAAGAATGCATTGAAAATGAGAAGATCAAGCTTTTCAAAAAACTATTAACTTAATTTGTACCCAGATTACACCGAAAACACCCCCTTAGGCATGCCGAAAAATTTAGTGATTGTCGAGTCACCTGCTAAAGCAAAAACAATAGAAAAGATACTGGGAAAGGACTTCCAGGTAGAATCAAGCTTTGGCCATATTCGTGATCTTGTCCAAAAAGACATGGGCGTAGACGTCGCCAATAACTTTGCCCCTAATTACGCTGTAAGCAGCGATAAGAAGGATATAGTTAAGAAATTAAAGAAATTAAGCAAGGAGGCCGAAATGGTTTGGTTGGCTTCGGATGAGGATCGTGAAGGAGAAGCTATTGCTTGGCACCTTTACGAAGCTTTAGAGCTGATTCCCACTAAAACCAATCGCATCACCTTCTCTGAGATCACCAAAAAA
Source organism: Roseivirga sp. (assembly GCA_051277025.1). Taxonomy (GTDB): domain Bacteria; phylum Bacteroidota; class Bacteroidia; order Flavobacteriales; family Schleiferiaceae; genus Croceimicrobium. Next base: position 5,968 of record JBNMPT010000065.1, on the reverse strand, counting down.
GCTATTGATCGCGCGATCTCAAACCCGCGTAACATTAATATCGATTTAGTAAATGCCCAGCAAGCAAGGCGCATTCTTGACCGCTTAGTTGGCTTTGAACTTTCCCCCATCCTTTGGAAAAAAGTAAAAGCGGGCCTTTCTGCCGGTCGAGTGCAATCCGTATCCGTGCGTCTCATCGTAGAGCGCGAAATGGAAATACGCAATTTTAATGCAGAAGCCTATTTTAAGGTGGTTGCTGAATTCAGCAATACCAATGGCAAATCCTTTAAAGCGGAGTTAAACAAGCGTTTCAAAACTGAAGACGAAGCAAGAACATTCCTTAAAAAATGTGAAAGCCACCAGTTTGATATTGCCTCAGTCGAAACTAAACCAGCCAAGAAATCACCCGCGGCGCCATTCACCACTTCTACTTTGCAGCAAGAAGCGGCCAGAAAACTATATTTCGGCGTTAGCCAAACCATGTCGGTAGCGCAAAAGCTCTACGAGGCAGGTTTTATCACCTATATGCGTACCGATTCTTTAAACCTTTCGGAAGATGCCTTGAAAGACGCGGCGGCGGAAATCACTAGCAGCTACGGCGCTGATTATGCTAAATCCCGAAAATTCAATACTAAAAGTAAGGGAGCACAAGAAGCGCATGAGGCGATACGCCCCACCAATATGGGTAAAGCCAAAGCGGGAAGCACCGATCAACAGATGCGACTTTATGACTTAATTTGGAAACGCACCCTTGCTTCCCAAATGAGCGATGCTCAATTGGAACGTACCGTTTTCCGCATTCAAACTCCTAGCGAGCAGCACGAATTTGTAGCCCGTGGTGAGGTAATTAAATTCGAAGGATTCTTAAAAGTATACCTTGAAGGTAATGATGACGAAGATCAAGAAGAAGACTCTTCAATGCTACCGGCCTGCAAAAAAGGCGAGGCTCTTGACCGAAGTAGCATTACCGCCACCCAGCGCTTTACCAAGCACCCTGCTCGTTTTACCGAAGCTAGCCTCGTAAAAAAACTAGAAGAACTGGGCATTGGTCGTCCCTCTACCTACGCGCCCACCATCACCACCATTATTAAGCGTGAATACATTGAGAAATCTGAACTAAGCGGCACAAAACGCGAGTATTTGCAATTAATATTGGCAAGTAATGGTCTGCAAGAAGAAAAATTAAGCGAGACCACTGGTGCCGACAAAAACAAACTCATCCCTACCGATATCGGGGTGGTGGTAAATGGATTTTTAACGGAGCATTTCAATGATATCCTTGATTTCAATTTCACCGCTTCAGTGGAGGAACAGTTCGATCAAATTGCGCAAGGGCAAGAAGTATGGACAGAAATGCTAGGCCGCTTTTACAGCGAATTCCATCCTCACCTAAAAGAGGTGGAAGAAAACTCGGAACGCGCCAGTGGCGAGCGTGCTTTGGGAGAAGACCCAAAAAGTGGTAAGCCAATTATCGCTCGTATTGGTCGCTATGGCCCAATGATTCAGATTGGAATTACCGAAGATGAAGAAAAACCCCGCTTCGCAAGTTTGCGCAAAGGGCAAAGCATCGATACTATCTCCCTTGAGGATGCCTTGGAGCTTTTTAAACTTCCCCGTAATTTAGGAGAGTATCTTGGCGAAAAGATCGAATCCAATATTGGTCGTTTTGGACCTTACGTTCGCTATAAGACCACCTTTGCCTCTATTAAAGAGGAAGATGGAGACGACCCAATGACCATTGAACTAGAGCGTGCCGTGGAGATAATGGAAGCCAAATTAGAAGCCGATAAAAACAAATATATCAAGGTCTTGGATGAAGAGAAACCGGTTATTGAAATCCTTAACGGGAAATATGGCCCTTACTTAAAATCCGGAAGAAGAAACTTTAAGCTTCCTAAAGACACTGAAAAACCCGAAGATCTAAGCCGTGCCGAATGTTTGGTAATAATGGAAGAAGCCAAGAAGAAGGCCCCTGCTAAAAAAGCCCCTGCCAAAAAAACGGCGGCTAAAAAAACGGCGGCTAAAAAGCCCGCCGCTAAGAAATGATGCTAGAGGATTTCCTAAGCCCCGTTGGTAATAGTATTCTTGAATCTATACAAGGCAGTAATAGTCAAGTTTTGGGTCAAAGCATTTCCGTTCATCGAGAGATTGAAGGCCTACCAGACTTGGATGGCATGCAAATCGCCTTTATCGGTGTAATGGAAGACCGCGGCAGTGATAACGCTGGAGCGGCACAAAGTCCTGATCAAGTGCGGAAATACCTTTACCCACTATATTGGGGGAATTGGGCCATAAAAGCCTGTGACCTTGGTAATATCTACGCTGGAGAAAAAGTTAACGACACTTTTGTTGCCTTGCGCGAGGTCTGTTCCGCATTGCTTAAAAAGAGCATTATACCGGTGATCATTGGCGGCAGCCAAGATGTTTGCTACGGTAATTTTCGCGCTTACGACCAATTAGAACAAACTGTAAATCTGGTAAGTATTGATGCACAGTTTGACTTAGGGAAGCAAGATGAGAAGCTCAACCACCGCAGCTTTCTTAGTCATATTGTATTACAAAAGCCCTATATACTCTATAACTTCAGCAATATTGGTTACCAAACTTACTTTGTTAATCAAGAAGAAATTGACCTTATGGAACGTATGTTCTTTGAGCTTTACCGCTTGGGCAAGATGCGCAATAACATCAGTGAAAGCGAACCAATTTTACGCGACGCCGATATGGTAAGTTTCGATATTTCTGCCGTTAAACAAAGTGACGCACCGGGAAACACCTTTCACAGCCCTAATGGGTTCTCTGGTGAAGAAGCATGTGCAATCGCCCGTTATAGCGGCATAAGCGATAAGGTAAGCTCCTTTGGTATTTATGAGTGTAATGCTTTAGCCGATAAAGAAGGACGCACCGCTCATTTAGTAGCGCAAATGATCTGGTATTTCCTTGAAGGCTTCAATCAACGCAAAGGTGACTACCCTTTTGCGAGCAAAAAAGAATATCAAAAGTTCATAGTGCTCATAAATGATGGACAGTACGAACTTGTTTTTTACAAAAGCCCTCTATCTGGCCGATGGTGGATTGAAGTTCCTGTAAAAGATAATCCTGGCTTAAGCTCTGAGCGACATACTTTGATACCATGCAGTTACAGCGATTACTTGGAAGCAATGAAAAACGAAATCCCCGAGCGCTGGTGGAAGGCAATGAAAAAAGCAGTCTGACATTCAGCTGTTATCAACAAATATTTAAGGAAAATCAACATTTTCTGAATGCATATATATTCAAACCTTTATATTTGGGATCTCAACAACACGTTGTTAACAATTTTTAACACAAACCTTAGATGAAGAAATCTTTACTCCTCTTCATATTTGCATTGCCTTTTCTTGCTCATTCTCAACAGGATGTGCAGTTTACGCAGTTCATGCATAATCGCATTTACTACAATCCTGCCGTAGCTGGATCAGGAGGAGCGATATGTCTCAATGCGCTACATCGTAGCCAATGGGTAGGTTTTGATGGTGCTCCCACCACTCAAAATGTAAATGCAAATATTCCTATCAAAAAAATTGGCGGCGGTATTGGGATCAGCATCGTAAACGATCAAATTGGCTTCTTTAATAACGTAAGTGCCCGTTTGATGTATGCCTACCAATTTCAATTAGCAAACGGAACTCTAGGAATAGGCATTGGAGCCTCATTCTTAAATAAATCATTAGGTGATGCACTTTGGATCCCTTCCGATTATACTAATCCGAGTGGTGCGATAGACGGAGCCATCCCCGCAATTGATGCCAACGGTTTTCAAATTGACGGGATTTTTGGAGTTTATTATGAAAACCAAAAATTCTGGGGTGGAATCTCTAGTACCCGTGTAATTGAGTCCACTGCTGAGGTGAGTTCTATCTCTGGAGCAGCATCCGAAGTAGCTTCCTTTAAGAACGCGAGACACATTTACGCAATGGGGGGTTACAATTGGGCTATCCCAGCAACCAACTGGGAACTAAGACCAAGTACCTTGGTTAAATTAACTTCTGGTAGTACCACTTTTGATATTAATGTTACCGGAGTATATAATAATAAGTTTTGGGGAGGCGTTACATACAGGCTGCAAGACGCCGTTGCTGCTACATTAGGCTGGCAAGCTACACCCGATATTAGGCTAGGATATTCGTATGATGTTGCCACATCAGCACTTTCAGGGCAAGGCGGAGGAAGTCATGAAGTGATGGTTCAATACTGTTTTAAAATAGAAATTCCCCCAAGAGAAAAAGGAAGTTATAAAAACCCAAGATTTTTGTAATATAGCAGCCCTGAATTTTAGGAACTGTTGAAGAAAAAGAATACAACGTCAACGACATGAAGAGAATCTTATTACTAACCCTCAGTGCTGCGCTATTTGCGAGCTGCAGCAGCAACGACTACGGTGAACTCGTAGGCGTTTCTGACCGACCGAATTGGTATCCATCCCAGCCCTATGGAATGGTTTACATTCCACAAGGGTCCTTTAACATGGGTAATTCTGATCAAGATGTACCATACACTTTGATCTCACCTACTAAAACCGTTTCCGTTCCTTCCTTCTGGATGGATCAAACTGAGATTACTAATAATGAGTATCGCCAGTTTGTAAGTTGGGTACGTGATTCTATCACGCGCTTTCGCTTAGGGGAAGATGGATTAGTAGAAGGCTATGAATTTATTGATGCTGCGAACCAAGAAGACCCGACGTTCTTCCAAGAGTATGTGTCTCTGAATTTCCCCGATAGTATGCAACGACATATTGATTGGGAACCTTTCCTAGAGTGGAAAACCGAAGACTATCCCTCTGCCGAGTATACCGAAATTGTAGAGAGCATCTACCTTCCACCCGAAGAGCAATTTATGGGTGCACGCATGATCGACGCTCGTCAACTAAACTATTCCTATTTCTGGATTAACAAACAAAAGGCTGCGCAAAAGTCTAATCGAGTTGATTTTGACCATAATGATGCTGATCAGGATGGAGAATATTTCTCTTACCGTGATTATGTAAAAAATTCAAAAGAAATCTCAGACCGTAGTTCCTTTTTTGAAGGTGGCGTAATAAACGTTTACCCTGATACATTATGCTGGATACATGATTTCACTTACAGCTATAATGATCCCATGCACGACAAATATTTTTGGCATCCAGCCTACGACGACTATCCAGTAGTGGGAGTTAGCTGGTATCAAGCGCGCGCATTTTGTAATTGGAGAACTAAGTATCGCAACAATCATCTAAAAGCTAGTGGCTACTTTACCGAGCAAGAATTCCGCTTACCTACCGAAGCAGAATGGGAATACGCCGCTCGTGGAGGGCAAGAGCTAAACCCTTATCCTTGGGGTGGTCCTTACGCCATGAATAGTTCTGGTTGTTATTTGGCTAACTTCAAACCATTGAGAGGTAATGTTACCGCAGATGGTGGATTTTACCCTGTAAAAGTAACCGCTTATGCTCCTAACGATTTTGATTTATACAATATGTCGGGTAACATATCTGAATGGACTAATACCGCATTTGATGCCGCCAGTTACTATTACGTTTCTGATATCAGTGCAAACTTTGAATATAATGCTAAAGAAGGCGATGAGCCTACTCTAACACGCAAAGTTACCCGCGGTGGCAGTTGGAAGGATGTTGCTTACTACCTGCAAGTAAGCACACGTGATAATGAATATGCTGATACGTCTAAGTCTTATGTAGGCTTCCGTACTGTGCAAAGCTTCATGGGACGTGATTTAGCAGACTTTTAATTTTCATTTTAATACTTTTTAGTAACTAACTTTAAATTTCTTACATGGCTTTAATTGATGTAAACAGCAAGCGTTTCAAAAATTTCATGGCAAAACTTTACGGATGGGGTGCAGCCGTAGTAATCCTTGGAGCGATGTTTAAAATCCTTCACCTTCCCGGAGCAGATTTAATGCTTGTAGTTGGTTTGACCACGGAAGCGGTTATTTTCTTCTTCTC
>JBNMPT010000064.1:0-9800 GCA_051277025.1 Roseivirga sp. | reverse complement strand
CATGCTCTAAAAAAGCTTCGCGACCAATCTCAAATTTATCAATTCCCTCCTCTTTTAACTTGTGAACCACCTTTGCCTCAGTTGCAATAGAGGCGTGATCAGTACCGGGCACCCAACAAGCGTTGAAGCCACGCATACGCGCTCTGCGAATAATAACATCCTGTAAGGTATTATTAAGCATATGTCCCATGTGTAGAACCCCCGTAACATTTGGTGGCGGCATTACAATGGTATAGGCCTCACGATCATCAGGTTTCGATTGAAAGTACTTTTGATCTAACCAATACTGATACCATTTGTCTTCGGCATTAAGGTGATCAAATTTGGGAGATATGCTCATGGAGATTAATTTAAAGCTCAATATTTATCAAGTTTGGCAAAGTTAATATTTAGCCTAGAGGCTGGTTATTTTTCTTTGGTATAATTTTCGTTATCTAATTGGTCGTGGAAAAACCATAGAATACACTAAATTTGAACTCTTAATTAAAGAACAATTATGAAACAAGTGATCACTATCTTGGCAGTGGCCATTTTTGGATTCGGTGCTATCGCACAGGAAAAATCCCAAAATCCTAATGCGCCAACAATTAACTTCGAAACAGAAGTAGTTGATTATGGCTCGATTGAAAAAGGAGCCAATGGAGAAAGAGAATTTAAATTCTTTAACAAAGGAAAAGAACCTTTAATTATTACCAATGCTCGCGGTTCTTGTGGTTGTACTGTTCCTAGTTGGCCGAAAGAGCCTATTGCACCGGGAGCATCTGCCGTAATTAAAGTAAAATATGACACGCAACGTGTTGGTCCGATCAACAAAAGCGTTACCGTAAATTCAAATGCTGATACACCAGTAAAGGTTTTACGTATTAAGGGACAAGTTAAAAAGCCCGTACAAGTAAAAACAACGCCAGAAAAAGAGCAAAGCTCCTTAATGGCCAAGTAAAATCCATCGAAAAAAAAGCCTCAGACTTCTGTTTGGGGCTTTTTTTTTGCTCAAATCTTAGGCGAAATTCTTTGTTAGAAATTGCAAGCTTCTGCTAACTTTGCTTTTTGAATTTTGAAAGATTTTTAAATGCCAAATATTTCTATCAAAGGGCAGACAATGCCTGAATCTCCCATCCGTAAATTAGCCCCCTTTGCAGAGGCGGCGAAATTGAAGGGAAAGGAAGTCTATCATCTTAATATCGGTCAGCCTGATATTCTTACCCCTATACAAGCCATTAGCGCCGTAAAAAACGCCGATCTTAGTATTTTAGAGTACAGTCCTTCGGAAGGATTTAGTAGCTATAGAAAGGCTTTAGCTAAATATTACGCCAAACATAAGATTGATATCTCCGAAAATGATTTAATCGTTACCACGGGAGGATCAGAAGCAATACTATTTGCCTTAAGCTCCATTACCGATCCCGGTGATGAAATTATTATCCCTGAACCCTTCTATGCAAATTACAACGGATTTGGTATTAGTGTTGGCGCCAAGGTTGTTCCGGTTACTTCTCAAATTGACAATGGCTTCGCTCTTCCTCCCATCGAGTCCTTTGAAGATCTGATTACGCCGCTTACCAAAGCGATTATGATTTGTAATCCTGGAAATCCAACGGGTTATTTATATAGTGCCGAGGAGCTTGAGAAATTACGCGCATTGGTATTAAAGCACGACCTCTATCTTATTGCAGACGAAGTTTATCGTGAGTTCGCCTACGGAGACGCCAAGCACTACTCGATCCTAAACTTAAAGGGTTTAGAGGAAAATGCCATCGTAATTGATTCCGTATCTAAACGATATAGTATGTGCGGCGCGCGCATCGGTTGCATGATTACTCGCAACGGTAAACTTATGGCTACTGCCTTGAAATTCGCTCAGGCGCGTTTAAGTCCGCCCACAATGGCTCAAATTGCAGCAGAAGCAGCCTTGGATACCCCAGAATCATATTACGTAGATGTTAAAAATGAGTACCAAGAACGTCGCGATATATTAGTGGATGGACTTAATAAAATAGACGGCGTGATTTGCCCCAAGCCAAAAGGAGCCTTTTATGCTATGGTGCAATTACCAGTAGATAATGCGGAGACTTTTGCACAGTGGCTTTTATCGGACTTTCAGCATAATGGAAAAACTTTAATGGTTGCTCCTGCGGAAGGCTTCTATTCTACACCAGGGATGGGCTTAAACCAAGTAAGAATGGCCTATGTACTGGAAAAAGGAAAACTTCAAGATTGTATCGATCTTTTAGAAAAAGCACTCACGGAATACCCAGGAACACATTTAGACCGCAATGCCTAGTATTGAGGAAAAAGTAGCCCTTTTAAATTATAATACTTTTGGCCTTGCTGCTGAAGCACGTTATTTTTTCCGATTGCAAAAATTGGAAGATTTAATTTGGCTTGCAAAGCAAGAGGAGTATAAAACCCTACCTATCCTTTGGCTTGGAGGTGGCAGTAATATTTTGCTCACCCAAGATTTTGATGGTTTAGTAATAAAGGTTGACTTATTAGGGATAAGTCTCGAAGTTATTTCGGAAGATGAATCTTTATTTAGTGCCTTTTCAGGCGAAAATTGGCATGAATTTGTAGTAGCTAGTCTGGATAATAATTTGGGCGGATTGGAAAATTTAAGCCTTATTCCTGGAAATGTGGGAACCGCTCCTATTCAGAATATTGGCGCCTACGGCGTCGAGGTGAAGGACCATCTAGAATCAGTAGAGGCCGTTGATTTAAAGGATAATTCTTTAAAGATTTTCTCGGCCGAAGAATGCAAATTCGCTTACCGTGATTCTATTTTCAAATCGGCAGCCAAAGGACGCTTCCTCATTGTAAAAGTGACCTTTCGCCTAAGGCAGCGAAACCATAAACTTAGGATGGACTACGGTGCGATTAAGGCGGAACTTAATCAAAGAGAATTAGAACCTAACATTCATAATATCTCTCAAGCTATCATAGCGATACGAAGTAGCAAATTGCCTAACCCCGCAGAAATTGGCAACTCCGGTAGCTTTTTCAAAAACCCAGTGGTAAGTCAAGAACAATATCTAGAACTAAAGGCAAAGTTCCCAGAAATAGTGGCCTACCCTGCTACAAACCAGCAAATGAAGCTAGCAGCAGGATGGTTAATTGAAAAGGCGGGCTGGAAAGGGTTCCGACGCGGAGATGCTGGTGTTCACAACAAACAAGCCCTTGTGCTTGTTAATTATGGTAGTGCAAAGGGAGCGGAAATAAAATTCCTAGCAGAAGAAATACTGCATTCTATATACAGTACCTTTGCAGTTCAGTTAGAAATGGAAGTTAATTTAATATAATAAAAATGGCAGTTTTTTTAGCAGCAGCCGTACTTTTAGGACTTGGCTTTGCCGGGATCGCAATCAAAATTTGGGCGAAAAAAGATGGTGAATTTAATGGTACCTGTGCCAGCAATAGCCCCTTCTTAAACGAAGAAGGAGAGTCTTGCTCTTTCTGTGGTGCATCACCCGAAGATAAATGTAAAAAAGAGGATAGCGATAATTCTAAGGTTTCCCCCGCCAATATTTAATTTACCAGCATTTTAGCGAAACCCGGACTTTGGTGTATCTGCCAATTCCCCTCTTCATCGCTAAAAATTAGATAGGCTTCTAGGTCTTGCTTTTGATCCAAGAATTTTATTGCCTTTTCCAAACCCATAGACATGAAGGCCGTAGCATAAGCATCAGCCATACTTGCTTGAGAAGCAATAACGGAGGCGCTCAACAATCTATTTCTTACCGGCCAACCAGTCTTGGTATTAATAGTATGAGAGTAGCGCATACCGCTAAGAGTATCAACCCAAAACTTGCGATAATTACCCGATGTTGCAAGCGCAGCACTATCCAAGGCGAGGATAAACTGAAAACGATCTTGCTGATCTATTTCTTCCACGGGCTTATCAACGCCAATACGCCACTTTTGGCCTTGGTAATTTTCGCCTAAACAGCGCAGTTCTCCGCCTACTTCCACCATATAATTCACAATGCCTTCCGCTTCTAAATGCTTTGCCAACACGTCTACCGTATAGCCTTGCGCGATTGCATTGAAATCTAAGCTCATGCCTAAAGGAAGAGAAAATACTGTGCTTTGAAAGTTCAATTTTTCAAAACCCGTAAAGTTTAAAATACTATCTACCAAGGCGGTATCTTTATTTGCATTCGCTTTGGGACCAAAGCCCCAGAACTGCACTAAAGGCGCTATGGTCGGATCGAAATAACCACTACTATTTTCAAAAACCTCTTTCGACTGTTTTAGCATTTCCATTAAATGCACATCTATGGAAATAGTATCGCCTCTATTGAGCTTTGAAATTAACGATTCAGAGTCATAAGTGCTTAAGGAACGATCAACCGATTTTAGGATGCTGTCTATCAGGCCACTTCTATCTTTTGCTGCGCCCTCAAAAAGATAAGAGATGTGAAAAGTAGTTCCTTGGGCATAGCCATTATAACTTTCCTCTTGGAGAGCGGATTGCTGAGAACAAGATAAACTTAAGGCTGATAATAGAACTAAAACTACGCGCTGCATGGCTATGATTTTTTGCGAAGGTAAAACATCCATGCTTCTATTGCTTAGTCTACTTCAAAGCTCTCAAGGACCTCTTAAAAAAGGACCTCTCATTAATTTTGAAAGAAATACCTTTGCGCCGTTTTTAACCTCTCTCAAAACATATACCATGGCTAACAACCACAATTACCACGCAACTGTAGCTGAGCGCATCGCGCAAGAAAAAGCGGCGGTTCGTTTTATCAAAAACATTAACGACCTTCACTTAGATAAGGGCATTGAAACGGTTTTATTCCGCAATACCTTAATCGATCAACGCCCTAGTGAAGTATTAAACTTACACGAATACGCTCGTCAGATTGTTGGACAGGATATTACTATTGAAGACACGGTGGCCCTTTTAGACGAAATGGTGCAAATGGAAATAGCTTCGGCGCGTTTAGACATTGGACGTATTGCCAGTGAATGGTTAAATGAGAAAGAGAATTTTGAAAACTTAAACTCATTCCTAACTAGCAAGCTTACCGACTTTATTGGTGCCGAGAATAGTAGTAGCGCTAACCCTAAAGATGTTGTTCTTTACGGCTTTGGTAGAATCGGTCGTCTGGTAGCGCGCGAGTTAATTGCCCAAGAAGGTAAAGGCGAACAGTTGCGCTTGCGGGCCGTAGTTTCCAGAAAAGAAACCGCCGAAAGTTTAGAAAAACGCGCTTCTCTCTTAAGAGTAGATTCGGTACACGGAAATTTCCCAGGAACGGTTATCGCCGACCCAGAAACTATGTCACTTATTATTAACGGACGCCAGGTACAGTTTATCTCCGCCAAGGCTCCCGAGGATATTGACTATACTTCTTACGGCATTGATAATGCCTTAGTAATTGATAACACCGGTGCTTTTCGCGATGATGTCGAGTTGAGTCGTCACCTAAAAGCGAAAGGAGTTTCTAAAGTATTATTAACCGCTCCTGGTAAAGGAGTGCCCAATATCGTGCACGGTGTAAACCAAACCGATCACGATCCTAAGACAGTGGATATTTTCTCAGCGGCTAGCTGCACCACCAACGCCATTACCCCTATTCTTAAAGTTATTGAAGATAATTTTGGGGTGGAACGCGGTCATATTGAAACCGTTCATGCCTATACCAATGACCAGAATTTGGTTGATAATATGCACAGTAAATACCGGAGAGGTCGCGCAGCGGGATTAAACATGGTAATTACCGAAACTGGCGCTGGAAAAGCGGTAGCGAAGGCACTGCCTGTTATGGAAGGTAAACTTACCTCCAATGCTATTCGCGTGCCTGTACCCAACGGTTCTTTGGCAATTTTAAACTTAGAAGTTAAAAAAACTACCACGGTAGAAGCCGTTAATGCCGCTATGCGCAGCGCTGCCCTTAAAGGAGATTTGGTTGAACAAATTAGATACTCTATTAGCAACGAATTGGTATCGAGTGATATCGTGGGCGAATCTTGTCCTTCTGTCTTCGACTCACCGGCTACAATTGTAGATCGTAATGGCAAAAATATGGTGCTCTACGTATGGTATGATAACGAATATGGTTATAGCCGTCAAGTTATTCGCTTAAGTAAATACATTGCTGAAGTACGTCGCAAACGCTACTATTAGTAAATAGCTTTAGCGAGCATTTTCCCACAAAAAAAAGCGGTCTCGAATATTCGGGACCGCTTTTTCTGTTTCTAGATAAATTCTAAGCTTTATAAAAAGGCGCTTTCGCCACCTTCGCTCTAAGCTGTTTATTTCGCACTTGTATAAAAATCTCCGTGCCTTCGGCTAAATACGCTTTTTGCAGGTAAGCCATACCAATCGCTTTCCCTAAACTAGGCGCCTGAGTTCCACTGGTCACTACGCCAATATTTTCGCCCTCTTCATTTAGCACCGCATAATCATGACGAGGAATACCGCGGTCTTCCATAATAAAGCCCGTTAAACGACGACTTAAACCCGCTTCTTTCTGAGCCTTTAAAGCCTCCGAATTAATAAAGTCTTTACTGAACTTAGTAATCCATCCTAAACCGGCCTCTAAAGGCGATGTGGTATCGTCTATATCATTTCCATAAAGACAAAAACCCATTTCCAAGCGCAGCGTATCCCGTGCCCCTAAGCCAATGGGCTTGATATCCAAATCTGCGCCAGCCTTAAAAATTTCTTCCCACACTGATAAAGCATGTTCGTTTGGAACGTAGATTTCAAATCCGCCCGCGCCAGTATAACCCGTAGCAGAAACTATTACATTATCACATCCTGCAAAAGTGCCTTTGTCAAAAGTGTAATACTTCATTGCTGCAAGGTCCAAATCAGTCAAAGACTGCAAGGCTCCTGCCGCTTTAGGCCCCTGAACAGCAAATAATGACCAGCTGCTACTTTGGTTATCTATGCTTAAACCTTTCGGTAGATGCGAGACTAGCCAATTATAGTCCTTATCAATATTAGAAGCGTTAACTACTAACATATAGGCGTTTTCCGACAGACAATAAATCAACAGATCATCCACAATACCGCCCTTATCATTAGGGAGGCAGCTGTACTGGATTTTTCCCGGGGTAAGCTTAGAAACATCGTTTGAACTTACTTTTTGAAGAAAGTCGAGCGCTTGCGGACCTTCCACAAAAAACTCGCCCATATGACTTACGTCAAATACGCCCACTGCAGAACGCACATGTTGGTGCTCAACATTAAGACCTTCGTATTGTACCGGCATATTAAAACCTGCAAAATCTACCATTTTACCGCCCAGGTCCTGATGAACCTGATCAAGCATTAATCTTTCCATTTTATCTTATTTGAGAGGGGTGAAACTTTAACCGTGAATGAGCTCTTTATCGCCAAAATCTTGCATGACTTCGGCTTCAAAAGTTAGCAGCTCATCCCACTTTTTATCTACATAAGTACGTTCTCCATATTTGCGAGCAAACCTTAAAAACATCGTATAATGATTGGCCTCGCTAATCATTAGCTTGGCGTAAAAACTCGCTAGTTCCTGGTCTTCTAAATTTTCTGAAAGAACCTTAAAGCGCTCGCAACTTCTCGCTTCAATTAAGGCCGCTATTAACAAGCGGTGCACCAAACGAAGCTTGCGGTCTCCCGCATGAGGAAAGAACTTGACAACCCGCGCTACGTATTCATCTTTACGATCTCGGCCAAGAATAAAGCCTCGCTCCAAAATACGCTTGTGAACCATTTCAAAATGACTCATTTCCTCGCGCACCAAGGCCGACATTTCCGTTACCAGATCACTGTGTTCGGGATAAGTGATTATTAGCGATATGGCAGTTGAGGCGGCCTTTTGCTCACAAAAAGCATGATCCGTTAAAATCTCTTCAATATTTTTTTCTGCAATGTTGACCCAACGCGGATCAGTTGGCAATTTTAATCTAAGCATGTACTTTATTTAAAAGATCCGAGAATAAGACCGCAAAATTAACCAATTGCTTTATTTCACTGATGGTAGCATTGCGTTCTTTCTCAAAAATCAATAAAGATTTACCGTTACATTCAATATGAAAACTTTTATGCTCTTCTAAAAACTCAATTATTGGTCGACTTAAAAATCGCTTGATCGCCTTAGCCTTATCGCCTTTAACCTTATAACGATTAGAAAAATCAGGGTATAATTCAAAAACGATATCCTTAAAACCCGCTAAAAAAGCCACCTTATCGAGCAAGCTTTCTTGATCAATAACAAATAAGGGCGCATTTACATTCAATGGAATGCGCACCATAGTGGCGTGTAATGCCTGATGTCCATAAAAATCACCTTCTTGATAATGCACATCTGCCAAAAACCAATTGGGATTGCGTTTTGGGGCCAAGCGATTTCGCAAAAGGTTAATCGGCTTGAACTTGAAATAATCAAAGTTCTGAAAGCCCATAGATTCATCTACTTCATGGTGGTCGAAATCAAAATCGTGACTAAGGCCAAAGAGGCGCAATGCTTTTTGTCTTTTCGTAAGAGTATAACCTTTCTTTTCAAAAAACTTACGCGGTCTTCTATTTGCCAAAGGATGCGAAGAGCTTCTCCCTAAGTCATCTAAGCCAATAATTTCTAAATGACCACCACCATTTTGAAAATTGATTTTGTATTGATGAAGATGCTCTAAGACCGAATAATCCACATAAGTAGTAAGACTAAAATCTACAATAACCTCCGATTGAGTGGACAGGGTATCGAGGTGATTCTTGATGCGAAGGAAATTTAAAAAAGTAGCAAAAGACCGCACGCTCAAATGATATTTATGACTCTCTTCCTCGTAAAGCAAAGTATTAGGTCTAAACAGATTACGCAAGAAAACTGTTCCTTTCCCCATACTTATCAATTGAAATATAAGCGTAGCCAGCATTCCTAAAGCTATTCCCGTAATTAAATTGGTAAACAGGGTCGCCGTGTAGGTAAGAATAAACAATAACAGCTCTTCCCAACCCACTTCGGCCATGGCTCTAAACTGCGAAGGCGCTGTCAATTTAAAACCGGTATAGACCAGAATCGCCGCCAAAACTGAAAGAGGAATATTCTGAAGCTGGGTACTGAAAAGAAGAAAGAACAGACCTAAAAATATACCGTGAAATAAATTTGACCAACGCTCAGTCGCTCCATTATTAACATTTACAGAGCTGCGCGCTATTACGGCAACTACATTTAAACCGCCGAGCATTCCCGATATTATTGTGGCTAAGCCCAGTGCTCTTAGATCTTTATTCACATTACTTCTTCGATGCAGCGGGTCCAATTTATCGACGGCTTTTATGCTTAACAAAGATTCAATGGCGGCAATAAAGGCTAAGGAAAAGGCAATGCTTATAAAGCTCCCCGTGGCAATTTGCGAAAAGTTTGGAAAGACAATACTATTGCTCAGGTTTTCCGGAAGACTCACTAAATGATCATCTGCGAAAGCAGGAAAAACAGCGGGAAAGTTTTGCGAGAGATAGCTATAACCCATTCCGATACTTATTACCCACATAGGGGCTGGGATTTTACTTAACCAAGAAATTCCTTTACTAGGAATAATGAAAAGCAGAAATAGACTTACTAAGCCTAAAATAGCGGCAGGATAAGAGCTTTGATCCATCCAAGCTAACTTTATACTGCTAAATATTTCTACCAGCAGCTCTGGAGCACTTTCGCCAGATGGTTTATTTATACCAATAAGCACATGAATTTGGCGGCTAAGAATAATCAAACCGATAGCAGCGAGCATACCCTTAATGGCTGAAGCCGGGAAGAACTCGGCTAAAGCGCCAAAACGAAATAAACCGAGAAGCAAGAGTATTGCTCCTGACACAACTA
>JBNMPT010000063.1:0-9933 GCA_051277025.1 Roseivirga sp. | reverse complement strand
AAACCCCGCGCAATTTCCCTCCTTTGATCTGCTATTCCTTGTCCTTGTAGTCTCTTGCTTTCCGCTTCAGCCGTAGCCTTTGCAACTATTCTGATTCTTTCTGCTTCTCCATCATATTCCGCTGCAACCTTTTCTCTTTCCGCGGCATTAATACGATTCATCGCTTCTTTAACGGCATTATCAGGGTCAATATCTGTTATCAGAGCTTTTATTATTCCGTAACCGTAAGTATTCATTGCCTCTTCTAATTCACGTTTTAAGGCAATCGCGACATCATCTTTTTTCTCAAAAACATCATCTAAGCGAAGTTTTGGAACCTCAGCTCTAACCGTATCAAAAACATAGGATGTTATTTGAGCCTGGGGGTTCTCTAGGCGATAGAAGGCATCATAAACCGCAGATTCCAAAACTACATATTGAACGGAAACTTTCATCTGAACAAAAACATCATCCTTGGTTTTTGTTTCTACCAAAACGTCCAATTGTTGAATTCTTAAATTAACGCGACCGGCTACTCTATCTACCAATGGAATTAGTAAGTGTATTCCTGGCGATCGAGTGTTTAAAAATTTGCCAAATCTTTCCACGACTGCAATTTGTTGTTGTTTAACTAAAAATAGGCCAAGAAAAAGGATTACTAAAACGAAGATCCCCAATAAAATAGATAATAGCATAAAGAGTTTTTAAAATAATGCTAAAGTTAATGATTTATCGGACTATTTTTATAGCCTGAATAAACAAATTTTAAGCGTTTTTGAATCACTATTATAAAACTTTGGGCCTGCATGAAGGCGCTTCTAAAGAAGAGGTTAAAAAAGCTTATCGGAGACTGGCAAAGCGCTATCACCCCGATCTGAATCCTAATGGCCGAGAGAGATTCAAGGAAATCCTTGAAGCATACGAGGTGATTAGGGGTGTCCGAAAGGTAAAAACACCTCCAAAAAAGCCCAGTGAAGAAGAAATCGTTAGGTTCTATGAACTTCTTAAAAAGACAGCTGAAGAAAAGGCGAAGAGGAAGGCTATTAAAAGAGCGGCTTTGCGCAGATTAGAGCTTATAGCAAAGCAAAATCGGTCTTATCGAAATGCGATAGTCAGCTTAATTGCAATAATATTTTTAGTAATCGCCAGTATATTTTCTTATCACCAAGGTTTAACACTTTATGTAAATGCCGATCCACAACTAAGCATAGCAGAGGTAATTGGCATTGAAAGAAACCGAGTGGTCTATCGCTTTAGTGTTGATAATCAATTTCATGAAGATATAGCCTATGTTCGAGGAGTAAGGCTTAATATGTTGGCGGGCAATGGGATGCCACTAAAAATTGGAGATTCATTTTCGTTAAAGTTCCGCAATGGTTCACCCGAATGGCATGAAATTAATTATGATCGAATTTCCAGCTTTACTTTTAATCGCTATCTCGAACTCGTAACCCAACAAATTATTCATCTATACTCAAATGATGAGGATGCTAATAATGCGCTTAGTGAACATAGGGCACGCTGCCTAGCTCTATTAAGCTATGAGCAATTTGGATTAAAGGCTTGGTCTTCAATTTATTTTGCGCAGGAAAGTGCCGTTGAAAATTATTCCCACAACTCATTAACTTGGTATTTTTTCCAAAGATCTTCTCGCTACGATGGAGCATTAAAGGATTGTAAGATCCCCTAGAATAGCGCTATTTTTTGGCTACTTTTGCGGCAAAATTTTTTATGTCGTATAGTCCATCTCTCCCCAAAGGAACCCGGGATCAATTGCCACAAGCGATGTTAAATCGTGAGTATATCCTAGGCATTCTAAAAGACTCTTTTAAAAAGTATGGCTTTCAGGCGATAGAGACTCCAGCAATGGAGAAGCTGGAGACCTTAACGGGCAAGTACGGGGAAGAAGGAGATAGATTGATTTTTAAAATATTGCCTCGAGGTGAAAAATTGAAGCGAGCCTTGGCTGCCGGCTTAGACAATGAAAATGCTTTAAATCAAAATGTTGAAGAGGCTTTGCGCTATGATCTGACGGTACCTTTTGCACGTTTCGTTGTGCAAAACCGGAATGACTTAGTATTCCCTTTTAAACGCTACCAAATACAGCCCGTTTGGCGAGCCGATCGTCCACAAAAAGGTCGCTTCCGTGAGTTTTATCAATGCGATGCCGATGTGGTCGGTTCTAACTCTCTACTCTTGGAGATTGACTTTATTGCACTTTATTCAGAGGTTTTTGAAAACTTAAACCTGCCAATTGAAATACGTCTAAATCACCGAAAAGTATTAGCCGGTATTGTGGAGAATTTCGGATTAAGTGATCACTTTTCAAGTTTTACTGTTGCTTTGGATAAGCTTGATAAAATAGGTTTAGATGGCGTTATCAAAGAGATGCGGGCAAAGGAAATGGGTGATGGAGCAGAAAAAGCTATCGCTAGTATTGCAAATCTGAAAGGCTCCAATGAAGAATTGTTAAAAGAGCTTACTAATCTTATTGGGGATTCTACCGTGGGAGAGGAGGGCCTCAATGACCTTAAATTTATTTTAACTCAGGCAACTGACTTAGGCGTAGCCAATCGTTTGTTCTTTGACTTTACCTTAGCCAGAGGTCTAGACTATTATACCGGGGCTATTTTTGAAGTAAAAGCGGTAGGAATTGAGATCGGCTCTGTAGGGGGAGGAGGTCGCTATGACGATTTAACCGGTATATTCGGAGTTAAAGATTTACCTGGTATTGGGGTTTCTTTCGGTCTTGATAGAATTGAACTTGCTTTAACCGAAGCCAAACTTTTCCCCAAGTTAAACTCTGAATCGACGGAAGTCTTATTTATCAACTTTGGTAATGAGGAGGCTCTTTATTGCATGAAATTGGCCGCCCAGCTAAGAACAATCGGTGTGAAGTCTGAGGTTTACCCAGATAGTAGCAAGCTGAAGAAGCAAATGGCTTACGCCAATAAAAAGGAAATAGCCTATGTTGTATTAATAGGCTCTAACGAAATGACGAATGGGCGCTTTACCCTTAAGGATATGCAGACTGGTGAGCAATCAGAAATGGGAAAAATTGAACTACTAGAAAAATTTAACGGCGCACACTCAAATTCATATGGAAAGCACTAACACATTTATTATTGAAGATGGCTACTTAAGCTTATCAGAACTTTACTCAATTATATATCAGCGCAGCCCATTAGAGCTATCGGAAGAAACGATTAAAAAAGTTAAGAAAGGAAGAGATTATCTAGATGATAAGATGGCCAAGCAAGAAGGGGCTATCTATGGGATAAATACGGGCTTTGGTTCGTTATGTGATGTTGCGATTGAAGGAAAGGACCTCGAAAAGCTTCAAGTAAACTTGGTGCGCTCTCATGCATGCGGCACCGGAGCAGTCATTGACCCCAGTTTTGTACGAACTATGCTTTTCCTTAAGGCCAAGGCTTTTTCGCAGGGCAAATCTGGTGTTAGAGTGGAGCTTTTAGAACAGTTGATTTTCTTTTATAATAATGAAATTTTACCGCAAGTATTCGAGCAAGGGTCTTTAGGTGCTTCAGGCGATTTAGCGCCACTTGCACATTTGTCACTGGCGCTAATGGGGGAGGGTGAAGTGTTTTATGAAGGAGAGTGGTGTGATAGTCTTGAGGTTTTAAATAAGATTGGAAGATCTCCAATTAAGTTGAAATCAAAAGAAGGTTTAGCTCTTTTGAATGGAACGCAGTTTATGCTAGGTTTAGGCATAAATGGTTATTTCGAGGCTAAGAAATTGGTTTATCTGGCCGATCTAGTGGCCGCCCTTTCTTTAGATGCTTTTGATGGTAGACCCGAGCCTTTTGATCCTTTAATTCATTATGCTCGTCCTCATAAAGGGCAGGTTCATACAGCCGCCTTTATTTTAGACATCTTATCTGGAAGCGAAATTATCGGGCAGAAGAAAAAGCATGTCCAAGATCCTTATTCCTTTAGATGTGTGCCGCAGGTGCATGGTGCCTCTAAAGATTTGATGTCTTATGTGGCATCCGTGTTTGAAACAGAGTTGAATTCAGTTACTGATAATCCTACCGTATTTGCAGAGGAGGATAAAATAATTTCGGGAGGAAACTTTCATGGTCAACCACTGGCCTTAGCTCTAGACTCATTTGCGTTGGCGATCGCCGAATTGGGTAGTATATCGGAAAGAAGATCCTATTTGTTGATTAGTGGACAAAGAGATTTACCGGCCTTCTTAGTGGCTAAACCCGGTTTGAATAATGGATTAATGATTGCTCAGTATACTGCGGCTTCTATTGTTAGTCAAAATAAGCAATTGTGCACACCCGCTTCTGTAGATAGTATTGTTTCTTCTAATGGACAAGAAGATCATGTCAGTATGGGCGCTAATGCGGCTACAAAACTTCAAAAGGTTTTAGATAATTTAAAAACAATATTGGCAATTGAATTATTAACGGCTTCGCAAGCATTATTTTTTAGAGAGGCTAAAACATCTCCTTATTTGGAATCGTTTTTAAGTGCTTTTAGAGAAGATATTCCCTTTATTGAAGAAGACCGAATAATTCAAAAGGACATAATGAAGGCTCGTCAGTTTATTGATAGTCTAAATATTGATAGTCAGGTGTTGTTTAACGAATAAGGTTTAAATAGCCCTGTTCTTTTTGTTCAGCTTCGAGGATTATAAAAGTATAAACCCCTCCTGACGCGGGGCTACCCTTAAAGGTGCCATTCCAAAAATCACTGTATGGCTTATTGGTTTCAAAAACTAGCTCACCCCAACGGTTAAATATTTTCAGATTGGCTACGGTAGTGCAGGGATCCCCATATACTTCATAGGAGTCATTTAAGCCATCCCCATTTGGTGTAAAAGCATTGGGGGCATAAATTTCATTACGAATTTCATCTAGCGTAAGCTCGAAATTCTGCACGTATTCTCTATTACAAAGTGTGTCTTTAATTAAAACATTGAAATTCTTAATTCCCGGCTGACTGAATTTAATATTGGGATTGCTTCCAACATAGTTTTTGGATTCAACTTGCCAGTAGTATAAAAACCAAGATCGGTCATTTTCAATGCTAATATCAATTGCTCCATTGCTGCAAGAACTAATGCTAGGCTTAATGTGCGGGAATACTGCCGAATCACGGAAAATTATTGTTTGGTATAATGTATCCGAGCGATCACAGATACTATCCTCCGCAATTAGCATGATGCTATAGTCTTGAAATGATCCAAACTGATGAGTTGGCTGAGCTTCTGTACTTGTGAAACCATCGCCAAAGTCCCAGAAAAACCGGTTGGCCCGAATGCTTGAATTTTGAAAAGAAGCTTCAAGTTGGCTATCGCAGCTTATATAATTGGAGCTAAAACTGGCTGTAGGCTGACTTATTTTATCGTGGATAATCTCAATTTTTGTAGTATCGGAAATATTACAAATAGTGTCAAAAGCAATTAAGGTAACCGGGTAGGTGCCTAATTCTTGATAGGTAACGCTGGGACTAAAACTAGTTGACGAGTCGCCATTGCCAAAAAGCCATTGGTAATTTGTAGCATTATTACTCCGGTTTTGAAAGTTTACCTTTAAGCCGTCACAAATACTATCAATTTCAGTGGTAAAGCTAATTTGAGCATTGGCCTCTAGAATTTGCTGAAAGCTAAATTTGAGAACAGCCATATTGCAGGAATTATTTCCGCTAGTAGGAGAGTAGCCATTGGGTGTAGTAGGAAAGCTTCGGTTATTGCAATTTGAGCAAACGGCTTGGTATATAGTCCCATCTTTACTAAAACGACTGGTGCCGCCATCTACATGCTCATTATCACTGCCTCCAAAATAGCTGGCGTATAGCAGCTGGCTAGCATCATGGCCTAAAACCATAAAATAAAAGTCGCTCCCATCGGTATTAGTCTGAAAAGCGTCTGTCGTTGTTGTTAGAGAAAAAGTGTTACCATTAGGAATGGCGGGGAAACTTACCGAATTTGAAAGGCCACCCCAGCCGGAAATATAGATGTTTAGACATTTGTCGACCATAAATGCACTGGGGACAATGTCTTGCTTATTTTGGCCACTACCGATAGTGGTTTGCCAAAGAATATCTGTGAGGCTGCTATCTATTTTGGCTAAAAACTGACGAGAACCTGATTGATTGAACACTCCCGGTGTGCTGAGAATCACTCCTTTTGTTTGTCCGAAGATATAGATATTGCCATCGTAATCTAGGTCCATTAAGAAGCTTTGATCTTCTTTGTCGGTTCCAAAGTAAGTAGATGACAGTAGGCTCCCATTGTCGCTATTAAAGCTCGCAATATAACCGTCAAAATCACCTTGTCTAGAATTGAAGATAGGGTTTGAACTAAGTTCTAAATCGTCACTAGCAGTGGTACCAGTTATATAAACTTTATTTGCATATTCTTTAATAGAATAACCAGTTTCGGCGCCAGTTCCCCCGTAAAAACTTGCCCATTGAAGACTGCTCAATTGATCATTAAATACTCCAACAATTGCTTCTTGAGAATTCTCATTCCTTTGCAGAGTGTTTGTGCCGTTTAATGGGATAGAGAGCGAATTGGTGCTACTTACTATTAAGATTTCACCATCCTCGCCAATTATTATTTCACCACGATAATGATCGCCGTAATTCTTGTAAATGGCTTCATTGAAACCATCATTACCTGTGCCTCCCCAAAAAGTAGAATGCAAAAGTTGGCTGCCGTCGTTGGAGATTTTAGCAATAAAAATATCCGAGCCAAAGTCGTAATCGTTAAAGGCAAAGCTACTTTGAAAGTTTCCTCCGGCAAAATTCTTTTGAAAAGCTCCTGCTGTTGTGGGGAAATTAGAGGATCCGGTATTTCCTAAAACATATAAGTCTCCTTGTTCATTAGAAATTATGGAATGAACAACTTCTATATCTCTTCCTCCTAAATAAGTGGCATAAAGTAACTGTTGGCCAGTTGCATCAAATTTACTAATACTTACATCTACATTAAAGGCGCTGTCTCCTCCAAAAGTAGACTGAAAAACACCGCTAGTAACGGGGTAATTTATTCCAAAATTTACGCCGGCACCATAAATACTGCCATTATCACCATAGGTGGCGCTATTGCCAAAATTTAGATCGCCACTACCGGAGAAGGTAGAAAAATCTAGGATAGGGTCAATTACTAAAGGATACTCATCCTTATATCTTCCTAATTTGAAATGTACCTCATTTCCAGAAATTTGATATTCGCATTTGACCTTTATTTTTTTGCCGTCAATTAGCTGATAGGCTAGAGGAATAGTTTCGGATATCGTTCCTAATTTAGTTTCTAAATAGAGTACCTTATTCTTCAACTGGAGTCTCTCTAATCCTTCATAATGCATGATTATAAGACTGGCATCTGCCTTTGGAGCAAGCAGGAAATTGTATTTCAAACGGTCATCCACGGCAAGCATCTCTACGCTTATTCCTGGATAAATATTTTCTAGCTGGCTTTGACTCGAAGAAGAAACGTTACTCCGCCATAACTGGCTATCACTGCCTAAGAAATAATGACGGGGATGAAAACTACTTCCTTTTGCTGTCCAGTGCGACTCATTTGATGCACCTACAAAAGTCATACGATAAGAGTAGAGCTTATGTTTAGCTGATTTTAACGGAGAATGTTCGTGCTGATGTTCGTGAGGGATATTTAAGAAACTCGCAACATAGCCTTGCGAGTCCAAAAAGATTGCGCCATTACTTAATTCTATTTTGCTATCGAAGTCACCCTGCCATTGACCTTCATTTGAAACGAAGATGGCCTGGGCAGAAAGTAAGGGACCTAATAATAAGAGCCCCCAAAATATATGTTTAATTGTTGATTTCACTAGGGGTCTAAAAATAGAAAAAAAATATCTTTATAATCCTAGTTTATTACCTAACTGTTTAAAAGAGCCTTGTTAATTAGTTTAGGAGACTTGCCTCAATAAAAAATGCGCCTTCTTTAGTATTTACCGCAATGAGATATTTTAATCCGCCAGTTTTAAGCTTAAGCTTTTGTTCAATATGGGAAGCTTTATCAAAGAAATTTCGACTGACAACATTAAACTTTCGGGACTTAAGCACCTTTGCATAAGGTTTATGTACTTGATCTACTGACCATATTCTGCCAGGGAAATCTGGTAAATATTTATCGGAACTATACACATTAGTATTTAGGCCTAATTTTAATAAACCCATTTTAGCGGCAGCAACATCCATTAAGCCCGCTTTCATAATACTGCTGTTAGGCAAGTAGGCATATCTGCAGATTGGACCGATTTTAACGTGAAATTCATCCAAGAAATTGTTGAAAAGTATTTGAATATCAGATTTCTGTAAATTGTAGGTTTTGATGATAAACTTTGATTTGTCTGGCTTTTCTTCAAAATTCAGATAAAAGCAAATTTCCTTGCATTCATTTCTGTGACTGATGATCCAAAGCTCTTGACAATGAGGTAATTTTTCTAAATAACTTTGCCAGGCGATAAGAGGACTACACTTTATTATTAGTGCCTTACACTTTTTAGCTAGGCTTGAGTAGAGTGCGAAAATGGAGGGTAAATAGTCTTCTAATCTTACTATTTTAGTTTGATCGCCATCGCGTCGAGATGGATCTATATAAATTAGATCTTGATGGTTAAGATGTTTAATGCTGTTTTCCGCGATTTCATTGACTGCGTCAAATTTCAGTCCCAGCGTATTGAAATTGTGAGTAGCTAAGTCAAATAGCTCTTTGTTTGGTTCAATATAAGTATTGTGTTTTGCCTTCTTTGCGAAGTGAATAAAGTCTATTCCTAATCCACCCGTTAAATCAGTAAAGCTGTGATAATTATCAACTAAACTGCCTTTAAACTCTGCTAATTCGGTACTAGTACTTTGTTCAAGATTCTCGCTTGGTGGTAGAATTAAGGATAAATTTGAGTAGAAATCGGGCAGCTTTTTTCTAATCTTTTGACGGGCTGCAATTTGACCGATAAGAAGCTTTTGATCTTCATTTTTTGCATATTTAAAAAGAAGTTTCGAAACATCTGCTTTTAGGTTATCTCTTAGAAAATCGATATTTTCTTCTTTCTCAATTAGCTTTTTTAGCTTCAACATTCGCAATTTCTTGTTCGGCTGGAATTAACCAGCGAATGAATTTTATATGTCCAAGGAACTCTCCGGCTAGCAGTCTTATCACACTATACACGGGCACAGCTACTATCATTCCTGCAATGCCTGCTAATGCTGCAGCAAAGGAAATCACCAAAAATATTTCCAAAGGGTGAGCCCTAATGCTAGTTGAAAAAATGATGGGCTGGGTGATAAAGTTATCTAAGACTTGCACAAAAGCAAAAACACCAATAATGATAAAAAAGCCTGAAGCAAATTCCATCGAAGCATCTCCTAAAGTCTGAGCCATTCCTAAAATGATCCCGAATGACAAGCCAATGACAGGACCTAAATAGGGGATAACATTAATGAGGCCTGCAAAAAAACCAATGACGATGGTGTTATGAAAGCCTCCTAGTTTTAGTCCTAAAGAAACGAGGGTAGTGATGATTGTTATTTGAATTAGTAATCCCACAAAATACCTGCTTAAATTACTTCTTAAACGTGGAGAGATCCTTTTCACTCGTGCCTCAAAGCGAGCGGGCACAAAGGCCATAATGATGGTTCGGAAAAGGTGCTGTTCTCTCAGAAAGAAAAAGGAAATGAATAGAATACTAAAAAGGGCAAAGGCTAAATTGCCTAAACCTCCCACAAGGTTTGTAAAAGTATCAGTAACTCTTTCAACATTGATTATATCTCCAATTTTAGGTAATATTTCGGTTTGACTAGGTAAACTAAATTTCACCTCGCTGCCTAGACCTAGACTGTACTGCAAGTCCTGAATTTCAAATTTAAATTGGTTGAAAAGCTTTTCGAAATCTACTCCCTTTAGCACTTGTAATTCGTGCATTAATGAAGGGATAAATAATCCTATCACCCCAA
>JBNMPT010000062.1:0-10019 GCA_051277025.1 Roseivirga sp. | reverse complement strand
GCCGTATTATAAAGGCCATATCCTAATTTGATATATCCATTGTATAATTCTGGCACTTCAGTTTTAACTACTCTGGCAGGCTTAAGAACTTCTGGCTGAATACGCACTGGCAGAGCAAAACTTTTAAGTGAATAGCTAACCGGTAATTTTTCTGTGGTACTATCGCTATAGCTCGGGTTTTCTAAAATTTTGCGCGCATCCTTAATCTGAGCGCGGTATTTATCGGTAACCGAAACGACCACCTGACCTAAAGGGTCTTTTTGAGCGGAAAGCCCACCCAAAACTAAGGCCAATACTAGCGTTAATTTAACTTTCATGTGCTTATCGTTTTATTAATTCCGGTTCTTCTAAAGGTTCCTCCTTTTCGGGGACATCTATAATTTGCAGACCACTTTCTGGATCTAAACTTATTGGGGAAGCTTGCGCTTGTAATAGATCTTCCTTCTCTTTTATAGCCTGCGCCTCTGCGAGATTGATCTCTTGCCTTAAATCTTGCGCGGCACTGCTTAAGTCCCCTGAAAACTCACTGTCTATTATAAAGTCGATTACATATTGAGCCTGAAATATATCGTCTAGCCTCCAAAAATTACGCGCCATTAGTAACAGGGAGCGCATTTTCCATTCTTTAAAAGAAGGTAGTGCCTCAATCATCTTATTAATATGCGTGTTACTGCTATCGTGCTTTTCATCAATTTGCAGCAATAAGGCCTCAAAATAATAGGCCTCAGCCTGCTTTTCACCGGCACTGCTTTCTCTAATATAGGCGTAATACTGAGCGGCCAAATTCCATTTCTCAAGAGTAAAATAAGAACGAGCAAGGTTTAACTGAGCCTCTTCTTTAAGATACTTGTCAATGGTGGGTTTAAGCTCAAGACTTTGCGAATAAGACATCAAAGACTCTATATCTCCTAGTTTTTCGGCACAGTGCATTAATCCAGCATAAGCTAAAATAATCTGTCCCTCATTCGTTTCCATTTCAAGCCATAATTGAAAACGTTGACGGGCTAAGGCATAATTACTGTCTAAGTAAGCTTTTTCAGCAGTAAACCTCAAGGCAGGCTTGCTGTAAGGATTACTGGGTAATTGCACCAACTGCTCATAATACTCTTCGGCCCGAGAAAACAATTCTAACTTCTCGGCACATTGTGCCGCATAATAGTTAGCGGGGACCTTAAATATTCCTAGTGGAAATCTGCCTATATAAGCATTCATGGCCTGCAAGCTTTGCATGCAGTCTCCGCCGGCATAAACATCAAAGGCGGCATCGTAAGCAGTAGAATCAAGAGTAGATTCCTTAAAATCGACAAAGGATATAGTAGACACCCAATCTAGGTATTCACTAATTTGCTGGCTGCGTTTATAAACGATCTCTGCTAAGCGTATCGCTTCAATTGATTCCGGTGTGCCAGGATACTCATTTACAACTTCTTTGAAGGAAAGGATGGCCTTTTCATACTTATCCATATTACTGTATACCAGTCCAGTTTTTAGCTTAACTTCACTAATGCTAGTACTCTTGGGGTATTTTGCTTTAAAGTCACTCAAAGCTTTTAGCGTCTCCTGATACTTATCCTGCAGTAAATAAGTTTTGGCAATTTCCAGTTGAGACTTCTCACTGTAGGCGGAATAAGGATAGCTATATATTAGCTTGTTTAGTTCTTTTACTTGATCATCGTATTTGGCGAGCAAGCCAAAACATTCGCTTCGTTGAAAATGAGCATAATCAGCTTCTACACTATTGTTAGTAATCGCCTTCCCATAATAATCAGCCGCGTCTAGATATTTAGCGTTTAACAAGTAGCTATCACCAATTCGCAGTAATGCATCCGGGTAGCGCATATCATCAATCGAGCTAAATTTCACGAAATTTTTGAAATCTAGAATGGCATCTTCAAATACAAACAGTTTGAAGTTACAATAGGCACTGTTGTAGTAAGACCGATTATGAATATTTTGGATAGAAGCACCAAAACCCTGACGAAACTCATCAAACTTACTTTTAGCTTCCGCATATTTCAACAATCGATAATAGCACTCAGCCATCCAATAATTACCCAAATTAGCTAGCGCTTTATCTTCAGGGTACTTTTGCATCTCCGCGTACTTGTTTAAAGCCCCTTCAAACTGAAGGGCATTAAACATCTCTGTCGCTCTAAAGAAAGCTACTTTTTGATAGGCAACACGCATGATCGGTGAGTCCAAACCCGCATCCTTGATCGCCTTTAGTGCTTTATCATAGTCCTTAGTAGTAATGTAAATATTGGCCAAGTATTCCTGAATCTTACTGAGCTTATCGGTTTGGGGATATTTAATTATAAAGGCATTAAAGGTGCTTATCGCATCTGTAAAAGGACTGGCTAGTTCATACGAGAGCAGGGCATAATTATAAGCTGCCATTTCACCTATTTCTGGGTTCACCTCCAACTGAGATGCTGCTCTGAATGCAATTAAAGCTTGGTTTTTATCCCCAACCTTTAAATAACTGTCTGCTAAATGGAAATAGGCATTCTGACGGAGCTTTTCGGGACCGGCTGAGATTTTATTGAACTCTGGAATAGCCTCGGCAAAACGCTTTTCTTGGTACAAAGAAAAACCAAATTGATAATGATCATATAGACGCAAACTACCTCCTTTCGCCTTGAAAATATTTAGGTAGTTAATTGTGCTTAAGTAGTCCTTCTTACTGTAAAAAGCATCTGCCAACAGTTTAGCGATTTCAGGCGCTCGAGAAGCGGTAGCATTTTCAATTAACTCTTCCCCTACTTCAACCAACTTATCATAATTTTCTAATTGATAATAGATATGTGCT
Source organism: Roseivirga sp. (assembly GCA_051277025.1). Lineage (GTDB taxonomy): Bacteria > Bacteroidota > Bacteroidia > Flavobacteriales > Schleiferiaceae > Croceimicrobium. The sequence continues at coordinate 7,210 of JBNMPT010000062.1, read as the reverse complement.
AAATAATAAGGAACTAAAGGACCAAAATTAGGATCTTCCTGCAAGGGTAAAAAGTTGCGAAGAGCCTCACTATAGCTACTGTCCACATATAGAAGGTGTGCGTAATAGTAACGACCAGAATTAGCAAATGCAGACTCTTCATCTTTAATCTTGAAGAATAAGTCTTTGGCCGCATCAAAGTCTTCTACGATCATTAAGGAATAGGCGTATTTAAAGCGATACTCACCCAATTGCTCCTTATTTAAACCATAGGCAGCAACCTTTTCGTAATAGTTAATTGCCTGACTGTAGCGACGTAAACTAAAAAGATTATGACTATAACTTAGGTAGAGCTTATACCGCAAAGGATTGGTCTCATGAATATTTGCAAACTCCTCAATACGTTCCGCAATATCTCCATGATATAACTTGATGGCGCACATTACCGAAAAATAACGAGCCTGCACCAGTTTTTCATTATCAAGAGTTGATTCTCTTAACAAAGCATCCCAAATTTCTTGGGCATTACCAAACTGTTCTTTCTCGAAAAGATGGAAAGCTTCATCAAAAGAGGCCTCGTCTGGCTTTTGTGCTGACTGCACTTGGGCGTACAAACCCCCTATTTGAGTGAACACCAAGATCCCACAAATAAATAAAGTCCTGATATTTAGCATGCTACATTATAATTTTTGTCATTTTAAAAGTAGCAGTATTTATAGGCTTCTGTTTAAATTAGTTAAGAAGTTTTAAACGTTTGATGTTAATTATTATTGAGTTTAATTAGCGCTCGTTAAGCGGCTAAAATTAAATTTGTATAATATTTGTAATTATGAGCACCAAAGCTATACTGAGACTAAACCGAGCTTGCATTAAACAGGGAGACGCGGTGATTTTAGACGATGTGGAGCTTTTGATAAACAAAGGCGATTTCCAATATCTAATCGGCGCTACTGGGAGTGGAAAGTCTAGTTTATTAAAAACCTTATACGGCGACCTCAACCTATCTAGTGGTTCTGGGCATGTTTGTGGAATACCTTTAGAAAACCTGAAAGAAAAGCAAATCCCTGAATTAAGAAGAAAGCTGGGTATTGTTTTTCAAGACTTTCAGCTTTTAAACGATCGATCAATTTTTGATAACCTAAAATTTGTTTTGCAAGCCACCGGTTGGAAGACAAAGAAAGAAATAAAAAATAAAATTGAAGAAGTATTAGAAAAAGTGAATATGGCGGGGATGAGCAGTAAAATGTCCTTTCAGCTTTCAGGAGGCGAACAGCAGCGTGTTGCAATTGCACGGGCACTGCTAAATGACCCTCCATTAATTTTAGCCGATGAGCCTACTGGTAACTTAGACCCCTCCACTAGCGAGGAAATAATGCTATTGCTAGAAGATATTTCAAATAGTGGCAGAGCCTTGTTAATGGCGACCCACGACTACTCCTTAATTTTAAAATTTCCGCATGAAACTTTAAAATGTAGCCAGGGGAAAGTTTTCAAAACTGTGCAAAACACTCTATAGCTCGTGGATTTAAGTATTTGCCTTCCACTCTATCAGCAAAAACCTTATCCAACGATAAATACCTTGCTAATTCAAGCGGAAGCATTGCCGATCGATTATGAGATTCTAATTATTGATGATGCTTCTAGTCCTGATATCAGTGCGGCTAATGCCGAGTTTTTTTTAACTTTCCCACAGGTTCGCTATCTTATTCTCAAAAAAAATGTTGGTCGCGCCAAGATTCGTAATAAACTCGCTGCAGAAGCCAAGGGAGATTATCTGCTTTGCCTCGATGGCGATGTGGCTATAAAGCACAATGATTTCATATTAACCTACTGGACCAGCCGCAGAAGCAGTGAAATATTAATTGGTGGTATTGAGCTTGGCGGCTTGCAAGTAGGATGTGAATTGCGCTGGCTCTACGCAAGAAAGCGCGAAATTATTAGTACAGTGAAACGTCAAGCTAAACCTTACTCCTCCTTTATGACAGGTAATTTCTTTAGTGAAAATGCCATCTTTAGGAAACTGCAATTTGACGAAGAAATTAAAGGTTATGGGCACGAAGACACGCTTTTCGGTCTTGGCCTTGAGCGCTTAAACATTCCTATTAGGCACCTAGACAATTCTATTTTAATTGAAGCGGATGATCAGAACGGTGCCTTTTTAGATAAAAGTAAAGAAGCGCTTAAAAACTTAAAAATAGTAAGTGAGAAGTACCCCGCGCTCCGTCATAAAATTGGCATCTTAAAACTCAGTCTTAAAATTCAGCGCAGCGGTATGGCCAATATCTTTCGCTTGGTATTTAACCCTTTTAAGCATCGGATTTATAGAAACTTGGTGAGCAAAAAACCCAGTTTAATTCTCTTCGATTTATACCGCTTAAATTATTTATTAGGACTTGATCTTCGCTAGTATTTCTGCTAATACGATCGACTCTTTCTCCCAATTATTTTCAGCGGCAGCCAATTGCAAATTTTCACCGTAAGAGGACTTATTCTGTTCCGTTATTTTCAAAATCGCTTGGGCAATTTCCTGCGCATCTACGGAAGTAACTAAACCAATCTCATACTTGAGAACAAGCGCGCTAGGTTCCTTCAAATTGCTGACTAATAAAGGAATACCGCATTTCATGTAATCGAATATTTTATTTGGTAGACTAAAGCGGTAATTTATATTGGTATCCTTATCCAAACTAACACCTATATCCGCGTTTAGTGTGTACTGAAGCATTTCCAAATAAGGTTTAGAGGAAATAAAATGTACTCTTTTCGCTAAGCCGTATTCTTGGGCTTTTTGTTTTAGATGTGCGAATACATCTCCTTTTCCAACCAAAACAAAATGATAGTTTTTGGGCAGTAATTTCAGCGCAGCCAGCATCTCTTCCATGCCGCGATCAACATTAATTCCTGATCCCTGATTTATAATTAGAATCGCCTCTTCCGGCAAAGCTAAGTCCTTACGACTCGCCTTTTTTTCGGGCATTATTTTAGATGCCACATTACGAATCACCACTGGGCGAATACCATAATCCGTTTCGTATAAATCTGCGATACTTTCGTTGACAGTAATAATGTGTTTTAAATGGGGAAAGATAGTCGCCTCTAGCCGCGTCCAGAACCACTTAACCTTGGGCCTATTCTGAATCTCGGGCACTCCGGTAAAGTACTCATGACTATCGTAAATTAAGGGTTTACCAAATAATTTTGAAGCCAAATAGTTTGGCAAAAGGGTATCCAAATCATTACTAAAATAAAGGTCCGCTTTAGTAAAAAGCAAATAGAAGAACAACCTCACATTGAAGTTAGCATAGAATAAGAAGCCCGTATTAAAAATAAGCCTAAACCGCTTAACCTGATACTCTTCGGGTGAAAAGTCCAAGCTTTGGGGTAGTTTTCTGCCTATAAAATTAACCTTATACTCTTTTTGCAAGAGCATAGAAATATGCCGTTGTACGCGTTGATCGGTGGCTAAATCGTTGCTTACGCTTATCAATACTTTTTTCACAATCGCAAAAATGAGAATTTATTTAGGCTTATTCCCATTTAGTTTTAAAAAGGCTGGCTGAGGATTCCAAATTACTGTGCTTCTTTGTTTCTTTGTTAAAAATTATATCCTTGTCCATTCCCTATTTAGATATCCAACAATACAATTATTCGCTTCCCGAAGATAAGATTGCCCTTTACCCCTTAAAAAGAGGTGACTCAAAACTGCTCATATTTGATAACAAGGTGATTAAAGAAGATGTTTATCAAAACATTGATGACTATTTAAGTCCTAAATCGCTTTTAATTTTCAATGAAACGAAAGTAGTACAAGCGCGTTTACTCTTCCCTAAAAACGAAAACACCATCATAGAAGTATTTTGTCTAGAACCTGCTCATAATAAACCTATTGAGCAAGCCTTAACTGAAAAAGGATCTTTAGAATACACCTGCCTTATTGGTGGCGCCCGAAAATGGAAAAGTGGTCTATTAAACATTGAGCTTGATGGAGTTTCCCTACAAGCAGAAAAATTAGGGCGTCAGGAAGATAGCTTCTTAGTGCGCTTCAGCTGGGAAGCGGATATAAGTTTTGCCGAAGTCTTGGATTTAGCGGGAAAAACCCCTCTTCCCCCTTATATAAAAAGAAAGGCCGAGGAGAATGACAAAAAGACCTATCAAACCGTTTATGCCAATCGCGCTGGTTCTGTGGCGGCCCCTACGGCGGGTTTACATTTTAATGATCAAATCTTTACTAAACTTAAAGAGAAAGGCATTCAGACGGATTTCCTGACTTTACACGTCGGGGCCGGTACCTTTAAGCCGGTAAGTACTTCTGTAATGGAGCATGAAATGCATGCCGAAGAGCTTATCATTGAGGGCAGCTTTATCAAGCGTATCTTGGGGAACCTTAAAGAAGGAAGAGAGATTATCTCCGTTGGCACCACCTCGGTGCGTGCTTTAGAAAGCATGTATTGGCTGGGCTGCCTATATAAGGCTGGGCAAATCCAAAGTATCAATGATATCTGCATTCCCCAGTGGATTTCCTTTAAAGGAGAAACTCCTCGCTGTGAAGCCATTGTAGCTTTAGAGGCTAGCTTATCCTTACTAGAAGAAAATGATTTGCTGTGGCTTTCTATAAAAACTCAAATTATTATCGCTCCGGGCTATAAACATGGCATCATCAAAGGGCTAATCACTAACTTTCATCAGCCTAAAAGCACTTTGATGTTGTTAATTTCCTCGATAGTAGGAGAAGATTGGCATAAAATATACGACTACGCTTTGTCTAATAATTTCCGTTTCCTAAGCTATGGTGACGGCTGTTTACTAAAACTATGAGCACAATTAAATTCCTATTCGTTCGCCTCTATTTTTTCTTGGTCACATTTACCAGCTTTGGTCAGAGCGTTAAGCTAGAAGAAATTGCCACAATGCCCAGTGAGTTGCCGGAGTGCAGCGGTATGGCGGTAATAGGCCCCAATGCTATCGCATCCATTAACGATAGTGGAAATAAACCGGAGCTCTTTGTCTTAGACACCTTGGGCAACATTATAAAGCGCAGCGCTTTACTAGGTTTTGAAAATAATGATTGGGAGAGTCTTGCTTTCGCTGATGGCCTTTTATACATCGGCGACTTTGGAAATAATGCGAATAGAAGAACCAATTTAAAAATTTATATCCTTGATGTTTCCAAGCTATTGAGTGAGGATTTATGGGCTTTTAAGGGCGAAATTGATTTCAGCTTTTCGGATCAGAATTCTTTCCCACCCGATGATAGTGCGAAGATTTTCGATTTAGAGGCCATGGTAGTTTATGGAGATTCACTATACCTCTTTACAAAAAACAGGACTAAGCCTTTCAACGGCTTTAGCAACAGCTACAGTTTAAGTAGAAACCCCGGGAAATACCAAGCATCAAAAAGAGGCCAAATTTTCACAGGCAATGGTTTAATGCATGCTTATTGGGTAAGCGGGGCATGCTTGGGTACCACGAAAAATCCTGACTTATACCTGCTCGGTTATGATAAGATTTGGCGCATACAAAACTATTTTCACCAAAATGAAAGCCTCATCAAAGCGGAGACCTTTTACCTAGGAAGCTTTGGACAAAGGGAAGCCATTTGTATCCTTAATAATCGTTTTTACATAGGCGAAGAAAAAGTTTCTAGCCGTGAGGCTAAATTAAATAAAGCGCTTGTACCAGTAACAAACGAATCAGATACTATCAAGGTAGCGGAATCCCTTACTCTACCAGAAAACATTTTTGGAAAAACGATAGAACTAAGCGTTCCAGATGCGAATCTCCAAAGCCAGCTTTATTTTGAAATTTACAACCAAGCGGGGGAATTATTAAAAAAAGGGCGTTCCAAGGACACCCAAATTAAAGGGGATAAGATTTTAATTGACACTAAAGCTATTAGACCTGGCTCCTATATTCTTAACACCGTTTTAGCGGGGAAACCCCGCGCCTTCCTCATAAAAAAAACCACGCCTCAATCCAACTGAAAACTTAAGCTAAGACCTCCTCCTCCCCATTGATTAGGGGCCAAACTTATCTTAAGAAGGGTTTTGCGTTCTCTCTGCCATTGTCCGACTTTATTACCAATCCATGCGCCTAATAAAGCGCCCGCAACTACATCGCTAGGCCAATGTTTAAAGTCGCGTACCCGCTGGTAGGCACTCAATCCTGCAATTAGATATAAAGGAATTGAAATTCTTAAATCGTGCTGGTAATAAGACGATAAAGAAGCCGCTAATGCAAAAGCAGTGGCGCTATGCCCGGATGGAAAGGACAAATTATCACTTTCTAGAGATAGCCCATTAAACTGAAAAGGATCTAAAATAACTTGCTCTTCCGGTCTTTCACGATGAAAAAGCAGCTTAAGAGTCATTGCTGCAACACCAGCAGTTAACATGGCCTGCAAAGCTGCAGAAGACGCGCCATTAATACTTTCATTATTAAAATAACCAGATAGATAATAGCCTCCCAAAGCTAATACTCCCATTTTCAATGGGTTTCCAAATGGCTCGCTTACTTGGGAAAATACTGACGACTGATCTTTATGACCTATCGCTAATTCGTTTTGTAAGGATTCATCCAGCGCCATAGTCCCCGAAATCAGGACTACTGCACCAGCGCCTACTAATAAGTTCTTTTTTAATTGTTCGGGCTTTTTAAACCAGATACCCGCATTACTCCATGAATCACTAATCAGGTCTTCACTGAGCTTTAAGAATTTTTGTCCATAAACAGGTTGATAAGTGAGAGAGGAGAAAACATATACCCAAAGGAATAAAAGCGATTTTTGCATAAAATTATTCTTTATAATGCCCTCGCAAGGTAAACACATTGAGACAAATATTCGGATTGGCTTTACACCAGATGAACTGCAATCTTTTCATAAATTTATGGAGAGAGAATTTCAGTTTAGGCTAAGGTGGTATAACAGCCAATCTGCAGAAAGGCGCTTACAAAAAGTTATCAAAGCCTTTGGCCTCCGTTCTTTGACAGACTTAGAAAAGGGACTTATCAACTGCAATTATTCATTTCAGGATTTCGTAAGTGAATTTACGGTTAATGTCACGGAAATATTTCGGGAGCCAAAAAGTCTTGAGACCTTAGTATCTAATGTAATGCCCTTTTTTAAGAGATCGCAAAAGATAAAAGTGTTGATTGTAGGCTGTAGCACAGGCGAAGAGCTTGCGAGTATTTGTATTCTTTTAAAAGAAAATATCATGTTGGAGCGAAGTGAAAT
>JBNMPT010000061.1:0-10251 GCA_051277025.1 Roseivirga sp. | reverse complement strand
AGGAGTCGATTTTCATTGGATGGATTTAGAAGGACAATCATCCACAGAAAAGGAAAGTATCCCCATTGAAGATTTCCGCATTACTGATCTAAGCAATGGAGCAAAATTATTGATTGGCGTTTATACCAATCCTGCTCAAAAAAGAACCATGGAAGATTTTTTAATGGGCCAAAATAAGGTGGAAGGAAAAGATTACTGGTACTTATAAAATGATCCGCAGACTATTTTTATGTTTTTGACTTGGACCAAGCAAGTCAGCCTAATGGCAAGGTAAAAGAAAAAGTACTTCCTTTCCCTTCGATACTTTCCACCTTGAGAATACCTCCATTTTTCTCAATAAAATCTTTACAAAGCACTAAACCTAGTCCCGAACCTTCCTCGTTTTCCGTTCCTAGTCGGCTGCGCATATCCATGCTAAATAAATTTTCTAGCTCCTCAGATGACATTCCCACCCCTTGGTCTTTTATCCGAATTTCCATCATTCTCTTAGCCTTGACATCAATCTTTATTTCACTGGCGATTTGACTAAACTTGAGAGCATTACTAACCAAGTTTCGCAGAACGATTTTAATCATTTCACGATCTCCTTTTACTATAGCGCTTGGTCCAATATTAACTTTCACCTCTATTGCTTTCTTGCGTAAGAGCGCATTTATAGAATCTAAGACTTCTGTCACCAAGAGATTCATTTCGAATAACTCACTGCTGATAATCTCCCCTTTTTGTTGTGATGATGCCCAAGTCAGTAAGTTTTCCATAAGCCCCACACTTTGGTCTACACTGCGCGATAACTCGGATAAAAGTGACTCTTTTTCCTCTTGGCTTAATAGATTGGAATTAACCAAAGCAAGTACCTCTTGGAGGTTTAGCAGTGGACCCCTTAAGTCATGAGCGATAATAGAAAATAAACGATCCTTCAAACGATTCGACTTTTGCAACTCAACACGCTGCTCTCTCAGGCTCTTGTCACTATTTACACGCTCTGTGACGTCTTTAAACAAAATTGACTTACCAATGTGCTTTTTCTTTTGATTGATAGCTACGTGGCTTAGTTCGTAATAATGATTATTCCGCTTTATTATGGTGTCTGAGCCTAATAATAAATCCGACAGATTTTCATCAAACAAATCTTCTATTGAACTACCGACAATTTCATTCTCGTCCCTACCGATTAGTCCGGTAAAGCTCGCATTAAAATCACTTACCCTTCCTAAAGGGTCAATCAATACAAAACCATCCCTCATCTGATTAATAACTTTCGCGCGCGCAATTGGTGAAAGATCAAAAAGGCCCACCTTCAGTAAACCCATCGCTACAATAAAGGCGGTAATCAAAAAGGCAAAAGGAGTTAAGTCGATATGCTCATAAGGACGGATATCGAAAAAGATGTAAGTCAAGTTTACCAATAAGGGGATCATAGTGGCAACAACAACCAATAGATTTTGCTTTCTAAAGAGAGTTTTTGAGTTACCCACATACAAAAAGAGTGACATATAACCCAATACAACCATTCCATAAAAGATAATAGTGTGTAACCAATACCAGGGACCGGGCACTATGTGCAATAAAGGGAACGGTCCAGCGACAACATCTACTGAAGTGGCGGAGTAAAATAAACGATGACTATTATTAGTAAAAACAATGATGTATGTGGAAACGGAATACAATGAAAACACGCTAATACTAAAAGGGTTTGCCCAATGTTCCTTCCCCGCAAAGGTAAAAGCAAAAATTAGCCATAAGGTAGGTAAAGCGCAGATTCCTAGATACTCCAGTTTTATCCAAAAGAGCATTTGATCGTGGGTTTGCGAAGCAAGTTCGAAACCATATGCCATGGACCACCATGCCGACGCAATTAACATCAAGGAAAACCAGTTAAAAAGAAACTGATGCTTCTTAAGACCGATCCAAATCGCCAATGAGAAAGCAGGTATACTGCTAAAGATTAACACAAGTGAATAGATATTAAAAACATATGACCCTTCCATAGGCACTAAACTATCTCTTAAATCAGTTTTTTCGCCTTAACTGCTTGAAAGTTTTTAACATAAAGAGGCTCAAAGTAAGCAAGATCCTCAAATTCCCTATTTTCAAACTTAGTAAAGGCTATTTCCCCTAGCGCCAAAGCCGATGGATAAAAAAGTTCGGGGAAGTGATAGTTAGGTTTTAACAAGATGCCCTGGAATTTTGTGGCTCCATCGCCAAAGAAATAATGAGGTCTATCGGCTGTGAAAATATCACTTTCTATAATTTCCGGCCGCACAGGAGACAATTGTTGCAAAGAAGCATTATAGGTAGCCATATACACTTCCATTCGTCGAGCATCTATCATAGGTAGCAGCAAGGCATCCTCTTCAAGCTTCGTTTGCCTCTTTAATTGATGGCTTAATATTGATAAACCATTTTCACTGATTAATGGAATTCCTAAGGCATAAGCCAAACCCTTAGCGGAAGATAAACCAATTCTCAAGCCAGTGTAAGAACCTGGACCGGAACCCACCGCTATGGCATCTAGGTTTTTCACTAAAAAAGACTGACTTTCTAAAACTTCCTCTACAAATAAATGGAGCTGCTCGGAGTGAATAAATTGTTCACCCACTTGCTCTTTTAGCATTAAACACTGATCCTCTTTAAAAAGTGCTACTGAGCAATTTTTGGTAGAGCTTTCTATTGAGAGAATATATGCCACTTACTCTTCCTCCTCTTCAATTTCAGCTTTGGCCTTAATCATCTTGCCATTAGAAAGATGCTTAGAAACAGCACTATAAGGTCCAATAATGATTTCCTCATCTTCAGAAAGTCCTTCCGTGATCACAATATTTTCATCGTTCTGAATACCAGTTTTAACCACACGGAGTTCTGCTTTGCCTTCTTTGTTAACGAAAACAACCTCGAATAATTCATCCTTATCTTCCAGTTTCTTAGTGCTATAACCATTCTCGGAAGACGAAGTATCTGCTCGGGTGGTTACCGATTGAATGGGAACGGATAAAACCCCGTTCTGCCTATCGGTTAGAATCTCTAGGCTTGCGGTCATTCCTGGGCGAAAAGGTGTTTCCTCATCCGCTTTAAGAAGGTTTTCATAAGAACTAGATAAAATACGCACTTTCACCTCAAAGTTGGTTACCTGATCGATGGTTGCTCCCTGCAAACGTGCCGAGTTGGCTATTTCGCTAACGATGCCCTTAAATTCCTTATCCAGGTAGGCATCCACTTCTACCAGTGCAGTATCCCCTACTTCTACGCGAATAATATCATTCTCATTAACCTCTACCAAAACCTCCATCATCTTCAAGTTAGCAATACGCAAGATTTCCGTACCAGTCATTTGGGCCGTTCCCACTACACGCTCCCCTACTTCAGAGTTCAGCATGCTAATAGTACCATCCATCGGGGCGTATATAGTAGTTCGCTCCAGATTATCTTTCGCCTCTTGCAAAGTAGCTTGCGCACTTACCAATTGATATTGACTACTTTCAATACTCAATTTCGCTACTGCGTTGATACGCTTCGCTGCATCAAACTCAGTATCGCTAATTACCGCTTGTTCGTGCAGCTGCTTATTACGTTTAAAATTATTCGCTGCTTCAATACCTTGTGCCTTTGTACTGGCTAAACCAGCTTTAGCGGTATTAACGGTGGCGCGGGCGCGATTTAAGGAGGCTAAAAACAAATCGGGATTTATCTTTACCAGTAAATCACCTTTTTTAACTGCCATTCCTTCGCGGATAGGTAGTTCAATAATTTCACCGGAAACTTCCGCGCTTATATTTACCTCTACCTCGGGTTGAATCTTACCACTAGCAATAACCGTTTCGGTAATTGATGTTTTCTCAACCATACCCAGTTCCACCTCCAAACCGGGAGTACTGCCTATCCAACCCTGTTTCTTAGCTACCACTAATGCTATTATTACCACTAAAAATACGGCAATAATGATCTTCAGACTTTTACTCATAAGACTACTTTATTTGTTAGGTAAAACTCCAATACTTTAATTTTAAAAATGTAATCGTATTTAGCTTGCGAAAATTGGCTTTTAGCTGAGGCTAGATTATTCTTTCCGCTTTCGAAGTCAAGCTGATTGATTGCTCCCACTTCAAAGCGTTGTTTGGCGTAGTTAAAAGCCTCCTGGCTAGCACTAACCGAAACTTCTGAAGCTTTATACTGTTCAAAAGCTGCTTTTGCATCCGCATGAGATTGATAAACATCTTGCTTTAATGAGTTTTTTTGATCCTCTACATTTAATCTTGCAACGTCCGCATTAATCTTTGCATTCTGTACATTGTTCTTTACAGACATATTGTTGAAAATTGGAACCGAAAAATTAATGCCCACTACTTGATTCAAGTTATCACCTATCTGCGACGAGAAAGGCTTAACGCCATCAATTGTCGGAATACTTTGGGGACTTAAGGTTGTAACCAATTCACCGGTAGTTTGCACCTGGCCGATAGGTAAGAAGACATCCGAGGAGCCCGTTACATTTGGGATTTGATCGGAGTAGTTCGTTCCTACTTGAGCGATTAAAGATAAACTAGGTAAAAACGCTGCTTGCGCGATATCCACGTTGAGCTCGCTTACTTGTACCCTAGCTTCTGCACTTTTTATAGCGGGTTGTCTTTCTTTCGAAGTATTATAAATACCTGCCGGTGAGGTACTGATCAAAGTCGCTTCTGGCATCGCCAAAGTTAAAGGACTCACATCAAAATTTGATGGATCGTCTAGCAGTAAGAGATTAGCCATTTGCAACTGACTCAATTTCACGCTATTCTCGCTCGCAATAAGGTTTTGTTGATCACGCGCTAGCTGCGCCTGTAACTGCAGTAAATCGCCTTGAGGAAGTGAACCTGCATCCACCATCTTCTGGCAGCGACGCACCTGCAAGTCGCTTATTCGCACTTGCTGCAGTGCTACTAATTGAATTTCTTTATTTAATAATATTTGCAGGTAATTAGAAACGACTGCAAGAGAGATATCATTCTTGGCCGACTCGTATTCTAAACGTGAAGCTTTGAGACTGTAATTATCGCGGGCAATACTTTTATACTTTCTTCCCCCTTCGTAAATACTCCAATTAGAAGATAAATTAAAATTAGCAGTCTGGCGACTTTGCTGACTAATTTGGTTGGTTACCGGGTCAATGTTCAAACCGAAATTCCAGAAATAACTAGTTCCCAGATTTAAATTCGGCGTGTAGGACCAACGAGAACCATCAAGATTATTACCAGCAAGAGCGACTTGAAGCTTGGCTCTTTGCACGGTAATATTTCGCTCGGTCGCTTGTGCAACACAATCTTGTAAAGTCCATTGCTCAGGCAAGATACCCTGGGCTGAAACTAAAATACTAATTGTTGAAAAAACTAGTATAATAAAAGACAGAGATATTTTCATATAGATAAAAGATAGCAAGTACAAGTAGCCTCGCAAAGATATGCTTTATCCTACGACTTAGTCTGCTTTCGTCTCAGTTTGCTGCTTACGATGGCGGTATATAGCATAACCGACAACCCCCATAATAATATAAGGAAAGGACATTAAATAAACTATCCCACCGTTTAATCCAGTTGCAACCGTGCTTCCTGCTGCTGTGCTAGATTCTGAAACTGCTTTGCACATTGCACATTGAGCCTCCGCTGATAAGCTTGAGACTAGTACCAAAGCCAAAATTGATAAATATTGAAGAGTTTTATTCATAATAACTAATAATAGGGCAGCATAAAAATGTACACCATAACACCGGTAACAGCCACATACAGCCAAATTGGAAAAGTATAGTGGACTATTTTCTTATGCTTGGTATACTCTTGGGTCCATCCCCGATAAATAGCAAACATTGCCAGAGGCAAAACGGGAACACTTAATATTATGTGCGATATAAGAATGAAAAAGTATAGTCCTCTCAGAAATCCTTCCCCTCCAAAAGGGATCGGCTCAGCGTTTACCTTACTAATAACATAGGACACCAGAAAAACTGCGGACAAACCAAAGGCACTGAGCATTACTAAACGGTGCGCGGCCACCTTCTTCTGCATAATTAAATACAAGCCTAAGAGCAGAAGAACAGCGGTAGTACCATTTAAGAAAGCATGAAATGCAGGCAGTGTGCCACGGTCTATTCCTAGGTCGGCAGTAAAAACTTTTGGAAATAATATCAACAAAGCCACCAGTACAGGCACAACGATGGAAAGGGTAATGATTATTGGAATCATCACCTTATCGTTGTTATTACCCTCCTGATTTAACTTTTTTACTTCTCCCATTTCAATCAAGCTCGTTTTTTGAAGCCCTGTACTCGCTTACGGATTTATACTTCTCGTATTCGGCAATAAGTACCTTAACGTCATCCTTCAATTTGTTTACTTCATCCGGACTTGTGCCATTGTAAACAGCTTTTAGATTGCCTTGTTCATCAGTCCTACTTCTTATTCTCCCTTCCCAATCCACAATCACCAAATACTCTGAATGTAAAAAACCTCCTGCGGCGGTAGAATCCTCCATCGCGTTCACGAAAAAGTCGCGTGCTGTTTTATACAAAGCTTCTTTTTGACCCGTAAGAAAATACCAACGCCCATTTACTGCACCAACTTTTTCCTCATATTTCTTTAAAACCTCCGGTGTGTCATATTCCGGATCTACCGTAAAGGATAAGAAATAGATATCATCGTAACCTAGGAAACGATCTTGAACTTGCTTGAGGTTATAATTCATTGCTGGACAAATAGTCGGGCAAGAGCTAAAGAAAAAATTAGCCACATATACCTTACCCCGCATCTCGTCGGAGCTTAAAGTCGTATCCTCTTGGCAAATAAACTCAAAATTAGGAATAACGTAGGCTAAGGTGTCATTAACCGTTTCGCCATCCTTCAATACAGTCACGATCTCCTTCGGCCCAACATAGTCTAAGGTCTTAAAAAAGTTACCTTCAGAACCATAAACAAAGATTAGATAAAACAAAGTAGGCAGTATTAATAAAACTACTAATACTGCCTTTTTTGCTGGTGTATTATTACTCATCTATTGATTCATCAACGCGTTCATGGCTGCACCTTCACTTAAAAGAATGAAAGTTAGATAAGGAATTAGAATAACAATTGGTAGCGTAATAGTCCACATAAAGTTTTTACGCTCGTGACCTAAGTGCATAAACTCCGCTACAATATAATAGGCCTTACCGAGGGTAAGAACAATAAATATTACATTTAAAATGGTCGTACCCAAAAAGCTATTTAATAAGATCTCTGGTTTAATAATCCCCAAAGCTACTTCTAAAGCGGTTACCGCAAGTAGGATCCAAAATACTTTCCAAATCCAAGCGGTACCTTCTGGTCCTTCGTGATGTTCGCTGGGGTTACTGTTATTTTCTGACATCTGATAAATATGTTTAGTACTAAATTAAACCAAATAGAAGAAGGTGAATACAAACACCCACACTAGATCCACAAAGTGCCAGTAAAGGCCAACTTTTTCGACCATCTCATAATGTCCTCTCTTTTTATAGGTACCCATTAAGACATTAATAAAAACGATAATGTTTAATAGTACTCCCGAGAATACGTGAGTTCCGTGGAAACCAGTCACAAAGAAAAAGAAATCTGCAAATAAGACATTCCCGTATTCATTTTCACGGAGATTTGCCCCCTGAATAACTTTGGAGGTGCCGAAAGCTGCGACCGCTTCTTCGCGCGTCATTGTGGTTTTCGCCTTACCAGGATATAGCAATGTATACTGCGTTTGTAATCCAAAGGCAACTATTGCGTCCGCCTGGGATATTTCGCTGTGATCCCCATGTGGTTTTTCTCTATTAGTTACCAGCTCATATAAGCTAATAATCTTTTTATCTTCGTCGCCAACCTTGGTTACGTATACAATAGTATTGTCTTTTAACTGAATCGCTCCTTTATCACCATTAATAAAGTGACCCCATTCCCACGCCTGAGAGCCTAAGAACATAAAACCACCAACGATGGTAAGCCCCATCCATAATACTACTCCTTTGTGGTTATTCTTATGACCGGCATTAACCGCCAGAACCATAGTAACCGAACTTAAGATAAGTATGAAGGTCATTAATGCTACGAAAAGCAATGGTTGCTCTCCTTCTAGCATGGGAAAATGGGTAAACACATTCTCCGCCACAGGCCATGTATCCTCATACTTGAAGCGATAAAGCCCCATAGCAGTTAAAAAGCCTGAGAAGGTAAGTGCATCCGATAACAGGAAGAACCACATCATCATTTTACCATAACTCACGCCAAATGGTTGACGACCCCCACCCCATAGTGTAGAGGTATTTTCTTCTAAAACAGCACCGTTAGCCATGCGTCAAAATTTTTTGCAAGTTTAGCGTATAATTAACAAAAAGACGTACAAATATACCCACAGGATGTCTAAAAAGTGCCAATAAGTGGCACTTACTGTTAATCCCTGAGAATCTGCCCTCGTATAAGCCCCAATACTAGTGCGATAGATAGTGTAGAGTAACACAATCAGTCCCGAAAATAAATGGAGCCAGTGTAAAATAGTTAGCACATAGACCCAGCTAGCAGAATTACTGCTACCCGCGCCTGTAAAATAAATTCCTCTTTCAATTAGATCGTTCCATCCCATAAACTGGAAGATGGTGAAGGCAATTCCTAAGAGCAATGTAATTAACAGATAATTCACCGTCATACCCTTCGCTCCAGCCACAGCAGATCTCTTGGCTAAAATAATAGCTACGCTGCTCATTACAATTGCAATGGTGGCGTATAAAAACGAATCTGGTAATGGGAATTGTAACCAACGATTATCCGCCATCAATGCCGAGCGGCTTACAAAGTAGCCACTTGTTAGTCCCGCGAAGGTCATCACAATGCTTGCCAAGCCAATCCACAATAGTGGTTTCTGTACCTTTTTTTTATCTTCCTTCGTTAGTGTTCCCACGTCATATAAATTTTTCGATCACATACAATAACTGTAGAACTGGCAAATAGATTATACTATACAACATTAATTTCCTCGCATCGGCTATTGCATGACTCTTATAGAGCTTCATGGCAAAAAACAAAAAGATAAAACCCATTATACCAATTAACAAAGCCCAAGGCCAGGTAAAGAACAAGGTCCCCGCCATTCCAAAGGCAGGCAATAAACTTACAGGAATTAAAAAGCTCGTATAGAACACAATTTGTATCGCACTTTTCTGATCTCTATTGCCGGATGGCAAAAGCACATAATCAGCTTTTTTATAATCATCATCGCCAATCCATGCTATGGCCCAGAAATGAGAAAATTGCCATAAAAACTGAATAGCAAATAGCAATGCCGGTTCAATACCAAAATCATTAGTAGCTGCAACCCAACCCAATAAAGCGGGTATCGCTCCCGGTATGGCGCCAACAAAAACAGCAAAAGGACCGTATGCCTTCAGAGGCGTGTAGGCCGCTACGTAAATAAAAAGTGCAAAAGCACCAAAACCCAAAGTAAGAGGGTTGATAAGAAAAAGCAACAAAAGACCCACTAAGGCCATTACCGTGCAAGCCACCATTGCTTCTACAACAGTTAATCGCCCGGTAGGTAAAGGCCGAGCTTTTGTGCGATCCATTTTCGCATCGCGTTCTCGCTCTATAATCTGATTAAAGCCATTGGCTGCTCCAACTACTAAGAACCCACCGATACAAACTAAGAAAATTACAAACCAAGAAATCACCTCTGCACCGAGGAGATAACCGGCCAGGGCCGAATAGACCACGCTCATATTTAAACGTGCTTTAGTAAGTTCTAAAACCTCCTTCGCCTTTTGTTGCAATGTGATACTTTGAATATTAACCTCGAGACTTGTGTTCAAACTAAAAAATTCGATAGGCAAAAATACGATAACGTAAGTTGCCTACCAAAATAGAGTCATTCTAACTTAAGCCTTCGGTTTAACTATAAACCACGGGTTTAATAAGTCTTCTTTGTTGTATTCTAGGGGTTTAACTGAATTAGCCTGGTAAATTTCTAAACCCGCTGCCTTGGCAATACCATGACCCGCTGCTGTATCCCACTCCATTGTTGGCGCAAAACGTGGATAAACATCCGCACTTCCTTCTGCTACCATGCATATCTTTAAGCTGCTTCCTTTACTGATAACTTCTGAATTTGGATATTGACGGCGGACATCCTCGAAGAACTTGGCTGTTTCATCACTCATATGCGATCTACTTCCCACTAGTGTGTAAGGGCGATCCTGCTTTTCGGGCAAAACAACTCCTTGTGAGATCCACT
>JBNMPT010000060.1:0-10300 GCA_051277025.1 Roseivirga sp. | reverse complement strand
CAGGGGATTGATCATCGGCACTGGATTCCACATTATGATAGTCAGATCGATAAGCTGGTCTTTTCTTGCGACATTGACTTTGCCTCATCTTATCAGGTAATGGCCAATGGTCGCTTGGATTCCATCTCCCATAAGGGGGACAATAACATTTGGCATTATCGTATGGAGCAGCCAATGAGTTCTTATTTGATTGCGATTAGCATCGGGAAGTATCAAATTAAAGAAACAGAAAGTGCCAGCGGATTGGCTTTACAGCAGTACTTTTATTCTGAGCGCGAAGCTGATTACCGCCATTTTTATTACAAAAATGAAGAGATTTTTAATTTCCTCGAAGCGGAAATTGGTATTCCTTTTCCTTGGCAAAACTATAAGCAAGCGCCGGTGCAAGATTTTCGTCACGGGGCCATGGAAAATACTACCGCTACCATTTTTGGCGATTTCTTTTTAGTGGATTCCCTCGCTTTTCCCGATCGAAATTACACCTATGTGAACGCCCATGAATTAGCCCATCAATGGTTCGGTAACTTGATTACGGCCAGCGGAAGTAAACATCATTGGCTACATGAAGGCTATGCTACTTATTACCAATGGTTAAGCGAAGAGAATATTTACGGCAAAGACTATTTCGACTGGGAAAGGTATCAGGCTAAACAAATGATTTTATCTGCAACAGCGGCAGGACCTTTACCATTAGCCCATCCGAAGGCGGGCTCTGAGCGGTTTTATCAAAAAGGCGCTTGGCTACTTTATATGCTCTCGCGAAAAATAGGAAAAGAGCAGTTTAGGTTGGCAAATCAACAGTTTTTAAAAAAACATGCTTTCGGCATTGTAGATAGTGATAGTTTGCAGACAGTAATGGAGGAAGTATGCACTTGCTCACTGGATGACTTTTTCCAAACCTGGCTTTATGCCGATGCGGAGCCTAGTTTAAAGGTATCTATTATCGATGCTAGTCTTCAGCTTGACTTAGATAGAAATCTTGCGCAAGCTTTAAGAATTCGCTTTTTTAATAATGAGCAAGTAATAAAGGAGCTTGACTTAGAGATTGAAGTAGGTAGGCATGCAATTGAGCTGCCCCCTGCGACAGAGAACTTTGCTATTATTAATGCCAGCGAGATTTTAGCAAATTTTGATATTCAAAAGAGCGATGAGCAGTGGCGGCTGTATTTTAACGATTCTTTAGCGATACTAGAAAAGATGCGGATTGTGCAGGCTTTAACAGTAGATAACAAAGAAAACCTCAGGTTTTTGGAGCGTATTTTAAAGTCAGAAAGAGTTTTTGCCGGTCTGCGCTCAGAAGCTTTAAAACAAATTTTTACTCTAAATGAAAAGCCAAAGAAGGCCGAAGACTATTTAGAATTGGCCTTAGAAAGTAAAAGTCCCGCTTTGATTCTTACCGCTTTGAGCCTTTGTGAATTAAATCAATTTCCCGCCTTATTTGCCCAACTTCGCAATGCTGGCCCTAGTTATGAAGTGCGTGTGGCGGCCATACATAAGAGTATTAATCTTAAAGATCGCACCGCTAATAAGTGGTTGTTGGACTCGCAGTTTAGGGAGCAGCCCGGCTTCCCTGGCTCTAAAGTTTATTTAAGCACCTTGTTTTACCGAGTATTGTTTTTTGGCGATTATGAAGCGTATGAAAAGGTTCAAGATTTTGCTTCTCTCTCCTACGATTTCCTCACTCGCATGGAGGCCATCGGATATTTGGGCTACTTTGGTAGGACCGACTCCTTAAGTCTCCAGCATTTGTTTGCTGCCTTATTTAATCGCAATTGGAAGTTAAGCAAAGCGGCCCGTACCGCTTTAATTACGCTCTATAAAAAAGATTCCGCTAGCTTAGAGGCCTATAAAAATGAAAGAGAAAGTGGGTGGAATGATTTTCAAAAGAAACGTGCAGCCCTTATTTTTACCACAGAATAAATTTTAATGCCTACTTACCATTCTCGCTTTTCACAAGTCTTAATCCTGTTGGGTGACTTGGTGTTTTTAAATGTGGCCTTTTTGCTGGCCTTAGTCTTGCGTTTTGCCGAAGTGGATCTCGCCTCTACAGAGTATTATAATTATTATTTGCAATTATGGGTGATAATCAATCTGCTTTGGTTCTTATTAAGTTTTGCTTTTAAAACCTATAACAGTGCCTTTAACACCGAACCGCGCAAAGCATTAAGTAAAACTATAAAAGTGTGGACGGGTCATCTTTTTCTTCTCCTCTTGCTGCTAGTTATCCTCCAAAAAAGTGAGGCCTACAGCCGACTATTTATACTTTACTTCTATGCGGCATTGAGTATTGGTATTTTCCCTTGGCACTTTTTGTTTCGTCGTTTTTTGCAGGGATTGCGCAGTCGTAATAAATCTTTGCGGCAGGTAGTTTTAGCAGGTGATTTGCCCTCTCTTTTTGCTTTCGCAGATGCGGTAAAAAAACGCCCAGACTTAGGAATTGAAATCACCGCCATCTATAATGATGAATGGGAAGTAAAGGGGATGGCCTTTCCTGAGGATCAACTGGAGCAAGATCTAGTTAAACATAAAGGAGAGGAGCTTTTCGTTGCTTATGATTTGCGAGATGATCGCTTTCGAAAACTTTATTATTTAGCTGAGCAAAAACTGCTGCGCTTTCGGGCTTTGCCAGACTTGGGACTACCGCCAGCAAAAGCGATAGAGATTAGTTTTTACGATGATTCTCCCGTATTAAGTTTTCAAAAAGAGCCCCTAGAGTATTGGCATAATCGCCTGATAAAACGGCTAGAAGATATAGTCTTAAGCTTTTTCTTGATCCTAATTTTTTATCCTCTTTTATGGCCGATTTTAACCATCGGCGTTTTACTCTCGGGCAAAGGTGCATTAATCTTTTCTCAGTGGCGTAGTGGTTATCGAGGAGCAGATTTTAAGATTTATAAATTCCGCAGTATGGTGCCAAATAAAGAGGCGAACCATAAACAGGCCGAGACAGATGATAGTCGGATTACCAGTTTCGGGGCTTTTATTCGTCGTTGGCATTTAGATGAGATACCACAGTTTTGGCAGGTATTAATCGGAGAAATGTCTTTGGTGGGACCGCGTCCCCATATGCTGGTGCATACGGAGCAGTATCGCCATTTAGTGGATCGTTATATGTTACGCCATTTTGTGAAACCCGGTTTAAGTGGTTTGGCACAGGTGCAAGATTTAAAAGGCGATCACGATCTAGAGGCAATGAAAGAGCGAGTAAAGGCAGACGTTTACTATTTGGAGAACTGGAGTTTACTTTTGGATATAAGTATCCTAGTGAGGACTATTTGGCAAATCTTGCGTACTCCTTTTAAGAACGGCGACCAATAAGGGCTTGCTGAAACACCACTTCGTATTCTTCGGCAATGAGCTTCCAATTATAATGGTCTTTAATGCTAAGGAGGTTATTCTTAATTTGCTCATTTTGGCGGATGCCTCTTTCTAAATGATCAATGGCATTTGCTACGTCTACTTCATCATTAAAGTAAGAAGCATTATCTCCTAAAACTTCCCGATTGAAATTATTATCGTGCGAAACGATTAAGCAGGAGCTAGCCATGGCCTCTAAGAGCCCAGGGTTAGTGCCACCAACAGAATGCCCATGAAAGTAAAGGTGTGAGAAGTAGCGGAGATTATTGATTTTTTCTTTTTTATAGGTACCGCGTACAAAGCGAATGCGATTATCTTTATAGGTGTTTTTTAAATATTCACCATATTCCGTCTCATGGTTACCAATCACCAAGGTTACGCGTTGGGATTCACTTTTTTGGACTCCTTTAAGAAGGATATCAATATTATTTTCAGGCTCGAGCCTAGCAATTATCAAATGGTACTGACCTCGTTCTAAATTATAGGCCTTTAAAATTTCGTCATCGCCGTTCTTGAATATTTTGGCACCATAAGAAACATAGACTGACTCTGTGCTGTACTTGCGGTCTAGGTATTTCTTAATTTCTTGTGAATCGGCAATCAGCAGGTCACTGCGCTTCGCTGCCCAACGTTCGGCCTGCAGTAAAAATCGCTGAATCAGGGGTGAGTATTTACTGCGCTTCCATTCTAGTCCATCCATATTGGTGATGATCAAGGCTTTTTTAGGAAGGAGACTTTGCCAAATACTGCTGGAGGTGTAGCCCAGCACCAAAATTATATCGAAAGTTCGACGATGACTGTCGATAATGCAATTTAGGTCGTAAAAAAACTGACCCACGGTACCAATGCGGTGCTCAGGATCATACTTATGAATAATTTCTATTCCCTCAAAAGACTTGTTGACGTAAGGATGACGATGAGAACTATAAACCCAAACTGAGTGTCCCATTTTCACGAGGCGACTACCTAGTTGCTGCGCGCATTCCTCAAAGCCGCCATAGAGGTTGGGTATACCCCTTGTCCCGAGAATTCCGATCTTCATGTCGCTAAGTACTTAACACTTGAGCATATATCTTCTGCAATGCAAGTGCCTTCTTTTTCCAGCTAAACTTCTCTTCCGCCCAGGAGCGATGGTCTCTTATATCTTCAGAGGCAGCCCTAATTGCTTCCGCAATGCTTTCGGGAGAATGTGAGTGGCAATAATGCGCTCGGTCGCCAAAAATTTCTTTTTGAATGGGGTGTTCGTTAACCACAATTTGACAGCCGGCCGCTAATGCTTCCAGGCTTGCTAAGCCAGTAGTTTCATAATGTGAAGCGAGTACGTGAACCTTGGATTTCGCCATAAATACCGCGGTCTCCTCATGATTTTTATGTCCATAAAAAGTAACCGAAGGACTGGCCGCTTCTTTGCAGGCTTCATAGTAACTCAAATGGGCGCGCGAATGTTTTCCAACTAACTTTAATGGTTGGTTTATAAGTTGGCAGGCTTCTATTATGCGCAATTGATTCTTCAGTGGCTCCAGACGGGCAACACAAATGACACCTTTTTTTTCGACAATATATTTTATTGGTGGTAAATGTTCAATCCCGAGAGGAATAACGCTTTTCTTTAAACTATCAATGTCAAAGTCTTGTGCAATAATTTCCAATTCAGCTTCACTGGCGCCAATGAGATGGCTACAATGATTTAATACCTCTTGAATAGAAGCTGCTTGCCCTTCCATGACGTAGCTTAGAGGAAGTTTTTCGGTTTTAAATTTAAAACTACGTGCTAATGTTTTTAAATATTCCATCGCATGCGGCCCTAAACCATTGGAGATGAACTTGCGATACTTGTTGCCGTACAAGTCCGACTTTTGATAATCGATATAAATGCTTGAGCAGATTAGTGGGGGATGTTTTGACTTTAGTAAAGGAAGAATAGCAGAGGGGCGACTAATATTAAAAAAGTGCAGCAAGTCATATTCTTGGACAGCTATATTTTCTCCACGCCAAATATCACATTCTACCCCAAGCTTTCTTAAATAGCGAATGGTATAGTCCAAATGAATGCTGTCTCCACCAGGTTGGGAAAAATTATCTGGACGAGAAATAAATAGAATCTTCACTGCTATAGTTTGGGTACTCAAATTAAGGCAATAGATATCAATCTACAGCATTAAAAAAGTTTCTAGTTTGAGAAATAAGTATTCCGCCAAAAATACTTTTAATTAAAAGTCCGGGAATGAGGCGAATGAAGGTGGACCATAAGTTAATTCCTTCGATGCTAAAGTACAAAATTATAAAGCCGGGAATCAATAAAAGCACATGTGCCTTTAGGCCTAGTACCATAGCATTAAAAAGGTGCATTTCTTTTTGTCCAGCTTCATAAGAAACAAATAATACCACGAAAATAAAACCCCATAAAAAACCGGCTGTTGGTCCCATAAGTTTTTCCCAACCGCCCGTATAACCACCGAAGATTCCTAAGCCTAAGGCCCCGGCTAGTAGGTAAAGTAAAATGGCAATCACACTAACGTTTCGGCTAAATAGACCGGCCATTACTATTATAACAAAGCTCTGCAATGTAATAGGCACTGGGCCTAGATCAAAAGAAATCGGCGCTAAAATGAAAAGCCCTAAGAGAGCAATAATAAGCTGTTGGTATTTAATCTTTTCCATTCTTATCATTTTTCAATAGTTGTATTACCAAGTATTCGAAGCGCCAGAATAAAAAGATTGAGGCTATAATTAGAGCGATGGCTAATCCTATCCATATACCTAGAGGGCCTAGGCCAAAGGTGAAACCTAATGTATAGCAAGCAGCGAACCCAATTATCCAATAGCTAATGAACACTATTAGGGTGGGAATCTGGGTTTCAGATAAGCCTCGCAAAGCGCTGAGAGTGGTTACTTGCATGCCATCAAAAAGTTGAAAAGCGACAGCCACAATTAAAAGTTGCGCACTTAAGGCTATTACATCGGGATCGTTACTATAAAAGCTAGGGAAGTAAAAGCGGCCAAAGAGATAGATTAAACCAAATACAAGCATCAGAGCCAGTACCAGAATGAAATTACTGTGGGCGGCACGACGCATGGAATGTATTTTGCCCGCTCCCAGCAGATTGCTAACCCGAACATTTGCAGCGGCACCAAAACCACTGGCTGCCATATAGCTCACTGAAGCTAAAGAAATAGCAATTTGGTGAGCCGCCAAAGATTCAGCATTAATCCAACCGGCCATCACGGCGGCCATAGCGAAGGTTGATACCTCAAAAATATATTGAAGGCCACTGGGGAAGCCAATGTTAAAAAGAATTTTAAAGTGTTCTTTCTCGATTTTTAGCCATTCGATTCCTGCCGTATATATCTTGAAGGCGGGTTTACGGAAAACATAAATAGCCATGCTTATTAACATGATAACCCTTGCTATTAAAGTAGCATAACCGGCACCATCTAAACCTAGCTCTGGAAAGCCATGATTTCCATAAATTAGTAAATAGTTCAGGAATATATTGAGCAGATTCGCAGCAATGGAAATAACCATTGCCACTCTTGTATCACTAAGGCCTTCGGCAAACTGCTTGAAGGTTAAAAAGCCCAAGAGCGGGATAATGCTCAAACAGATAATCGTGAAATAGGACTTAGATTTCTCCAAAACCGCCAGTTCTTGCCCCATAAAAGGCAAAAGATTTTGAAAAGCCAAGAGGACTAAAAACATTAGAATGGCAACAAAAGTGTTGAGATAAATACCATGCTTTAAAAAACTACGCGCTTTTAAAGGTGCTCCTTCGCCATCGGCATTCGCAATTGGGGTGGTTAAGCCATAAGCCATGCCGATACCAAAAACCATCGGTACGATAAAAACTGAGTTAGCAAAGGCGCCGGCAGCAAGGGCCACGGTGCCTAAGCCTCCAATCATAATACTATCTGCTAAGCCAACCATTACATGGCCTATTTGTCCGATCATAACTGGCCAAGCAATGGCCCAGTTTTTTTTATAGTGTTCCTTGTGTGTCAGCTGAAAAAAATTGTTTGCAAAGGTAGTCAAAGGAAGAAAGGAGGCTTCAGTATTTTTTTGAATATTCAAGGGCGCATAATCCTTTTTAAATGAAGGCGGTTTTTTTCTTTTTAGGATCACAGAAGAGCTTCATTTTATTTAGATTTATTTTCTGGTAAATTGCCGTTCCAAACAGATAAACTTATGATTAAAAGATTCGCTATCCTTTTTTTACTAGCATCAACAAGTATCAACGCTCAAGAAAAAAAGGATGATTATTTTTTGGAAAGCTATGCTATCAACTTGCATCCTCTATCTGTTATGAAGGGCTATCTGCCGCTCACAGTCGAGCTTCGTCTAAAAAAGAGGTTTAGTATAGAAACCGGTCCAGCACTGGTTACAAGGCCATATTTTTATTTTTATGCAGACATCAAGCCTCAGGTTAATACTACGGTAGATGGTAGTTTTATATCATTCGTAAGCGGTGAGCCATCTTACAAATATCAGCTGGGATGGGAAACCAATATTAAGTTTTACCTAGATCGCGATATTTGGGAATCCAAGTACATTAGTATTTTCCATTCGTATCGTAATACAGAGGCGGACTTGGTATCGATCACAGACGGAAGAGATGATATTGAGGGGTATGCTTTTTATCGAAGAAACCATTTCGGATTAAAATATGGAAGCCGCTATTTTATTAATGAGATAATTGGTTCGGCAGAAGATAGTTGGGTGTATGATTCTTATTTAGGCTTTAGCTACTCTTTTGTTGCGAGTGAGAACTTTTTTAATGTTCCGAGTAATGACAACTTTGATGGCATAGTTAGCGCTACCTGGTTTTTGCATTTTGGAATCTCAGTGGGTATTTTAAGAGAGTAAAAGCGAAACCTTCCATTGGGTAATATTATCAGCGGCACTTTATTGATTCTTCCTATCATTTTGTTTTGACATAAAACGAAATAAAAAGTTAAGGCTCACAAGAAAATGAAGTATGCCTGCTCTTAAATCCTAATTGCGGTTCAGGGATCTTCTCATTCCGCAGATTTTTAGGGTCTTAATGAATGCCGCTTGCATTTTTTTGCAGGCCGACCTATGTTTTCGTGAAAATTGGATTATCAGGTAATAAGCGCCTAGCTCTCGGTAAAGAGGTCTATAAAATTGGACCATTACTTGATTTATTTTAAGTGAAGCTTTGTTTCAAAGTAAGCGAGCCTTAATAGATCTAATTATCCATTAAGGCTCGCGTAGCTACTAATTAAAAATAATTCACCGCGATGGTGTTTTTTATAAACTCATGTGTGACCCATCACAATATGGAGGTTTTTGGGATTGTTTGCACATACACATCGCCGCAGTTTTTGCTTCTTCTGCTTTAAAGACATTTGGTACAAACTCACTTCCTGAATGTGCGCCATTGCACCAGGGTTGATTTTCTGATTTACCACAGGCGCACCATGCGTAAGTTTTTCCTCCTACTAGTTTTTCTAATTGTGGTGTCTTTCCTGCTACTGTTGGTTTTTCCATAATTATTTGTTTTGGAAATTGTTTTCTTAAGCTTTCAATACTGCACTATATGCTTCTTTGTTAGCAAACATTAAAAACACGTTCATTGCCAAAGCAACTACTGCGCCTCCAATGCCGGCAAAATCCAAGAAAAGATGGAATAAAAATGCGTTAAGTAAGATTGGAAAAAGCACCACCAAGGTTAATGGTTGAAATTTATTGACAAGCAATAAGATTCCCGTAGCTATCTCAACTATTGCTACAATGGCCATTATATAACCGCTTGTTACTAAGGCACCCATAAATGCACCGGCTGCTTCTGGCATTGGTGGCACCGGCATAAATTGCAAGAATTTATTGAGTCCAAAAACAACCAACATTAAACCTAAAACAACTCTAACGATTAACTTTCCTTTATTCATAAGTACTAAATTTAATTTAGACAAAAATGGATACTTTTAAATGGCGGGGCATTCATGTAGATTAACAAATGATAGTAGTATTAAGCTTTTCGGGCAATTTCTCCTCTTATGGTACTAAGAGCCTGAGGAGTGATGCCTAAGTAGGAGGCAATCATTTTTTGAGTTACGCGCTGTGGTAATTCTGGATAAGTTTCTAGAAAACTCTCGTATCGAGCTTTGGCCGTGGCACTCATCAGCATCAATACTCTTTTCTGTAAAACAGCCACTCGCCTTGACAAAAGGGTGATGTTATTTTGAAGCTGCTCCTTCGTTAACTCTGATTTGATAAATGAGCTTCTGTCATTGACAATTATCACTGAATCCTCAATGCAATCTATAAATAGTTTAGAAGGTTGATCGGATACTTGAGACTCAATGTCTCCAATTACCCAGCCTTCAGGAGCAAACATAAATATGTGTGTTTTTCCTTTATCATCAATAGTGTAACTTCTTAACAGTCCTTTTTTGACGTAGAATGCGGAGGAGTTCAACTTTCCTTCTCTTTGAAGAATTTCTCCTTTTTTATATTGCTTGATTCTTTCACTCGAATCAAGAATTAATATCTCGTTATGGTTTTCCATTCTTTTAATGTTCGCTAAGAGTATAGTTTAGGCGGTTCAAGGGACCTGCTTTACACTAGGTTTCGATTTAGTCTATTTGATACTTGATTGGTACTGCTGCTGTTTTTGTTAAAGTAGTCTAAAAACACCGCTCTATATAGAGTGCTCGTCAATTTCCCTTTCCTAGCAGTTTAGGTCTGCTAAAAGTGACCACTATTTCCCTTTATGCTCTCTATTCAAAACACCAACAAAGCACGGTTCTTTTCAGAGAGAGCCTACAAACCTGAGTTCGATGTAAAATTAGGCCTTGGACCTCTTATCAATAGTGATTTTTAAGCCGAAGCGCTGAGGCAATAGGGTCTATTGCGAAGGGCTAAGGCGCAGAAAAACGCCTTTCAGAAAGGGCTTACCAGTGTTTTTTCAATAAAAATGAAAAT
>JBNMPT010000059.1:0-10304 GCA_051277025.1 Roseivirga sp. | reverse complement strand
GAGACGAACGCAATAAACAAGCGCAAAACCTCATTGCCATTATTGCAAATCTTAATCCCCAAGTTTACGAAACGGATGAAGATCCCGATCATAAATTATGGGATCACCTGCATATTATGTCTGATTTCAAATTAGACGTAGATGCACCCTACCCTCCGCCCGCTCCCGAAAGTCTTTTGGAAAAACCCGGAGAAGTAGATTACCCCGTAGTCTCGCGTCGCTTTAGACATTATGGCAAAATTACCCGCCAAATGATTGAATATGCGATTAAGCTTCCCGAAGGTGAAGAGAAAAAAGCCCTTACCGAGTCGGTAGCAAACGTAATGAAGAAGAATTACCTTATCTGGAATAAGGATAATGTAGATGATGCGGTAATACTAGAAAACCTTAAGGTATTATCTGAAGGTCAACTGGATTTAAGCGATATCAATTTTGCGGATAAACGTGAATTGGTGCCGCAAACTGGCAATAGCAATACCACTAATCACAAGAAAAACTGGAAACGCTCAAATAACAACAACAACAATAATTTTAAGCGTAAAAACAATAAGCATAAAAACTAAATGGGTACTTTTCAAATAACGGGTGGTCAAGAACTAAAAGGTTCCATCACTCCTCAGGGCGCAAAAAATGAAGCACTGCAAATAATATGCGCCACTTTACTTACCCCAGAACGCATCACCATCAGCAATATCCCCGATATTCATGATGTAAATAAGCTAATTGATATCCTAACCGATCTTGGAGTTAAGGTGCAACGCAAGGGCCATGGTGTTTATACTTTTAAAGCCGATGACTTAAATCTTAGCTACCTAGAAAGCGACGATTTTAAAATAAAAGGTGCTTCCCTACGCGGTAGTATTATGATTGTCGGTCCACTACTAACCCGTTTTGGTAAAGGATATATTCCCAAACCTGGTGGCGATAAAATTGGTCGTCGTCGTTTAGACACACACTTTATCGGTTTCCAGAAACTAGGAGCCACCTTCCGCTACAAAGCCGACGAATCGTTTTACGGGGTTGAAGCTAAAAAACTTAAAGGCGCCTACATGCTTTTAGAGGAAGCTTCGGTAACCGGCACTGCCAATATTGTTATGGCCGCTGCTTTAGCAGAAGGTACAACCACCATATATAATGCCGCCTGTGAACCTTATCTACAGCAACTTTGCGATATGATAAATCGCATGGGAGGAAAGATTACTGGCATCGGTTCCAACCTTTTGCAAATAGAAGGCGTAAAAGAGTTAGGTGGCTGCGACCATCGCGTTCTTCCCGACATGATTGAAATTGGTTCCTGGATTGGCATGGCCGCCATGACTGGCTCAGAAATAACTATCAAAGATGTCAACTATGAAAAACTAGGCATCATACCCGAAGTATTTCGTAAAATGGGTATCAAGCTCCAGCGTAATAATGACGATATCATTGTGCCTAAACAGTCACATTATGAAATTGAAACTTTTATTGATGGATCGCTACTAACCATCTCTGATGCTCCTTGGCCGGGCTTTACTCCCGACTTATTAAGCATCGCTTTGGTGGTTTCTACCCAAGCCCGTGGTAGCGTGTTGATACACCAAAAGATGTTTGAGAGTCGCTTGTTCTTTGTCGATAAACTTATCGATATGGGTGCGCAAATTATTTTATGTGACCCGCACCGTGCCACCGTGATCGGAATGGATAAAAGCAGTCCTTTAAAGGCCACTACCATGACCAGCCCTGACATTCGTGCCGGAATTTCATTATTAATTGCCGCTTTAAGTGCCGACGGTGTCAGTACTATCCACAATATCGAACAGATAGATAGAGGCTACGAAAATATTGACGAGCGCCTTTTAGCCCTCGGAGCCAAAATTGTTAGAGTTAACTAAAAAATTAGACATGAAATTACTAAAAAGACCTTTCTTCATTATCCTTCTTGCCGCCCTCTCCTTTGCCGGGGTAGGTTTTGTAAGCAGCGATTTAAACAATAATCCTGAGCAAAATAATGGCACTTCTATTGGCGACCAAGCTCCCGATATTGTGATGGCCGGTCCCGATGGCGAACTCATAAAACTTTCCGATTTAAAAGGACAAATGGTATTGGTCGATTTTTGGGCCGCTTGGTGTCGTCCCTGTCGCATGGCAAATCCAAATGTGGTGGCCGTTTACAATAAATATAAAGACAGCGAATTTAAAGACGGTAAAGGGTTTAACGTTTTCAGCGTTTCCCTCGATAAAAATAAAGCCGATTGGAAAAAAGCCATCGAGCAAGATGGCTTGGTTTGGAATAACCATGTTAGCGATCTGAAAGGGTGGAATAATGCTGCGGCACAATTATACGGTGTCAATTCTATCCCCGCCACTTATTTGGTTGGCCCAGATGGTACCATTCTCGCGCGAAACCTACACGGACGAGCCCTTGAAAATGCCTTGCAGAAAATGCAAAAATAATTATAAAGCCTCCTTTTAGGGGGCTTTTTTTATGGGCGCTAGTTCCGGCTTTCCCCTGCAAGTCCTCGTAACAAGCCCAAATGCGCAAGGCACTGTGGGGGCTTCCTTTGGGCGCCTCCTCGTCGCCAGCTTATTAAGGCTTTTCACTGTGGGCTTTCCGTATCTATCCGGGCGCAAACAACAATCACAATCAATGTCAGCTTGGCATAAAAATTCACTGGCAGATTTTTTGAAAAGCATCAGTAAAAATAGAATACAATGAGTGCCAAAAACACTGTTGAGGAAAACATTGCTCCAGAAGAGCAAAAGCTAAACGAAGAGCAGACTCAAACGGAAACAAAAATTGAAGAAACCTCAGAAGCCGTGGCTACTGAGACGACTGAAGAAGAAGATCACCTAGCAAAAATAAAGTCTTTAGAAGAAGACCTCGCGCAAGAAAAAGATCAGAAATTACGCCTGTATGCTGATTTTGAAAATCATAAAAAACGTACCGCTAAGGAAAGAATTGAACTCTTTGGCAGCGCAAACCAAGAATTAATGTCAGCCCTTCTGCCAATTGTTGACGATTTTAAGCGTGCCTTAAAAAACGTGGAAAATAGTGAAGCAGAAGAAGGGATTAAATTAATCTATAACAAGTTTGAAAACACCTTGATGCAGAAAGGCTTAAAACCCATGGAAAACTGCACCGGCAAAGACCTTGATGTAGATACCATGGAGGCGATTACACGTATCCCCGCTCCTAGCGAGGACCTCAAAGGAAAAATAGTTGACGAAATTGAACAAGGCTTTTTCTTGGGAAATAAAATTATCCGCTATGCTCGCGTAGTGGTTGGAGAATAAAAATTATGGCGAAAAGAGATTATTACGAAGTACTTGGTATTAGCAAGGATGCGAATGAAGGTGATATTAAGAAAGCCTACCGCAAGCTTGCCATTAAATATCATCCCGATAAAAACCCTGATGACGCAAGCGCGGAGTCGCAGTTTAAAGAGGCCGCAGAAGCTTACGAAGTACTCAGTGATACCCAAAAGAAACAACGCTATGACCAATATGGTCATGCGGGAATGAGTGGCGCCGGTGGCGGCTACGGTGGCGGTGGCGGTGCTGGCGGTATGAACATGGACGATATATTCAGTCAATTTGGCGATATCTTCGGTGGAGCATTCGGCGGTGGCGGCGGTGGACGAGGACGCGGTGGTTCCGGTCAGCGCGTTTTTAAGGGCTCTAATTTGCGGGTTAGAGTTAAACTTAGCCTAGAAGAAATTGCTCTTGGAGTTACTAAAAAACTCAAAATTAAAAGATTAGTGCCCGCCGATGGCCTGAGCTTCTCAAACTGTGGTACTTGTGGTGGACGTGGTCAGGTAAATCGCGTTACCAATACCATTCTTGGACAAATGCAAACAGCCACTACCTGCCCTACCTGCGGTGGCCTTGGTAAAACATTAGAGAATAGACCAGCCGGAACCGACGAGCATGGTATGACTCGTGTAGAAGAAGTAGTAGAAGTTAAAATCCCTGGCGGAGTGGGCGAAGGCATGCAGCTTAAAGTAGCCGGAAAAGGAAACTCTGGCCCCATGGACGGAGTTAATGGTGATTTAGTGGTCGTGATTGAAGAGTTGGCCCACGACTTCTTACAGCGCGATGGTCAAAACTTACATTTTGACCTTTACATTAGCTTACCTGATGCCGTTTTAGGAACCAAAGTAGATATCCCTACCGTAAGTGGTAAAGCCCGCATTAAATTGGATGAAGGCACCCAAAGTGGTAAAATCTTGCGCTTACGTAATAAAGGATTGCCAAGCATCGATAGCTACGGCAATGGCGATCTAATGGTACACGTTAACGTATGGACACCCAAAGATATCTCTGCCAAATACCGTAATATGTTTGAAGAGATGAAAGATGATTCAGAATTTAGCCCAAAACCAGAGAAAGGTGATAAGTCGTTTTTCGATCGTGTAAAGGAAATGTTTAGTTAAAATATGATCAAAGCGGAAGGCTTGCATAAATCCTATGGCGACCATGTTGCCTTGCATCACCTCGATTTAGAAGTGAAAGACGGAAGCATATTCGGACTATTAGGTCCCAATGGCGCAGGAAAAACATCCTTCATCCGCATTATCAATCAAATAACCGCACCAGATAGCGGACAGCTTTTCTTTCAAGGAGAAAGGCTGTCCGCTTCTCATGTTAAGAAAATCGGCTATCTCCCCGAGGAGCGGGGACTTTATCCGAAAATGAAGGTCGGCGAACAACTGCTTTATCTGGCCCAACTTAAGGAGGTAAAGAAAAGCCTGGCCAAAGAGAGAATTCTGCGCTGGTTAAAAGACTTTCAGTTGATGGACTGGAAGGATAAAAACGTAGAAGAGCTTAGTAAAGGAATGGCTCAAAAAGTGCAATTTATTGCTACCCTTCTTCATCAACCAGACTTACTAATTCTTGATGAACCCTTTACTGGTTTTGACCCACGTAATATTGAGCTTATCAAAAAAGAGATTCAACGACTACGGGAAGAAGGCACTACCATTATCTTTTCTACCCACCGCATGGAATCAGTAGAAGAAATTTGTGATTCCATCGCCCTGATCAACAAAGGAAAAAAAGTGTTAGAAGGTCCTCTTCAGGAAATCAAAAACCAATTCCGCAGTGGCTTGTACGATTTAGTGCTCGACGAGGCACAATTAGAACTGCTTCCTCCGGGAATAGAAATAGTAAAAGAAGAACACAAAGAGCAGAAACTATTCTTGAAATTAAGACTGGAACCAGAACATAAAAAGCCCCTCCTGCAATATTTAAGCACTAAAAATCTGCACCTTTTCCAAGAGGAAGAAGTGAAACTTCACGATATCTTCATTCAAAGCACTGCAGAAGAATGAAAAAAATAGGCCTCATTATAAATCGAGAGTTTACTACTCGTGTTCGCAAGAAATCCTTTATCATCCTCACCCTTCTCGGTCCTATATTAATGGCGGCGGTAATGTTTTTACCCGCCTATCTCGCAAGTCTTCCTACCGACCAACGTATTATTACCGTTTTAGATGAATCGGTATTGTTAGGTTTCGAAAAGGGGAAAGACGAAATAAAACTGCGTTACCTACCACCCAATAAGTTTGATTTAGCTGAAGCTCAAGCTTTCTCAGCGGCACAGGGTGACTATGCCTTTATGCATATTCCCCTTAGTGTGGGTGGCGATCCGGATTT
Source organism: Roseivirga sp. (assembly GCA_051277025.1). Classification (GTDB taxonomy): domain Bacteria; phylum Bacteroidota; class Bacteroidia; order Flavobacteriales; family Schleiferiaceae; genus Croceimicrobium. Next base: position 4,670 of record JBNMPT010000059.1, on the reverse strand, counting down.
TGTAGCCCGTAATGTGAGGCTTTTTCGCGCGGGTGACATCAGCGTAAGCGTAGAAAACTACCTAGAAAACACTCTGGAAAAACACCTCCAAAAAGAAAAACTAAAGGCTACCGGGGTAGACCCTGAGATTATAGCACGCACCAAAACTAATGTCAACTTGCGCCTTATCAATACCGATCAAGGTCTGGAAACTGAAAATGCGACCATTATAAAAATGGGAATTGGCTATGTAGCCGCTTTTGCTATTTACCTCTTTATTTTCCTTTATGGCGCTCAAGTTATGCGCGGTGTAATTGAAGAGAAAACCAGTCGTGTTATTGAGATTATGGTTTCCTCCGTACGCCCCTTTGAAATGATGAGTGGAAAAATATTAGGAATCGGCCTTGTGGCTCTTCTCCAATTTACTGTTTGGATTAGTCTGGGCTCTCTTTTCTACCTAATAACCGTCCAGCTTTTTATAGATCCGCAATTAGCCGCTAGTAACTTGTCTAGCGCAGGCAGCATCGCTTTACCCGACAATGCCGTGCTTAGCATCTATTCTTCCTTGCAAAGCATCGATTTTTTAGGGATAATCTTTAGTTTCATTTTCTACTTCATTTTTGGATACCTCCTTTATGCCGCTCTTTTTGCAGCGGTAGGAAGCGCCGTAGATAAGGAAAGTGATTCTCAGCAATTTATGCTACCCATTACCATTCCCTTAATTTTAAGTCTGCTTGTTATCCTGCGTGCACTCGATAATCCCGATGGGGATATCGCCTTTTGGTTCTCCATGATTCCCCTCAGCTCTCCATTAGTGATGATGGCACGTTTACCTTTTGGGGTTGAACCCTGGGAACTTGCCCTATCAATGGTTATCCTGCTTATAAGCTTTGTCCTGCTCACCATGTTTGCGGCCAAAATTTATCGAATCGGTATTTTAATGTATGGTAAAAAACCTACTTTCACCGAGCTATTGCGTTGGGCGCGTTATAAAAATTAATGAAAAACATTAGGAACTTTTTTGAGCTTGAGCTCTTTTTGATTGGCGATTGGGAACTACGCATTATTAATATTGTTTGGGTAGCCTTGATTTTTCTAATCACCTACGTCTTACTCTGGCTATTTAAGAAATATCTGCAAAGACAGGAGCGTGTAAAACGCATAGACTCCGGTAAGTCTTATGCCGTTCGTCAGGTTGTTGCTTACATAGCCTATGTTATTGCCCTTATTTCTGCGGTAGATAGCCTTGGTTTTCAAATCACAGTTTTACTCGCCTCCTCTACGGCCCTGCTGGTCGGTTTGGGTTTAGGCTTGCAAGACCTGTTTAAAGATATGGTTGCAGGCTTCATTATTCTCTTTGAACGCACCGTTACCGCAGGAGATGTGGTAGAGATAACCGGAATTGTAGGCGAAGTGAAAGAAGTAGGACTGCGTACTACCAGCCTTCTCACCCGTGAAGAAATTATCCTAATAGTGCCCAACTCTCGGCTTACCGCCGAAAATGTTGTAAACTGGAGTCAGAATAAAAAAACCACCCGTTTTAAAATTGATGTGGGTGTTGCCTACGGGAGCGATACTAGATTGGTACAAAAGATGTTGATCGAAGCAGCGATGAAAAGCCCTGAAGTTTTAAATAAGCCGGAGCCCTCCGTGATTTTTAGCGATTTTGGCGAAAGCTCCTTAAACTTTTCTTTACTCTTTTTCTCCAAGAATCTTTTTCGCATCGAGCGAACTAAAAGTGATATTCGCTTCGAAATAGATCGTCTGTTTCGCGAAAATAAAATTTCCATTCCCTTTCCGCAAAGGGATATTTGGTTTAAAAATCAAGCCCCTGATACCTCCTTATGAAGATAGCAATAATAGATTGTGGCACTAACACCTTTAACCTCTTGGTTAAAGACATAAGCAGTAATGAAATTATCCATAATTCAAAAGTATCTGTCCGCCTTGGCGAAGGTAGAAATGAAGATCTTTTGCTGGCTGACGCTGCCATTGATCGCGCTCTAGACGCACTAGCACAACATAAAGCTACTGCACTAGAAAATGGTGTAACCGACATTGTTGCTGTTGCCACGGCAGCAGTGCGTACCGCAAATAACGCCTCAGTGTTAATTGAAAAAGCCGCTACACAACTCGGCATAAACATCAATGTTATTGATGGAGATAAAGAAGCAGGCCTTATTTACAAAGGAGTAGCAGCGGGTATCGAGTTTAAAGATGCAACGACCCTTATTATGGACATCGGTGGAGGTAGTACTGAATTTATTTTACTGCGCGATAGAAAACCCGTTTGGCAAAAGTCCTACCCCATTGGCACCAGTTTTATGCTGAATAAATTCCGTCCCGCTGACCCAATTTTGAGCGAAGAAGTCGAAGATATTGATACCTTCCTCCAAGAAACACTGGAGGAACTTACCGAAATCTGTCAGAATAATAACCCGCGGGTATTAATTGGCAGCAGTGGTAGCTTTGACACCCTAGCGGCCATGTGTGCTGAAAACTTTGAAACCTCTCGTTTTGATTTGGAGGAAAGCAGCTATACGTTTAGCATGCATGAGTATATGCAAATATCTAAACGCATGCTTGAAGGAACTTTCGAAGAGCGATTAAACACCCCCGGTATGATACCAATGCGCGCTGACATGATTGTTATGGCCTGCATAGAAATTAACCACATTATTAAGAGGTTCGGAATCAGACTCCTCCAGCAATGCCACTACGCATTAAAAGAAGGCCTGTTTTTAGAACTGCAAAAAAATGAAGGAACATGGCGAAAATCCTCATTGTAGAAGACGAAAAAGCAATTCGCAATGTTCTTCGGAATATTCTACAAGACGAAAATAAAGCGTTTCAGATTAGTGAAGCGGAAAATGGCAAAGCGGCCATAGAAATTATAAGCAAAGAAGAGCAAGATCTAATTCTTTGCGATATCAAGATGCCTGGCGTGGATGGTATGGAAGTACTTGATTTCGCTAGAAAAAACAGCCCCGAAGCAGCGGTAGTAATGATTTCTGGTCATGGCGACTTAGAAACAGCCGTGGAAAGTATGCGCATGGGAGCTTACGACTACATCTCCAAACCACCCGACTTAAACCGCTTGCTCAATACCGTGCGCAATGCGCTAGACCGTAATAACTTGGTGAAGGAAAACAAGTCTTTAAAAAAGAAAGTTAGCCGTAAATACCAAATGATTGGCCAGTCTGCCGCTCTTAAAGAAGTACAAGAGATAATAGAAAAGGTGGCCCCTACTGAGGCCCGCGTGCTAATAACCGGTCCCAATGGAACTGGAAAAGAACTAGTGGCCCACTGGCTTCACGAAAAAAGTGACCGCGCTAAAGGACCAATGATTGAAGTAAACTGCGCCGCAATTCCTTCCGAATTAATTGAAAGTGAATTGTTTGGCCATAAAAAAGGCGCCTTTACCTCCGCGATCAGAGATAAAGCTGGAAAATTTGAACTAGCCAATAACGGCACCCTCTTCTTAGATGAAATTGGTGATATGAGTCTATCCGCACAAGCTAAAGTATTGCGTGTACTGCAGGAGTCGAAAATTAGTCCTGTCGGTAGTGATAAAGAAGTTAAGGTGAATGTGCGTGTTTTGGCGGCTACCAATAAAGACTTAAAAGCTGAAATTGCCAGTGGAAGCTTTCGCGAAGACCTCTATCATCGTCTCGGTGTGATCCTTATTAAAGTGCCTGCACTCAATGAAAGAGTGGAAGATATTGCCTTGTTAACAAAGCATTTCACCCAAGAGATTGCTAAAGACTATGGTAATACGGTTAAAAACTTCTCACCTGAGGCTCTGTCTGCTTTAGAGAAAATTAACTGGACAGGAAACATCCGTGAACTGCGCAATGTTGTCGAACGATTAATCATCCTCAGTGGAACTCAAGTAGAGGAATCTGACGTGCTGAAGTTTGCGAGAAAATAAATACCAAACCCTCAGCTAAGCTTTAGAAATAAAGACTAATTTTAAACTTGAACTAGAATTTTTATAAAATGAGCATACCCAAATTTCTTGTAGGCGATAATACCGATCACCCTGATTCCATCTTTATTGTTCACACTCAATTTCCCCATTTTGCATGGGATCTTACTACCGATGAAATCGAGTGGTTCGATGAATTAGAAGGTGAAGAAGATGACCTAGTAAACGAAGTAGCCAGTTTAATGGAATCCGCAGAGGAGTTTTATGAAAGGGAAATGAAAAGGCATGAAGCCGAAATGGAAGAATAAATCTCTTTCTAATATTTTTAAAAGCGCCTTTAACTAATCTCTAGTTAGAGGCGTTTTCCTTTCGCCCCCATTTATGTGAAGTTTCAAAAAGTCTACTGCGCTTCGAGAAAAATAGCATCCACTTGGAACATGCTCTATTTAAGGTAATAATACGGGCTAGAGTTCTGGGGATTTCAATCACAGCCTTCGCGGCTTGACTGGCCACAGACTGACTAAGCTTGTAACCTGAGTTCGGCGTGAAATTATAGTCTCAGATTTTCAAGAAAAGGAAAAGACTAATCTAGATCGTGCAGATGTAGCAGGCTACAGCAAATGAATTAGATGCAGGATTTTCATTTTTATTGAAAAAACACTGGTAAGCCCTTTCTGAAAGGCGTTTTTCTGCGCCTTAGCCCTTCGCAATAGACCCTATTGCCTCAGCGCTTCGGCTTAAAAATCACTATTGATAAGAGGTC
>JBNMPT010000058.1:0-10475 GCA_051277025.1 Roseivirga sp. | reverse complement strand
AGAGCAGTAGTAACTATACGACCTTCTTCATTAATGGAAAAAGGAACCTATTAGCTTCAAAAACACTAAAGGAGTTTGATTCAATGCTTTCAGGGTATTCTTTTTTCCGTATCCATAAGTCACATTTGGTAAACGTTAATTACCTCAAGAAGTACGTGCAGACCGATGGCGGTTATCTAATATTAGAGGATGGCAGTCGCATTCCCGTTGCCAATCGTAAAAAGGAACCCTTGATGTCGCTTTTGAAGAATCTATAAATTGAGATGATCTTTAGTCTCCGCCGCTTTAAAGAACTTGCTTAATACTGCAAGTCTTTTCCTGCAGCGATTACTTTTTCACCTAGTCCTTTTTTGTAGTCGATAATTCGTTCTAGTACCTCGGTATCATGGCTGCCAATAATTTGGGCAGCAAGAATACCGGCGTTTTTTGCACCATCTAGGGCAACCGTAGCGACGGGGACACCGCCTGGCATTTGGAGAATGGATAGAACAGAGTCCCATCCATCAATGGAATTGCGACTTTTTACGGGCACTCCAATTACCGGTAGCGGGGAAAGTGAGGCTACCATGCCCGGTAAATGTGCTGCACCGCCTGCTCCTGCTATAATTACTTTAATTCCTCTTAAATGGGCATTTTTTGCAAAGTCAAACATCAAGTCTGGGGTGCGATGTGCAGAAACAATTTTCACTTCGATGGCTATCTTCAGCTCTTTTAAAATGTCAATGGCTTCTTGCATTACGGGTAAATCTGAATTGCTTCCCATAATTATGCTTACTTGTGCGCTCATATACTAATTACCTTAATAGTTTCTTTAACAATTTTCGCTTTATCACGCGCCTGCTCTAGGCTAGGTGCGATTATAGTTACATGTCCCATCTTCCGAAAGGGTCTTGTTTCGGCTTTGCCATAAAGGTGAATATATACCCCAGACATGGCCATTAATTCCTCAATCCCTTGGTATTTTACCGGGCCAGTATGGTTTTCTTCTCCCACCAAGTTAACCATTACCGCGGGTTGTATAGTTTGCGTGTCTCCTAAAGGAAGGTTTAAAATAGCACGTAGATGTTGTTCAAATTGAGAGCAAATATTTCCCTCTATGCTGAGGTGTCCGCTATTGTGCACGCGCGGTGCAACTTCATTTATTAGTAAATCGCCCGTTTTCGTGAGAAACATTTCTACCGCTAAGATGCCAACCAGGCCTAATTTTTCGGCAATATTTTTGGCGATCTTCTGGGCCGCGTCGCTAACATCTTCATCGAGAATACCGGGGCTGAAAACAAATTCGACTAGGTTCGCGGTAGGGTGAAAGTCCATTTCTACCGTGGGAAAGGCTTTGATTTCGCCTTTCTCGGAACGCGCCACAATAACGGCTATTTCCTTTGCGAAAGGAATAAGCTCTTCGGTTAAACAAACTGCATCGGGTAAATTTTCAAGATCCTGCAGCGATCGGATTACCGATACCCCACGACCGTCAAACCCACCGGTAGCAACTTTCCAAACAAAAGGAAGGCTTTGCGAAGAGTCCTGACATGCTTCTATCAGCGCAAGCTTGGTAGGGTAAGTTTGAAAGGCTGCGGTTGGTATTCCTTCGGCAGTGTAAAATTCCTTCTGGGTAATTTTGTTTTTTATCAGATTGATGATCCTAGCTTGAGGGAAAACCTTCTTGCCTTCTTTTTCCAGTTGAGCAAGCGCTTCGGTATTCACATTCTCAATCTCAATGGTAAGGACATCGCAATTCTTACCAAAATTGTAAACACTGTCATAGTCTTGCAAAGAACCTTGCTCAAACTCTTTTGACCCCACTCGCGACGGGGCATTGAGGGCAGGGTCTAGTACTTTGGTTTTAATGTCTAAGCGTTGTGTTTCACTGAGTAACATTTTACCCAGTTGACCGCCACCAACTATTCCTAGGCGAAATTCTGAGGAGTAGTAATTTGTATTCAAATCAGTCATTTTGTAATTGATGTTGTGCGACTTCCGCCAAGGGATGAACCATATAAAAGCGGCCACTGCGAAGCTCCTTACATTTGAATCGCTTGCGGCTTTTGGCTCCCTTAAGGAAGATTTTTTGGTTTAAAATAAAGTGAGTTCCATCTTCAAGTTCTTCGAGATGTCTATGCAAGTTGGTTTCTTTGGAATCGTAACTCTTTAATACCCTCATCAGCTCTAAGCTGCTAGCGGAACTAGCATGCCCTTTCTGTAAGCTTACCACAAAGGCCGTAGCAACATCTTCTGGAAATAGACCTTTTTCTAAAAAAGCTTGGCTACATTTTTTAAAAGTGTCTTTCCACTCCTGGCCATGAGGATTGATCGTTTTTCCAGATAGCACATAAGCTTCCAGATGCGCGTATTCGTGAATAAGAGTTATTAAGAAATGAAAGCGGTTTAAATTGCCGTTTACACTGATGCGATGTGAAGACCCCTTGCGAGGAAATCGATAATCACCAAACTTCGATTTACGAGGCTTTGCAATAACTACCTGCAATGGATATTGATTTAGTAAAGGCTCTAAAAGCGCCAAGGCTCCTTCGGGGAGGTAGGGTTCCAATCCTTTATATTTATAGGTTGTCATTAATATAGGGCAACTTTTGATTTACCAGGGCAATTACAATTTTCTATACTGCGGCAGGCATTGCTAACTAAACTAAGCATCATTAGTAATAAAATGACTTTAATAATTGGAATAGCGTTCTTCATTATTGAGGCTTAACGCAAAATTACTCTTATTTTCGCGACATGTATTTATTAAAGTGGTTAAACGATTTAGGTCGGTACTTTATGCTTATGGGTCGCACTTTTCGCAAGCCAGAAAGTAGGAACATGTATTATCAGGCTTTCATTCGCGATTTAGATCTTCTGGGTTTGAATAGCTTGGGCTTGGTAACAGTTATATCCATTTTTGTGGGAGCGGTGGTAACCATTCAAACGGCTTTTAACCTAGATGATCCGCTAGTGCCTGATTACTACATTGCTATTGCTACTCGAGAAAGTATTATTCTCGAGTTTTCCCCTACCATCGTTAGTCTTATTTTGGCTGGTAAAGTAGGCTCTAATATTGCTTCTACCTTAGGTAGCATGAGGGTTTCAGAGCAGATAGACGCTTTGGAAGTAATGGGTGTGAATCCGGCTGCTTATTTAATAGCGCCTAAAGTTCTGGCCTTGGTGTTTTTTAACCCGATACTAATCATAATCAGTATGTTCTTAGGGGTTCTTGGTGGCTATTTTGCTTCTATGGGAGGCGTAATGACAGTGGATGATTACCTCTATGGTTTAACAGTCGATTTTGCTCCTTATCATATTACTTACGCATTAATAAAGTCTTTTGTTTTCGCCTTTTTAATTGTAACTATTTCGGCATACTATGGCTTTTATGTTAAAGGTGGGGCGATAGAAGTAGGGATAAACTCTACTAAAGCGGTGGTAAGTAGCTCCGTGGCTATTATTATTTCGAATTATATGCTCACTCAATTATTACTGGTTTAATGATAGAGGTAAACGATATTCACAAAGCTTTCGGTGAGAAGGAGATTTTAAAAGGTATTGATGCTACTTTTCAGCAGGGTCAAACCAATTTGATTATCGGAATGAGTGGCTCAGGAAAAACTGTCTTCCTGAAGAGTCTAGTAGGACTTCATGATATTGACCAAGGGGAAATTATATATGATAAGAGAGCTTTAGGGGTTCTCAATAATAAGGAACGAAAAGCACTGCGTACCGAGATGGGAATGGTGTTTCAGGGAAATGCTTTATTCGATTCCCTTACCATTGAGGAGAATGTAACCTTTGCATTAAGCATGTTTAGTGGCATGTCTTTATCGGAGAAACGCGATCGTGCAGACTTTTGCCTACAAAGGGTAAACCTTCCTAATGTGCATAAGCAGTTTCCATCGGAGCTTTCGGGTGGAATGCAAAAAAGGGTGGCGATAGCCAGAGCAATCAGCATGAACCCTAAGTATCTGTTTTGCGATGAGCCGAACTCGGGCCTTGACCCAAAAACAGCGATAGTTATTGATCGCTTGCTGCAAGAGATAACGCAGGAGTTTAATATCACGACCGTAATTAATACCCATGATATGAATTCGGTAATCGAAATAGGCGACAGTATTCTCTATATTAAGGATGGTAGAAAGGCTTGGCAAGGTACCGGTGAGCAGATATTAAATACCGACAATCCAGAAATTGTGGACTTTGTTTATAGCTCGCGATTATTTCAAAGAATACGCGAAAAAGGTTGAAAAAAGGCCGCTCCAAAAGAAGCGGCCTTCGAATAAACCAATTTAATGCGATTACTGCTTTTGCAGCTGAATGGTCTTAAAGATACCTTCACCTTGCAGGCTTACCAAGTAAGTTCCGGCTTTATAGCTAGATAAGTCAAGGTCATAATTCTCATTAGCATTTAAACTCACTTCTTTGTTAATAAGAAGGTTTCCTATCATATCGTAAAGCGTGATAGTATAAGTCCCTCCTTGGGCAAAATTAATTTTACCAATTCCATTCGTAGGGTTTGGATAAACGCTAAAGTTTTGAGTGCTTTCTTCACTAATGCCAATGTCAAAGCGAGGGGCATCTGCTACTGCCAAACGAATAAAGGGTGCTTCAAAATTTTGACTATTTAGGAACCCGCCAAACCAATCGCCGTCGGACGTTTGGAAAACCGCGGTTTCAGTAGGTTGAAAATAACGAGTGCTATTGGCTATGCGAATAACTCCGTCAGGGGCGTTGGTGAAAAAGCTTACGATTACGAAATAAGTACCGGTATTAAGTGCGAAAGGACGGTTAGCGGCTGTCCAAGATTGGCTAAGCTTATCGTAAATACTATCTTCAACTCCCATGGAGAAACGGGTATTTTGACCAACGATATTTGCGTTTAGAGCGAAGACACGACTAGTAATGGGATTGGTTCCACTCGGGAAGCCGGTGTTGAATTCAAAACCTGCGGTGTCGTAAATTGAGATTTCAATATCTGCGGTTGTATCGCTTCTTGCGCTCAGAAAAATATCTACCCCATCAATAAAAACAAGGCCAGCGCCAGAGCTGTCTGGATCTTCGTTTTCTAGGCTGAAACGCGTTCCTGCGGCAATCATATCGGAAGCAGAGCTTTCAGTTCCAAAGAAATTATCAGCCACTCCCCAGTCAAGGGAATATATATTATCAGTAACATTAAAAAGAACGGTGTCACGCGCAGTTGTGCCTATTGCATCTAAGCTGTCGCTGATAACACGGTAAATTAATGAATAGCTGCCTGTCGCACTTGGCGTCCAACTATTGGTATTCAACACAGTGAAATCAACAGAATCTAGCATCGGTACGCTAGCTGCAGATCCGCTAGATGTTAGGGTGGTTACATTGGTGCCATTCACATCAAGAATTTCTACTTCAAGACTTACATTAGTTTGGGTGATTGCACCATAATTATAGACATTGGCGTCACAGGAAATAGGAACTATTTGATCAATTTGTAGGTTTCCATATTTAGAGTAAGCAGGGTTGCCGTTAAAGGTGATGTCAATTGGAGGAGCACCGTCTACTTGGGTTAAACGCAGTTCATTGTCGGGCAAAGAACGTAGCTCAATATCGTCTAACATCCAGAAATAATATCCAGTGCCATTATTATTACCGGGCTTATTGCCGGCGAAAATAAATTGGATCATGGCTTGGGCTTCACCACCAATGTAATTAGAAACATTAAAGCTTAATTCTAAAGCTTCGTCGGTGCCGTCATTAACCGCGAGCTCAGTAAAAAGCTCCAAAGTGTCTCCAAAGGTCATCCCACCGTCCTTACTAAAGGCAATGTAATAGTTGGTGAAGAATTGACGGGCGTAGGAATTGAATTTCAGCTCTACTGCACTTTGACTGCTGAGGTCAATGGTATCGGTGTTTATTTTGCCAATATGAGGAGCAGGGGCAGAGCCATTTCCTGCATTGGTGGCAATACCCCCGTTATCAAGGAAGTCTGAATCAAAAATTAAAAAGCCGTTGGTACGGGTGGCGCTTTGAATAGCCGTGGTTCCTGTTGCAAAAGCACCACGACTTCCGGTGCCGCTATTGGGGTTGGTACTAGGCCCACGGTACTCCCATTGTGAGGTTGGTGTTGATCCGTTTTGCTCCCAATCGGCAGGGATACCAGCAGAGAAGTCTTCGCTCCAGAAAACTGCGGCAGACTGGATAGTATTGGTTTTAGCACGCGAGTGCAAATTCTTGGCCTGTTTACTGGTTTTTAAATCAGGCTGATAGATACTCGGCTTAATGGATAAGGGCGCTTTTTCTGAAAGACTCTGAGCGGTACTCGAATAGCCAATTCCGGCTAGAGCAAGGCTACATAGAATAGCTGCTTTTTTCATTAATTATATTTTATAGGGTTTAAAAGCACAATATTAGAGCGCTTTCTCCGCCTAGGCTTGTCATATGTTGTGCAATAAACAGCGAGGATCTTAAGGAACAGTTAAAGCATAGCCAAAAAAAAAGCCGCTCCATTTTATGGAGCGGCTCTGGTAATTTTAAGAAGGATATTCCTATTGAACAGTAATCTTAACTGTTTTGTTAGTGTCCTCACCTTTAATGTTTACTAAGTATACTCCTGAAGAGTAGTTAGTAATGTCAAAGTCAATACGCTCGTTAGAGTTTACAGTCTCTTGTTTAGTAAAGATTTGGTTACCGATAATATCTAAAATAGTGATAGTATACTCACCACCATTGTCAAATTCTACGAAACCAGTACCGTTACTTGGCACAGGATATACGCTAAATCCGTCAACTTCAGATTCCTTGATGCTTGATGGATACTCTCCAACATTTAAGCGGATGAAAGTCCCCTCATGAGTTGGTCCGGTAAAGCCTCCGTACCAGTTTCCGTCTCCCAACTGCATAACAGTAGAAAGACCAGGCTGATCGAAAGAAGCATCATTCGCAATACGAATTACACCGTCAGTAGCATTCGGGAAGAAGTTTACAATCATTAAGTAAGGCTGAGCTGGTAAAGCTAATGGTAGACTATTGGTAGAAAAGTCAAAGAAAGCATTGGTGCCAACTAATGAGCTGTTTAAGGTAAAAGACCTACGGAAAGCAGCTGTAGGATTTGTAGTGAATCCAGCATTATATTCAAAACCAGTAGTATCGAAGAAAGCGATTTCGATATCGGCAGTACTATCAGTTTGAGTACTTAGATTAATGCTTGCTCCGTCGATATATACTAAACCACCACCTGCATTTAAAGGATCTTCATTGTTTAAGATGTACATAACACCCATCGCAATAATATCAGAAGTCGCAGAATTAGTACCTACGTAATTGTCGATACGGTTACGATCGGTAGAATAAAGTGCATCGTTAACAAAGAAATTGAAAGTATCAGCTTCAGTTACAGACATTCCATTAATAGTATCTGAAACCGCTTTGTAAACGATTAAGTAAGAGGCCTGCATTGCTGGAGGAGTCCAAGAAGCAGTGGTTAAATCATTGTAATTACAAGTATCACCACTAGCAAGGTTAGGACATCCAGGAGCACTAATAGTAGTCAATAAAGTTGGAGTACCTGAGGTGTTATCCCAAATTTCTACGTCAAGAGTAACATTAGTTTGTGATTGGGTTCCGTAGTTTAAGATGTTGGAGTCAAATTCTACTGGAACGATTTGATTCGTATTCATCATACCGTACTTTGGATATTCAGCACCATTACTATTGTAAATCATATCATGTGCAGGAGAACCATTCCATGTAGTGAAGAACATTTCGTTTGCTGGAGGCGTACGTAATTCGATATCATCAAGCATCCAATAGTAGTAACCATTACCATTCGCGTTACCAGGAGTACCATCGAAGATAAACTGCATTACAACATTAGCTTGTCCACCAATGATGCTGGATACGTTAGCTACCGCTTCTTCACCATTTAAGGTAGAAGCATTAACAGCAACAACCGCATCAGAGAAAAACTCAATAGTATCGTTGTAGGTTACACCACCATCAATTGAAAATGCTACGAACCATGCACATTGAAAACGACGGGCGTAAGTTTCAAAAGCAAGTTCCACCTGTGGGCTGGTAGATAAGTCAATAGTATCAGTGAATAGGCGAGCAGTGTGCGGAGCAGGAGCAATACCCATACCCATGGTAGCGGAAGATCCTGAGTTATCTAAATAATCCGAATCAAAAATCATGAAACCATTAGCAGTAGAAGTAGAGGCAAGTGCATCATTAGTAGGAGGCGTATTGTTGATTCCTGAATATGCACCTCTCGATCCTGAGGCATTGCTAGGCACAGTGGTTGCGCTACGATATTCCCATTGTGCAGTAGCAGGAGTTCCTATCTGGCTCCAGCCGGCTGGCAAGCCAGTAGAGAAATCTTCACTCCACACTACGGTAGAAGCGCCATTGTCTGCTTGTGCAGATTTGATTGCGTGCTTTGCAGGCGCATCTTGTAGCTCGGGGATAGGGTCAATCTGGGGAAGACCTTGCGCGTTAACCGCGATGGCGGAAGCCAGGCTAAAAAATAGAATAGCTGTTTTCTTCATTTTTTGAAATTAGAGGTTATACGTATTAACACTAGATTAACAAAAGTAATCAAAGTTTTAGTTATCGCCAACAAAAAAGCAAGCCCATAATGGGCTTGCTTTAGTTAATATAGATAAATAGTATTACACCTCCGCTTCTATGTAACTTTCAATTGGCTCGCAGGTGCAGATTAAATTCCTATCGCCGTAGGCATCATCAACGCGACGGATGCTTGGCCAAAATTTATTACTGTACAGATAATCAAGAGGAAAGGCTGCCTTTTTTCTACTGTAAGGAAGTTCCCATGTGTCTGCAGTGATGAGTTGCATAGTGTGCGGAGCATTTTTCAGAGCATTGTTTTCTTGGTCTTCTCGGCCATCGCCTATTTCGGCAATTTCTTTACGAATACCAAGCATAGCATCCACAAAACGGTCTAGTTCTTCTTTACTTTCGCTTTCGGTTGGTTCAATCATAACCGTTCCGGCAACAGGAAAAGAAACGGTAGGAGCATGGTAACCATAGTCCATTAGTCTCTTTGCAATATCAGTAACTTCTATACCGGCTTCTTTTTTAAAGGGTCGGCAGTCAATGATCATCTCATGCGCAGCACGATTTTTTTCGTTGGTATATAACACCTCAAACGAACCATGAAGACGCTCCTTTAAGTAATTCGCATTTAAGATGGCATACTCAGTACTTTCTCTTAATCCTTCTTCACCAAGCATTTTAATATAGCCGTAGCTTATAATTAAAATCAATCCACTGCCAAAAGGTGCGGCAGAAATAGGTGAAATGGGGTGTTTTCCACCTGTTTTCACAAAAGGATGACCGGGTAAAAATTGACTTAAGTGTTCAGCTACTCCAATTGGTCCCATTCCTGGACCACCACCGCCATGAGGAATAGCAAAGGTTTTATGAAGGTTTAAGTGACATACATCTGCGCCAATTTCGCCCGGGCTAGTTAAGCCAACCTGAGCATTCATGTTTGCACCATCCATATACACTTGTCCGCCGAAATCATGAATAATTTGCGTAATCTCCTTCACTCGTTCTTCAAAAACGCCATGCGTTGATGGATAAGTGATCATTAATGCGGCAAGATTATCTTTATGCTTGGTAGCTTTTTCTAGTAAGTCATCTACATCGATATTTCCGTTATCATCACATTTGGTGACAACCACTTTCATGCCCGCCATCACTGCAGAAGCAGGATTGGTGCCATGCGCTGAACTTGGGATTATGGCAATATTCCTTTGGTCATCACCGCGAGATTGGTGATAAGCGCGAATCACCATTAAACCCGCGTACTCGCCTTGCGCACCACTATTAGGTTGCATGCTCATGGCATGGAAACCTGTAATTTCAGCAAGGTCACGTTCTAGATTAGAGATCAGTTCGCGATATCCTAAGGTTTGATTAGTAGGAGCGAAAGGATGGATATTCGCCCATAATGGCCAACTTAAAGGAATCATTTCCGTGGCCGCATTTAATTTCATCGTGCAAGAGCCCAAAGCAATCATGCTGTGGTTTAGGGAAAGATCCTTGCGTTCTAATAGCTTTAAATAGCGCATCATGTCCGTCTCGCTGTGGTAGCGATTGAAGACTGGGTGCTGTAAATAACTACTGGTTCTTTTTAAGTCGTCGGGAATAACGTTTACCTCTAGTAATTTAGGGCTTGGAGCCTTCATTTCTTTCGCTTCCGCAAAGATGGCAAGTAATTCTTCTACTGCTTCTAGATTGGTAGTTTCGTTTAAGCTGATACCAATTTCATGGCCGCCGATATAACGTAAATTGACTTCGTGCGCAATGGCGCGGCTGCGAATCTCTTCTTTATCAACCTGGCCTAATTCAATTCTTAAAGTATCGAAGAAGTTTTGGTTTACCTGATTATAGCCCAAACGGTTTAAACCTTCACTTAAGGTAACCGTGTGGAAGTGAATTTTACTGGCAATATTAAAAAGACCTTTTGGTCCATGATAGGCACC
>JBNMPT010000057.1:0-10758 GCA_051277025.1 Roseivirga sp. | reverse complement strand
CAGGCAATGGGAAATAAGCTTGATGCCTTTAAGAATCTAAAGATCATACGCATTGCCAAGTGTCCGATACAAAACATGTGGACCAAAACCTAAACTTAGTGCCTCGCCAAGCCAAACCCTAAACGACAAAAAATAAAATATTGCCATGCAAAATACTCCTAAAACACTGCTAAAGAATGTGTTTGGTTACGATGAATTTCGTCCTTTACAACAAGAAATTATTGAGCGCACCTTAGCTGGAAACGACAGTTTTGTGCTGATGCCAACGGGTGGAGGGAAATCGATGTGTTTTCAGATTCCAGCCTTGTGTTTTGATGGAATTACAATTGTGGTATCTCCCCTTATTTCATTGATGAAGGATCAGGTTCAGGCCTTGCGTTCAAACGGAATAAAAGCAGATTTTTTTAATAGTTCTATTTCTTCACAAGCGGAAAATGAGGTGATTGCCAGAGCTACGAGCGGCGAAATTCAATTGCTTTACTTATCGCCAGAGAAATTAATTTCGGTTAGCAATACTTGGCTAAGAGATTTAAAAATCAGATTAGTAGCCATTGACGAAGCACATTGCGTAAGCATGTGGGGACATGATTTTAGACCAGAATACACTCAGTTAAAAGTATTTAGAAATTCTTTACCCAAGGTTCCATTTATGGCTTTAACTGCCACTGCAGATAAATCGGCGAGAACGGATATAGAAGAACAATTAGGGCTAAAAGACTCCCAGTTATTCATTTCTTCTTTTGATAGAAAAAACCTGAGTATTGAGGTGAGAGGACAAGTTCCTAAAAAGAAAAAACTGCAAGAAATTGGGCGGTTTGTAGAACGAAAAAACAATGAAAGTGGCATAATCTATTGCCTAAGCAGAAAGAACACTGAGGAGGTAGCTGATTACTTGAAAAAGGATGGGCATTCGGTAGCCTTCTATCATGCAGGGATGAACCCCGAGGAAAGAGAGCGAGTGCAAACGGAATTTATAAATGATAACACCAAAATAATTGTGGCTACGATTGCTTTTGGGATGGGAATTGACAAATCGAATGTGCGTTGGGTGATTCATTATAATTTACCAAAAAACTTAGAGGGTTATTACCAAGAAATTGGCCGAGCCGGCCGGGACGGATTGCCTTCTGAAACAATCTTGTATTATAACATGAGGGACTTTGTGTTGTACAGTCAGTTTGCGGAGGACGGCGCTAATGCAACGATGCAAAAAGATAAATTGAGCCGTATGTTGCAATTTGCGGAGGCTAAATCGTGTCGGAGAAAAATACTGCTTTCTTATTTTGGAGAACACTTGACCAAAGATTGCGGAAATTGTGACGTTTGTGATAATCCACCCAAGCATTTTGACGGGACTTTATTAGCGCAGAAAGCGCTTTCTGGAATTGCTAGAATGAAAGAGAAAGAAGGGATTACAATGTTAATTAATGTATTGAGGGGCTCTAATAATGCAGAAGTAAATGCGGGAGGTTATTTCCAACTTAAAACCTACGGAGTGGGTAAAGACCTTAGTTTTTTTGATTGGCGAGATTACATTATTCAGCTGACCAATCAAGGCTTGATTGAGATTATGTATCGCGAAGGTTCGGCATTAAAAATTTCTCCAATCGGCTGGAAAGTACTCAAAGGCGAACAGTCTATAAAATTGACTTTACCCGTCATTGCTGAAGAGAAAAATAGCAAGAAATCGAAAGTCATTCAGACAACAGACGACGGAGAAGTGAATACCGATTTATTTACTGAATTAAAGAAGTTGCGGTATTCTATTTCTCGCGAAGAAAACCTGCCTGCCTACATTATTTTTAATGATAAGTCATTGAAAGCAATGGCGAGTGATTTGCCTGTTACAGAAAATCAGTTTTTGGAAATTTCTGGAGTGGGGATTAACAAAATGGAGCAGTACGGAGAAAAATTTATGGAGGTGATTAGGAAGTTTTAAACCTTTATAAAACTAAAAAAGGTTCTACTATCGCGGAGACCTTTTCGATGTACAAAGAAGGACTTACAAATCACCACAATTTACTAGCATTCATCGATATTATCTACCGAGGGGAGAGAAGTAGACCCAAAGAAACTTATTGAGAAAAGGGTCGCGGCTGTACAGCGGGATGCTTTCCATGAATGGGGTAGAGAAATAACATTGAAAGCCATTTTTGAATAACTGAAGTAAATGGTTTCTTTTGGAGAAAGAAAGAATTCCTTGATGGCACTAATTCAAAAGCACGTCAAAAAGTGCTTTGAGCGATGCACGCATAAAGATTATCTGGACCGTAATGTTCTAACATGAATAATACCTAATCTCAACAGAGCTAAACATTACAATACACACACTTAGAAAAGGATCATGAACGAGAAAAAATCAATCTATCAAAGCTTTGAAATAGCTTTTATACTGCCATACTCTAGGTAAAAATGAAAGCAGCAAAACAGGGTAGAGCAGTATATCAGTGATGACATAACCTGTTGAGTAGGTCATATTATCTTCAATGATGGTACTTTTTCCGGCATGATATAAAATGTGCTTATGTTTCCATTTCTTTAGTGGGAAAGGCAATTTTCTGCCTTCATCTATAAAATAACAACTGTACTCTGATATTCCGTCGTCAATTATATCACTTACCCATTCGCCCGCAATCGGCAACTTTAGATGTACAATATCCCCTTTCTTTGATCCGCCAAACTCAATCAATTTAGCGCCTGGAGGTAATAAGTATGCAAATAAGTTATGATCAAAGCGATTGTACACCGCTGTCATATCGCCAATCACCTTTGATTTTAGTTTAATATTCATCCCCATAAATACAACTTCTAATTGAATTTGTTCAATAGAATATCGAGTAAGATCTACTCTTCTAGCCCTACCCAATTAGCCTACTCCGCTGCTATCAAAATGCATTAGCCATTAATTAAAGCGCCGCCAAGCTTTGTGTTTACCTAAAGGGCGGTTGATTACACCATCAGAGGGTAATCGTGCCGGAAGTATGCTTCCAGCCAAACTTACTTCGCGTTCAACTAGTTCTTTCATAACTGATTTAGAGGCCACATTAGAAACTATCAAACTTCTTCCAACTCTTCTTGTCGGAATAGTGACTGATTTAAACATCGCAAGGATCTATTGGAAGGGCGAGCAAATTCTCCCTCCAACAAATAAGAGTAATTCGAGTACTTCTGAAGGTTTCGTGCAAAGTTTGCCCAAATTGGAAGTTCGTTTTTGACCCCGCCCCTCGGGAGATTGACTTCAAATGAATATCCGGGTTATCGGCACCGACCCATGCTCCTTACGTAAACTGAGGAGTATAAACAATGAACCACCCCTTTGATTGATCTTGGCTTTTTCGTAAATAATCCTCTTCCTACCTATTTCTCAGTAAAAGGTTTCGACAATTAACACTCCCTTTTGGGTTTCGTTCAGGATCGTATTGGCTTGTCTCCTTTAAAAGCCCAATCAAAGTAGTCATCTCCTCAACCTGCAACTCCATCGGCGTTTTATCAAAATAATAGTGAGCGGCGGTCTGTATTCCCAAGGAATTATGACCAAAAGGAACCGTATTTAGATAGTCTTCTAAGATCTGATTCTTTGAATACAATTGCTCGATTTTCATTGCGGTAAACCATTCGCGAATCTTATGAAAGACGAGGTTTGTGTTTTTGAAACTATTCCTTGGGTATCACTTTTTTACTAATTGTTGTGTTATTGTGCTCCCCCCACCTGATTCCTCCGCTAATAAAAGCGTTTTAACACCTACTCGAATTAAACCAATAACATCAACACCGTTGTGCTCAAAGAACCTACTATCCTCGGTTGAAATAAGACAATTAGTTAGGCTCTTAGGGATTTTTTCAATGGAAATATATTTGCGATTTCCAAAATATATTTTACCAAGTAAAACACTGTCACTGCTATATATTTCAGAAGCGTGGGGGGAGTCTAAGGCTTTTAATTTTATCAACAGTTGGTACTTTTAGCAAATACCCATTCCAGAGTAATACCGATGCCCGCAAGAATATTATCCCAAATATGAGCAAGATTTTAAATAGAATTCTAACAAATTTGGCCATAAAAAGCTTCAATTGACAAAATCGAGTTAATTACGCCTTCCTAACCCTACCCTCTTTTCTTGAAATATTAAGTGTCCGCCATAAATTGAATGTTGAACTTTAAACTTAAAGTTAACTTCGGCCGCAGGATTATCCCACAATACCTGTAAGTTTAAGTTAGACGGAGGGTTTAACATTACGCCCCCTTGATGTCTCGACATGTGAGTCTTTTTCCCGGAGCTTTTGACTTATAGCTCCGTTTCACCAGCCTATCAAATACTTTTACCAAGATATAATCTCGACGTACGAAGGCCATGTGAGCTTTAGATCATTCTTTTACAAAAACTATATTTACAGCCTAAGTCTGACCGGCAAAAACAAAGCACATTGTAAACGCAGCTTAAAAAAGGCGTTTATCCTTATGTAACATTAGATAGACTATTTGAGTACTGATCATCTTACTGATAACTAGCTATCAGTAAGAAAAGCTTCAATTGTAAAACGTGACTAACGATCTCAAACAACAAATATCGAATGAAAATGTGATGCGTTTCTGAAATATATAAACTTCGGACAGGTTCAAATAAAAAGACCCAGCAATACGATCTTAAAAGCAAAAGTGACGTTAGCTTTCAAATGCTCCCCTTGCCACAAATTGTAACAATTAGATTGTAATTACTACTAATAACCTGCCTTATAATGCTGAGAATTCCTCAAGGATGGCCTTTAATAATAAAAGCTGCGCTGTCAAATCACAAGGCAGCACAGGTCTTGGACTGAATATAATTTAACAAATATTAAAACCGTACTTAATTATGAATCAAATAGTTATTGATCTGCATTGCGATTTACTTGCACATCTGCTCTATATGCCCGATCCCGACCCTTTCAAACAAGAAGGTATTGGTTGTTCTTTTCCAGCGTTGGCTGAGGGAAAGGTAAAACTGCAAGTGATGGCCATCTTTACCGCTACCCAAAAGGGAAGTACCGAATTAGCTTTAAAACAGAGCGAGATCTTTGCCTCCTTCCTTGATAAATATCCAGATCATTGCACCTTAGTCAGTGATATAATCACTTTAAATCAAATTGGATCTTCGTCCAAATTGGGTATGATTGCAGCGATTGAGAATGCCTCTGGCTTCTGTGAGGAGGATGAGACTTTGGAAGTTGGCTTAGAGCGATTGGAGCAAATAATCAAGAACGTAAGACGAATATTATACATTGGGTTTACACATCACGCAGAAAACAGATTTGGCGGGGGAAACAATAGTAACGCCGGATTAAAGGAAGATGGAAAAAGATTACTTCACTATCTCCATGGAAAAAAGATTGCTGTCGATTTCTCTCATGCCAGTGATGCCTTGGCCCAAGATATACTAGATTACCTCTCAAGTCACAGTTTGGAAGTGCCCATTTTGGCCAGTCATTCAAACTACCGAAAAGTCTTCGATCATGTGCGTAACCTCCCAGACCACATTGCAAAAGAAATCATCAAAAGGGGAGGAATCATTGGCCTTAATTTTTTGAGGGCTTTCGTAAATAACGAGGATCCAAATGCCCTCTACCACCATATCAACCACGGAGTAGAAATTGGAGGTTCTCAGTCCATTTGTTTTGGGGCCGATTACTTCAGTACCGATAGACATCCTGATCGATCCAGAGTTCCTTTTTACTTTAAAGATCACAAAGATGCAAGCTGCTACCCAGCCATTATTGAAGAGGTATCTCGTCAGGTTTCACCGGAAGTGGTTGCTGGCATCAGCAGTAAAAATGTAATGAATTACCTATTTGCACTTTGGAAATAATATACGCCAATAACTCCCTGCTGTGAGTCGCCCCTAGCCAATGATAAAATCCTTTAGTGAAATCAGACAAAAAATGTTAGCCGAAAAAAAAATCTCAGTATTTCCTCTATGCTACTGGCGAAATTGTTCTTGTGGTTATCGGAATATTGATTGCCTTAAGTATTAACAATTGGAAGCAGAATCGTAAAAGTCAAGACTCAGAACGAATAGAATTTACCAATATTCAGAATGATATTAGTCAAGACACTCTTGATTTAGGATTCAATAGAAGCATCCATAAAAAGGCATTAAAAAACGAAATACTTCTTTATGGATTATTGAATAAGGATCCAAGGATCAATGCTAATAGCATAAACTATAGTGGTGCACTAACTCGAGTCCAAACGCTACATAGCGATATTGAAATTGAATTGAATAAAAAACAACGGACGATAAATAAATTAAAATTAAGCCCAAAGGTCAGCGCTTACCTTCTTGGGGGCATTGTAAACTTGAAAATCAACTTTGGAAAATCTATTTTTACTTAAGCAATAGACTTAAAATCAAAGAAACAGCATACTTGAACTTTATGAAGATAGACAAGAGGCAACTATTTATTTTGATGGGCATGTTTATCCTGTCGGTTCTCCTTTGGGATACCGTTTTTATTTATCCCATCAAAATATTTGTGGTCATGCTCCACGAAATTAGTCACGGCCTAATGGCAGAAATGGTAGGCGGTGACATAATAAAAATTGAAATCAACGCCCTGATTGGAGGTTCATGTACCTCTACTCGCCCGTCAGGCTTTATGCCTTCTTTTATGATTGCTAGCGCCGGTTACTTGGGGAGTCTAGTCTGGGGTGCTATTATTTTCCTAATAGCTGCTCGCACGGATTATGACAGATATTTGACAGCTTTTATTGGCTTTGGATCACTCCTTATTACTTATTATGTGATCCGATCTGGAGAATTATTCGGCATTGTTTTCTGCACAGCTTTTTCACTATTTATGCTTGTATCGGCCCGGTATCTACCCTTGATCTTTCATGATTATTTATTAAAATTTTTCGGCATTACGAGCTGCCTTTATGTTGTGCTTGACATCAAGTCGGACTTAATTACCCGCAGTGGTATTGGCAGTGATGCGGATCAAATTGCTCAAATGACCGGAATCCCTTCGGTCTTAATCGGCATAATTTGGATCGCTATTGCAATTACCATCGTCTATTATATGCTAAAAAAAAGTATCTCAATAAAAAAAACGAAAACCTAATCGCAACAACAGCTCCCTCTCATAATGGGCTAGCCCAAACCAGGTACCAGCACTAGATCAAGCGGTTCTCGTATACTGGTCTTCCCTGCCCTTCACCATTCGCTCTTCTCCGCGAGTAATCTCTTTCCTGTTCTTGGGGAAAATTGAATCTTACGAGATATTCCTTCTTAAATTTTAACTCGCCTACCCTCCGTCCTCCTATACTGGTATAAGCACATCATCTTAGCCGCGTTTTTTACCCGCTCTCACAATTACCTCGAGCTAGGCTTGAATTGAATAAGTCCAAATCGTTTCCTAGGGTGATAAGCCATCAGTGCCACAAAGCGCAGTAGATGACCGAAAAAGCATCACTAGCGAGCAATACAGCCGCACTATTTTACCGAAGCGCCAGCAAATATTTCACTCGAAATGAATAGTGGCCTTAGGAAATTATCAGTTCCTTTTGACGCTCTTTTACCCTAATTGATATTAGGTAAATAAATGCCTTTTAAAGTAAGCAAAGAGCAGCAAAAAATATATACTTTTGCAGCCTTTTTTAAGAGAGTACTGATTTATAGGCACAACATTGCCGACCATCTAGATAAGTAAGATATGAAGAGAGTGAATGAGTACAAGAAACTGTTTGAAGTTGAAGGTAATTTAAACTTGAAAGTTTTAAAAACTAAGTATCGGAGCTTGGTAAAAGAATGGCATCCCGATAAGTTTCAGGCTGGCGATGACAAAGCTATTGAGGCGGAAGAAATGAGCACCAAGATCATTGATGCTTATCATTTTTTAGTTAGTATCGCACCAGAAACGCACGAAAATAACAAAGAAGAATACCAAGAAACAATTGATAAAGGTGGAATCACAAATATTCAATATAAGGGTTCATTACTTGAAATAACCTTTATTGATGGTACCGCTTTTGAATGTTTTGCAGTGCCTAAGAGCGTTTACCTTAAATTAGTGAACTCCGACAAACAAGTGCGGTTTGTTAAAAGAAAGATTTTCGGGGCCTATTTGTTCCGTAAATCAAAAAAAGCAATTGAGGCTTAGTGATAACTATGTTTCGCATCAAAATCTTCTGCCTTCCTTATTTTAAAGTTTAAAAGTCCCTAAGCTTTGGGAAAGTGGTGTGCTTTATATAAAAGTAGTCTTGCTAAATGAAGGGCGATAGACAGGGCTATACCTTACCGGCTATTTTCTAACAGAGATGGCTGCTACGAGGCATAAATCGTCATCTAGAGGAATTTAAAAAGCCCCCGGAAACTAAAGTCCTAAAGCGACAAAGCACTTTTCACTGATATTTGAAGAATATCAGCCTAAATAAAAAAGCGAAACGCTCGTCGGCTATACGATGATCCTTGCCTAGGAACGCTTTTACCTCTTCCACACCTTTAGCCCAGATAATCTGGGCTTATTGCCCTGGGTTTAGGCTTAAGAGCCTCCAAAACACCTTAATCTTAGTGCAGATCGCGTGAAATATTCTTTCACAACAGCTATATGCAACAATCTAAGTGTACATTGTTCGTGAAATTATAGCACCTCTTAATTAATTTCCGAGAGGCCAGAGTGGAAACAGAAGTTTTTGCTAAACTCATTCCTAATTACAAAAACAATAAAGAAATAGCGCTCGAAAAACGCTCCGTTATGTATTGGGCAGATGAACTAGACAAAAATGCCAGTTTACTTATTCTTTGTGGCACGCAAGACAAACCAGTGAATCCCAATCAAGCGCAGTAAATAGCGGATAGGTTAGCCGAGATCAATTATGACTTCAGGCTGAAAAAATTCAAAACTGATTATAAATTTTCTGGAAAGACTAAAAAATTAAATGCGTTGCTTATTAATTGGTTTGATACACGACTTAAAAAAACAAGCCCCATCGAATAACCAAAGGTGAGTAACAAGGGCAAACCTCTTAATGAACCACAAATGAACCGCTCTATCAATGGGTAATGCTGCCAATAGGAACTATACAGACCTGTTTATTAGCCAAGGCAAACACGATTTTTATATGACCCATCTTGGTGTAGGGGTTTACCATAAAACACATGTAAGGCTGTAAATCTTGGAAAGCCTTTCCGATTAAGCAAAAAAAATACACTAGCGAAAAAATTATTTTAAGCATCATCGCGCCAGCTTCTTTGCTACTTGCATCTGCTCTTTCCACTTGACAAACTTCCTGACCTCATCATCCTAAGTGCGGCTCTGATACTTAGCCTAAAATGCTGCTCCCGCTAAGCTCCTCATCGTTAGTTCATAAAACTCTACTCACTTAATTAGCCATCGCCTTAAAAAGGCCTGCTAAATACTTTAATCTTGGCTAGGCCTAAAAGCAAATAAGAATCACCTTCTTTGGAACAGTCTTTTGCTAAAACTATATTTACCGGCCAAGGAACCCTGTTTCAGTAAAAATCTTAGCTAGCCTAAATATTTTCCCTGTTTTTTCAGCAAAGCCTTGTCCTTCACAACTAATTTTAAAACGCCTTCTCAAATATGGAATCATCCGCACTAAAAAAAGTTATTCAAGGTATCCCTAAAGCAGAATTGCACCTGCACATCGAAGGGAGCTTCGAACCTGAACTCATGTTTGAGATAGCCAAAAGGAATACTATTACCTTAAACTATGATTCCATTGAAGCATTGCGGAAAGCATATAGTTTTAATAACCTGCAAGAATTTTTGGACATCTATTACGTAGGCGCACAAGTGCTAATTTATGAGCAAGACTTTTACGACTTAACTTGGGCTTACTTGCGCAAAGTACACAGTCAAAATGTTGTCCATGTTGAATTGTTTTTCGATCCACAAACCCATACCGATAGAGGCATTGACTTTGAAGTTGTTATTAGAGGTATTCATAAGGCCCTTGAAAAAGGCAAAAATGAGTTAAACATCTCTTACAAACTTATCATGTCCTATTTGCGACATTTAAGTGAAGAATCTGCCTTTAAAACACTTGAGTCTTCTTTGCCATTTAAACATTGGATTGACGGCGTTGGTCTAGATTCATCAGAAATAGGTAATCCTCCCAGAAAGTTTATTAATGTGTTTGAAGCATCCGCCAGTCATGATTACAAACTAGTAGCTCATGCTGGCGAAGAAGGTCCGGTAGACTATATTTGGGAAGCTCTCGATCTTTTGAAAATCACAAGAATTGACCATGGAAACCGTTGTTTAGATGATGAAGATTTGGTTAAAAGATTAATTGAACAAAAGACAGCCTTAACCTTGTGTCCGCTGAGTAATGTCGCCCTCAAAGTCATTCCGAAAATGGAAGACCATCCCCTGGTGGAAATGCTCAATCGAGGGATTTTAGCAACCATTCACTCCGATGACCCCGCCTATTTTGGAGGCTATATGAATGAAAATTATTATGAAACCGCTCAGGCCCTAAACTTAAATATTGATCAATTACGGCAATTAGCTATCAATGCTTTTGAGGCCAGCTGGCTGAGTGATGAAGACAAAGAAAAACACATTGCCGATGTGAAAAGCTATTTCTATGCTTTGAATTTATAAACAAACATTAAAAATCAAGACCTTACTATTTTGAGTTAAAACAAAAATCGAGACAATCTGAATGAGTATCGCCAACGTTTCATTAATATATAATAACTAAATAGTTGAGCTTTTAAACAGTGGAGTAGGTCCTGCCTAAACCTGCGAAATCTG
>JBNMPT010000056.1:0-10831 GCA_051277025.1 Roseivirga sp. | reverse complement strand
GGTATTAGCTCTACCTGGCACGACCATTATGTGGAAGAATACACTTTTAACGCTAAGGCCACATACATTCCCAATCAGAGTAACGAATTAACTTTCGGGATTCAAAATACTTTTACCGAATACCAATGGGTAGATGTTACCAGACCTTGGGTAGGAGCTCCAATCAAGATTAACGACAGCACCACTACGCAGTCAGTAAGCATTGGGTCTAGTAATGACATCTGGAAGGTTAATCCAGTGGAGAGCGCCGTATTTGTCCAGAATCGTATTTCCTACAAAGGTATTATTGCTACCCTAGGCTTACGAATGAACTTTTGGGCGCCGGGTAGCTTTGCCGATGATGCCGTAGCCGATCCTACTGCCCCAGTAATTGACCAAGTGCGCAGTGATTATAATGCTAAAACCACCGAGGTTTTTGGCTTGCGTTGGAAGGCTCGTTTACTACCCAAAATAAATGTCAGCTTCCCGGTGACGGAAAATAATGTCCTGTATTTCAACTATGGCCACAGCATGCGCTTGCCTCACCCGCGTTTCGTATATGCCGGTTTAGACCCAACTTATCAGGATCGCTCCTTCTTATCTAGCCTGGGGAATCCCGATCTAGACCCTGAAGTTAATGTGAGTTATGAGATTGGTTTGAAATCCAAAATTACCCGCGACATTGGCTTAACCATTACCGCGTTCAATAATAACCGCTTCGACTATATTGTTTCGCGTCGAGTTATTGTTACCGACCAAACGGGCCGTCCTACCACAAAGAACTTTTACATCAATCAAGATTACGCCAATATATATGGTGTTGAACTAGGTCTTAATATTCGCGTGGGTCGCTACCTCAGCACCTTCTCTAACTTTGCCTATCAAGTGGCGCGTGGCAAATCGAACTCTGCACGTGAATCCGCCCTGCAGATTGAGCAAAATGGACAAGTCGCGCTTACTAGCGAACAGTTTTTGGCTTTTGACCGTCCTTGGAATATTAACCTAGGCATCATTTTCGCCCCCGACTCTACGCTACCTATTTTTGGTGCAGACCTCACGGGCTTTAGCGCCTTTTTGTCCTATCGCTTTACCTCAGGTTTTCGTTACACCCCGCAACGTCTAACCCAAACTAACGAGCTAGGCCGTCCCATTTACGAGGAGATTGTTGATCAGTATCTTCAGGGAAAAGCCAGCCCTTGGAATAATTTAGATCTAAAATTAAGCTACAATTTACCCTTTGGCCTAAAGCAAGGCAAAGGTATTTCCATTAGCATGGAGATTAGGAATATCACCAATGCTAAAAACGCTCAAATCATTAATGCGGTTACCGGCAGAGCCTACGAATACGGAGATGATGTGCCGATTACTTGGCGTGACCCGCGTTATAACGGACCGCAAGAAGAAGGCGTCGACCCTAGAAATCCCGCCCGTTACTTAGCCCCTCGTCAAATTTTGTACGGATTAGAATTTCGCTTTTAAAAGATGGAAAAACTACTTTACCTCATCGGTTGTTTTATTGTTGCTCAGGTCAGCCTTAGCGCCCAAGTATTGCCTAATTATGGCGGGGAACGCGCTGGCTTATCAGCCCTTAGTTTTCTAAAAAACGACCTTAGTCCTCGCTCTTCCGCCTTAGGAGGAACGGGTTTAGCCCTATCAGGAGATGCCTACAGTGTGATGAATAATCCTGCTGCTCTAACCGACCTTAAAAGCACCAGCTATGCCGTTAGCCACCTGTTTTTAGGCGGTGGCGTTAACCAATCATTCCTGAGTGCCAACTTTCCCTTAAAAGACAAAAGCAGCACTCTCGCTTTCAGCATCAATAGTTTGAACAGCGGGGAAATGGAAGAACGTACCGAATTTATGCCCATGGGTACTGGTCGTCAAATAAGTGTTTCAAACATTGCCTTAGGTGCTACATATGCCCGTCAGCTTTCTAGCCTCTTCACGGCGGCCGTTACCATTAAATATATCTACGAAGGTGTCGCTGGTTTTCATAACAGTAATGCCACCGTTGATCTTGCTTTTTTGTATAAAACCGATTTTCGAGACTTGAAATTCGCGGTGATGGTGCAAAACTTTGGCGGAAATTCTGCTCTAGGCAGCGATGCTGACCTACCCACTACCTTTAATCGGAATACTGGAATTGGTTTAGAAGCTAATTCTGTTCCGACCATTTTTAAACTTGGTTTAAGTATTATGGCTATCGAAAGAGGAAACCATAGTGTTCTGGGCGCCGTTCAGTTGAATCACCCCAACGATAATGCAGAAAATTATAGCGCGGGCTTAGAATACAAGTATCTTAAGCACCTGTTTATAAGAGCCGGCTATCGCATAAGTGTTCGCGATAGAGACTTTCCCACTTTTGGCTTTGGTGTAAGGACTCGTTTGGGTAATCACCCGCTTTACATTGACTATGCCGCAAACCCTACCAATTTCATTGGCTTACAGCATTCTATCGGATTGCGTGTACAAATTTTAAAAACCATAGATCGTTAAGATGAAAAAACTAATTCCCCTTAGCGCCATCCTCATTCTACTTTTCGGATTAAGCAGCTGCGAAGACTATTTTGGCAATAAAACTAATTTAGATTTCATCGATGTACCACCCAATAATAGCATTCGCGACATTGCCTACGTGCCCATTTTACCGGTACTAAACGATTTTGTAAAACCAGTGGATATTTGCACCGGCTTTGATCAACTTCTCTATGTTGTTGACGCAGGCACCGAAGAAGTAATTGCTTTGGATGAGGGCGGAAATATTGTTGGTCGAAAATATATTCCTGGCGCCAGTTCGGTAGCCCAAGACCGCCGTTTTGATCTGCTAGTAGTCGGCACTTATGACTCACTCTACAGCTCCGCTAATGGCGATACTAACCTTACTTTTTCCACTATTTATCGCTTGCGCATGGTCGGCGGTGCGGGTGGTTATGATTTGTCTAATGCCTCCATTGTAAAGCGGATCATTCACCCATTCTACTTTACCCAAAGCAATCCTTTACGGAAAACGGTAGACTTTGTGAAGTTCAATAAAATTGCGGTGATCGGCAGCAACCAGAACCCCGATCAGAACAACCGCTATTACGTTACCCGTCAATATTTACGCAGCCCTGACCCAGACCCCAGCAGTCCTGAAATTTCTTCTGGACCTTTGGGCCCAAATGATGCCGTATTATATTTTAACAATCAAGATGTTTTAATCTCACCCATCTTTGTACAGACCTCTTCGGGTTTTTTCAACGACTTCTTCCTACATCCGGTCGGAATCACCTCTTTAACGCAGCCACCACAGTTTGGCGCTCAAACTAGCAGTGACTTTTTGTATACCTCTATTGACCAGAACAATGCTCTTAAAGTGCAGTATATAGAGTTTATAGAAGGTGAATTTGGTGCCGAATATCGACCTAAAATTTTAGCCTCAGGAGACACCTCACAAGCCGATGGCTTTATTAATGCTCCATTTAAATTTAAACAACCGAGCGACATCACTCTTGCCGGAGATGGTACCCAATTTCTATTTGTAGTTGACCAAGAAACTGATTCGCTTTACCAGTTTTCCTTCACCGGTTTTGAAGGAGTTAAACCTCCTGCAGCAGCGGGAATTGATCGTTATCTAAAGGCCAGTTTTGGCGGTACCGGCAGTGGACTTAGTAACTTTAAAGAGCCGATGGCAGTTGCCTACTACAATGAAGTAGTATATGTTGCCGACGCAGGTAACGGCAGAGTCTTGCGCTTTAAGTTAACCTTAGATTTCGATTAATCATAAATAGCCTCCTTAAAACATTATCGCTCTTAAGAAACTCATAGAAATCGCTAAATTCAAAAGAAAAAAGTACATTTGGTTTAAATCCATGCAAAAAAGACTATTCTATATTACCATTTTCATTCTTGCCTCTTTGTTTCAAGGGCAAGCACAGGTACCTAACAGTGTCTCAAATAGTAGTATTTGTCCTCTCTACATTCCCAATGCATTTACTCCTAATGGCGATAATATTAATGACCGCTTTGTGCTTAGCGTAAGCGAAGACTGCGAGGTTCTTAAATACTCCGTACAAATTTTTGATCGCTGGGGTCAGTTAGTCTTTGAGGGCAATGACCTAGATCCTACTAAATCATGGGACGGCCAATTTAATTCCAACTACTTGCAGCAGGGCCTTTATCTATACAAAATATCGGCAGAGCTTTACAGTTATACCAACCGCAGCAGTGCTTCTCGCCCGGTTAAAATAAATAAACAGGGAAGCGTCGTTTTGATTAGATAAAATTTTCCGCGTGCTTCACTCAGGTCTATTTCCTACCATTATACTTTCTACTTTAGTTTCCTTCTCATCTCTATTCGCACAAGGTGAACAAGCTCAGCTATCCATTAAGTTCGAAGGCCTCACTAGTAGCAAGGGGAAGATTATGATTCGCATAAGTAACAAACAGGGAGCCGACTATAAACTTCTTAGCCTTTCGGCAGATACCAAACCACTGCACCTGAAAATTCAAGTGTTGCTTGGGTCTTACGCTATTGCTGCATATCATGATGAAAACAATAACAACAAACTTGATAAATCCTTCGCGGGTATCCCTAACGAAAAATACGGCTTCAGTAATAATGTACGCGGTATTTTTGGGCCACCAAAGCTCAGTGATCAACTGGTAGAGGTGCAACAGCAGCAGTCCATCGCAATTCGCCTCGAATGAGAAGACTGCTCTTTTTTGCAATATCCTTTACGCTTAGCTTTTCCCTAAATGGCCAAAGTGCTTTTAACGGCGACTATATTCTCTTAGGCTTAGGTGGACAATTGGAAAACTTCAAAGATGATTTAGTTTCACCATTAATCTATGGTGGCAACTCTGGCGCTGCGGCAATAGGATGGCACAGTCAACATGGCGCTTGGCAAAGTAATTTAGATGGCCATCTTGCCATTGGTTACCAAAGTCCCATTTCTTTAAGTGGCATTAGCAATCAGACCACTACGGTAAGTGGTTCGGTAAACTACAGCATCAGATATCGCATTATCAACAACGACAAACAGGCTCTATTTGTAGGCTTAAGCTCCGCTAATCTTATTGGCTACCGTCGACATAACCTCTATAGCAATAGCGCTTTAAGCTTTAGCAATTTTATTAGTTATGGACCCAGCGCCTCTTGGCAGTTTCAACCGCAATGGGCAATAGGAAAATGGAAATTACCCATCGCTTGGCAAAGCGAAATAAACCTACCCCTCGCTTCTTATCTTATTATGCCTGGCTATAATCGCCCATTTTTTAATAATGAATCTGGCCTGAAAAAGCACGCCTTTATTGGTCAATTCTGGCATTTAGAATTTCGCCATAATTTAGTCTATCCCTTAACAAATGGTAATCAAATTAGGCTTTCCTACCATTGGAACTATGCCGAATATCAAGGTCTGAACTATATCGCTCAGAGTCAGCATTACCTAATGTTTCATCTACTTTTTAAACTATGAGAAATCTTTTGGCACTCCTTCTTGCGTTGCTACTGATAACTTCCTGTGAAAAAGGTCTTTTGCGAGAAGAAGCGAGTAATAAACCATTGGCCAATTACGATGAACTATGGCAGCGACTAAATGACCGTTACGCCTACTTCGATTTAAAAAAAATAAACTGGGATTCTCTAGGCACGGTATACCGCAATCAATTAAGCCCTAACAGCAGTGATAAAGAGCTTTTCGCCACCCTAGATAGTCTCCTTTACCGCTTGCGCGATGGTCATGTAAACTTAAGCGCTCCTTTTAATATTAGCCGCAACTGGGAATGGTATTTGAACTCTCCGCAGAATTTCAATTGGGAAATCATCGAAAGAAACTACCTCCAAAATGACTACCAGATTGCAGGTGGAATACGTTATCGGTTTCTTGCCGACAGCATCGGCTACTTATATTACAGCAGTTTTAGCAGCAGCTTTAGTGCGGAACAGCTCGATTATATTTTCACCTATTTTAAAAATGCCAAAGGTTTAATAATCGATGTACGCAACAATGGCGGCGGCAGTTTAAACAATGCTTTTAGCTTAGCCCAAAGATTGATTAAAACCCCGGAAACAGTGCTAATTACCGATCAAAAAATCGGTCCTGGCCCCCTAGATTTTGGCAATAGTCTTCAATATAGTCTCTCTCCCAGCACGGCCCCTCATTTTACCGGAAGCACAATTCTACTTAGCAATCGCCGCTGCTATTCAGCCACTAACACCTTTGCTGCTCTTTTAAAATCGCAAGCACATATTATTCAGCTGGGAGACACTACCGGCGGCGGCGGCGGCCTCCCCGTAGATTATGAATTAGCAAATGGTTGGGTTTATCGTTTTTCTAGCACGCGTTCATTTCTCCCTTCCGGGGAAGACATAGAAATGGGCATGATTCCAGAAATACCCATGAACCTCGATAGCAATGACTACAACCTAGGTCGTGATAGCTTCATTGAAGCTGCTCTGCTAGAACTTAATTAAATAGGGTCCTCAATCCAACTGCTATACATCAAGTAATTGTTAGCAATACGATCAATTTCACCCGCGATTAACTCAGGGGTTATATCTTTCACTTTCTTAGCAGGCACCCCGGCATAAATACTCCCAGATTTAATGTGAGTTCCTTCTAATACCACCGCTCCTGCAGCCACAATACTATTGCTTTCTACGACCACTGCATCCATTACAACCGAGCCCATACCAATCAACACATTATCGTGAATCGTACAACCATGCACAATAGCGTTGTGACCAATAGAGACATTATCTCCAATAATTAAAGGATGTTTCTGGTAGGTGCAATGTAAAGTGGCATTATCCTGAACATTGACCTTATTGCCCATTTTTATAAAATGCACGTCGCCTCGCAGTACCGCTCCAAACCATATACTACAATTCTCGCCGCAGCTTATATCACCCACCAAGGTGGCATTATCTGCAACAAAGCAATTTTCACCCAGTTGAGGGACCTTGCCTTTTACCATTTTTATTAAAGCCATATATCATTTATATTTATGGGGATAAAGTAAAAACAAATGATTTGTTAAACCCTTTTAATAGCGTCTATCTTTGCACAAAATTAAAAATATGGAACAACCAAATGTACCTGTAAGCATCTACGCGGAAATGACACCCAATCCTGCGGTACTGAAATTTGTTGCAAACAAACGTCTCTTAGAAATGGACTCGGTAGAGTTTAAAAATATAGAAGAAGCCAAGCCATCTCCCTTAGCATCGCAGCTCTTTCACTTCCCTTTTGTAAAGGAGATCTTTATCAGCAGCAATTACATTGCTATCAGTAAATATGACATTATTGAATGGGAAGAAATAACCCTAGAAATACGTGAGATTATTCGCGACTATTTAGCCCAGGGTAATTCGATCATCGACGAAGCACTTATACCGAAGAAAGGTAGCTCTGAAGATGACTCTGCCGCTGAGCCTATTGCCTACATTCACCCCGAAGAAAAACCTCAGGCAGACTGGGATCCCATCGACGAGAAAATTGTTTCTCTCTTAGATGAATATGTTAAGCCTGCCGTAGAATCTGACGGTGGAAATATAAAATTTCTCAACCACCAAGAAGGAGTGGTAAGTGTCTTGCTACAAGGAGCCTGTTCAGGTTGCCCATCCAG
Organism: Roseivirga sp.; assembly: GCA_051277025.1. GTDB lineage: Bacteria > Bacteroidota > Bacteroidia > Flavobacteriales > Schleiferiaceae > Croceimicrobium. Next base: position 3,241 of record JBNMPT010000056.1, on the reverse strand, counting down.
CACTGCTACCCTAAAAAATGGTATTGAGACTATGCTTCAGCAGATGCTTCCCGGTCAAATTAAAGCCGTACAAGCAGTAAATGGCTAGAGTGAATACTCTTTCCGATCCGCTGCTCTCCGCAGCCAAGATCACAATAATCACCTTTATATTTAGTGAGCCCGTAACGTCTACAAAAGCGTGCGGTGCTCATTATTGGGTTCTTTCAAGCCCATAATTCCCCTACTACCTGAGTTCAGTAGGAAATTATATTCTTAGATTTTCAAGAAAAGGAAAAGACCAATCTAGACCCTGCTGCTTTAGCGGGCTACAACAAATGAACTAGTTGCAAGATTTTTATTGAAAAAACACTGGGAAGCCCCTTCTGAAAAGCGTTTTTCTGCGCCTTAGCCCTTCGCAATAGCCCGTTATTTATAAGAGGTCTGAGGCCTAATTTCACATCGAACTCAGGTATACAGTAAGCTCACTCAAATATTGATGTCGAAGAGGTGGGGTAAATAACCTTCCCTCCGTTAGCGCAGTCCCCATAATAAAATGAAGATAATCGCATCATGGTGGCGTTGATTAAAACCATGAACAAATATATCTTGGCTAGAATTCATATTCCTCTCTGACAAAACCAGAGTACATCAATATCTAGCCTGCTTAAAGAGGCCTGCTTGGAGTGTTTTCAAAGACCACTCGTGCTTACATGAGGGTCAAAAAGTTAGCCGTCTTCCTCACTATCTCGCCAATATTGGCATAGTGAAGAAAACGGCTAATATGTGTGAGTAACTCTCTCCTCATTGCAAACAGCAATTTAAAGTCGAAAGCAATAATTATTTTAGGCCATTCCAGGGTTACCGTAACTTCTTAGGCTATTCAAGTGAGCCCTTACCGCTTCCAGAAGCGTGCGGTGCTCATAGTAAGGAAGGTTAAATTCCAAAGCCGTTTTCTTAACAATCTCGCTAATGTCGGGATAATGTATATGGCAAATATGAGGGAATAAGTGATGCTCCACCTGAAAATTAAGTCCTCCAACAAACCAGCCAACTAGCTTACTGCGACGCGCAAAATCCGAAGTTGTTTTTAATTGATGCTCCAAGAAAGCGTCTCCCATCATCTTTTCTCCCGGAATATCTGAGGTTTCAACATGATCCACAACGTGTGCCAATGAAAATACAAAGCTTAAAATGAAACCTGCAATCACGTGCATTATCACAAAACCTAATAGAGGAATATACCAAGACACGTCCAACAAAATAATTGGCAAAACAGGGAAAAGCGTGAAATAAACAATTTTACTTACAATTAATTTATACCACTCCTTATTTAATTGTTTTTTGGTAAAATTGGCCACTCCTTGCTTGTTATAGCGGATAAGCTGGGAAAAATCTTTCATGGTCACCCAGTTTAGGGTTAGTAAACTATAAAGGAAAGGAGCATAAAAGACTTGATATTTATAGTGTTTTTTATAAGGCTGGCTAGGATGAAGACGCAAAAGGCCATGGGTGTCTAAATCATCGTCTAAGCCTTCTATATTTGTATAAGTGTGGTGTAACACATTATGCTGCAACTGCCAAGTGGTAAGGTTTCCACTAATCAAGTAAATGCTTGAAGCGATGAGGTTATTCATTCGAGGGCTTTTCGCATAAGCGCCATGTGCGGCATCATGCATTACGGACATTCCCACCCCAGACATTCCAAAACCCATTATTACAAACGTTACTAATATCGCCCAAATTGGAGGACTAAATATCAGCATCAGAATGTAAGGGACAAAGTACATACTTAACATTGCCAATGTTTTAAGCTTCATCGCACCATTCGCCTTAGGAGCGATAGATTTATCCTTAAAATATTGATTTACTCGTCTACGTAGTTCCAAACTAAAAGACTCATCTACGGGTTTCGGAAAGCGAACATTTGCAGTTCTTAATGTTTCGTTGGTCATAAAAATAATTCGTGGCTAAAATAACAAGGAAGTTTAACTTCGCGGCATCATTTAAAAATAATCAACAACATGTTGTCATCTATAAATCCTCAAAGTACTAACGCGTGGAAAGAGTTAAAAGTTCATGCCAAGGATATCAAGGAATTACATTTACGCACCCTCTTTAAAGAAGACCCAGAACGCTTCGAAAATTTCAAACTAAATCACGAAAAGCTTCTCTTTGATTTCTCAAAAAACCTCATCACCGAAAAAACCCTTAGCCTTTTAGAGGATCTTTTTAACCAATGTAAAGTAAAAGAAGCCATTGACTCCATGCTTCAGGGTGAGGCTATAAACCAGACGGAAAACCGCGCTGTTTTGCATACCGCGCTTCGCAATTTAGGCGAAGAAACAGTATCTGTTGATGGTAAAGAGGTAAATTCATCTGTTCTTGCGGTTTTAGAGCAAATGCAAGACTTCTCGGACTTAGTAATTAGTGGCAACTGGAAGGGATACTCCGGTAAAACCATAAAACACATTGTAAACATCGGTATCGGGGGCAGTGATCTTGGACCAAAGATGGTTTACGAGTCGTTAAAACCTTATCAAAATCACTTGCAATGCCATTTTGTTTCGAATGTTGATGGCGCTCATATTAGCGAAACATTAAAAAATCTTGACCCTGCACAAACTTTATTTATTATTGCGTCAAAAACCTTTACAACTCAGGAGACCATGACCAATGCCCATTCGGCTCGAGAATGGTTTTTACGGTCTGAAGCAAGTGAAGAAGATATTGCCAAGCATTTTGTTGCCGTATCGACCAATAAAGAAAAGGTTACTGCTTTTGGCATTGACCCCACCAACATGTTTGTCTTTTGGAACTGGGTAGGCGGTCGATATTCGCTTTGGAGTGCTATTGGATTAAGCGTTGCTTGCGGACTAGGTTATAAAAATTTCGAAAAATTATTGCGCGGTGCACATGCCATGGATGCCCATCTCGCGGAAGCTCCTTTCCGAGAAAATATTCCGCAAATTATGGCTGCTATCGGTATTTGGAATGTGAACTTTTTAGGGGCAGACAGTGAAGCAATTATTCCCTACGACCAAAATATGCATCGCTTTGCCGCCTACTTCCAGCAAGGTAACATGGAAAGTAATGGAAAAAATATTGACCGATCTGGTCAGAAAATAGACTACCAAACCGGACCAATAATTTGGGGGGAGCCTGGTACCAATGGCCAACACGCCTTTTTCCAACTTCTCCATCAAGGAACCCGTTTAATTCCTGCGGACTTCATTGCCTTTGCACGAAGCCATTACGAAATCGG
>JBNMPT010000055.1:0-11053 GCA_051277025.1 Roseivirga sp. | reverse complement strand
ACGTCTGAAGCAAAAAGTTTTGCCATGGCACTTTCCTTATCAAAGTTCTCACCTTTATCTTTTAACCAAGCAGCTTTCAAACACATTAAGCGTGCTGCTTCGATTTCAGTAGCCATATCGGCTAATTTAAAACCTACTCCTTGATGCATACCAATTGGCTTTCCGAAAGTAACCCGTTCCTTGGCGTATTTTAGAGATAGTTCATAAGCTCCGCTAGCAATACCTAGCGCTTGGGCAGCAATACCAATGCGGCCACCACTTAGTACCTTCATTGCAAATTTAAAACCGAATCCCTCTTCACCTATTCTGTTTTCCTTCGGTATTTTAACATCTTGGAACATCAAAGAATGCGTATCGGAACCACGAATACCCATTTTATCTTCTTTCTTGCCCACTACGAAACCATCCATACCGCGCTCAACAATTAAGCAATTGATACCACGGTGACCTTTTTCGATATCCGTTTGAGCAATAACTAGATATACTGAAGCAGAGCTTCCGTTGGTAATCCAGTTTTTATTTCCATTTAAAAGGTAATGATCACCTTTATCGATGGCTGTGGTTTTTTGAGAAGTCGCATCTGAACCAGCTTCAGGCTCTGATAGACAAAAGGCACCAATAATCTCCCCTGCTGCGAGTGGCTTCAAGAACTTTTCCTTTTGTTCTTCCGATCCAAATTTCTCTAAACCCCAGCAAACCAAGCTGTTGTTTACACTCATTACTACGGAAGCGGAGGCATCAACCTTCGATATTTCCTCCATTGCTAATACGTATGAAATAGTATCTAATCCCGCACCATTGTACTTAGGACTTACCATCATACCCATAAACCCGAGCTCGCCCATCTTCTTAATCTGCTCTGTCGGGAACTCTTGCTTGTTATCGCGCTCAATCACTCCTGGTAATAATTCATTTTGGGCAAAATCTCTTGCCGCCTGCTGAATCATTAAATGCTCTTCTGTTAGTTCAAATTTCATAACAAATATTAGTTAATCTTGTAGCTTATTGAAAGGTTGACAAAGGTACATTTTATGAGTGAAAAAGATAATAGAAAACATTTATACAAAGCATTGGGGCTTATGTCTGGTACCTCCTTAGACGGACTGGATATCTGCGCAGTAGAATTTTGGCATGACCAGTCTTGGCAGTTTCAAATCAACAAAGCCGCTACCCTGCCTTATTCTAATGAGTGGCAGGAAAAACTGCGCTATAAAAACTTGTCTGCAGAAGCGCTTTTAGAACTCAACCATCAATTTGGAATATATCTTGCGCAAGCCAGCCAACGTTTTATAAAAGATAATAAGCTGGAGCTTGATTTTATTGCATCACATGGCCATACCTGGTTTCATCAGCCTGAAAAAGGCATCACCTATCAATTAGGCTGTGGGCCCGAGATTTTTGCCCTCACTGGACTTACAACCATAACTGACTTCCGCAGCGGCGATGTGGCTTTGGGTGGCCAAGGTGCCCCTTTAGTACCCATTGGTGATCGTGACCTTTACGCTCAGCATCAAGCTTGCCTTAATTTAGGTGGCTTTGCCAATATCTCTTTTGAAGAAAATGGACAAAGGATAGCCTTTGATGTATGTCCTATGAATATCGCTTTAAACTTTTATTGTCAAAAGCTCGGACTACCTTTTGATGATGGAGGTATAATTGCCGCTACATTTTCTTACGATCAAGAATTAGTGTCAAAACTCGATGCGATAGAGTTTTATCAAAAAGCCCCTCCCAAAAGTTTGGGCATTGAATGGGTGCAAAAAGAGATTTTTTCCATCATTTCCGAAACGAAGCTGAGCATTGAGACGACAATATCAAGCCTGAGCGAACATTGCGCAAGGCAAATTAGCAACTGTCTTATTCAAAACAAATTAAATAACTGCCTTGTTAGTGGTGGAGGTTCATTAAACGAACATCTTATTCACCGAATTCGTTTTTTGAGCGGAAAAGAGATTTTAATAGCTGATAATCAGTCTCTTCATTTTAAGGAAGCACTAATTTTTGCCTATTTGGGCCTATTAGCTTATCGAGGAGAAGTAAATATTTTAAGCTCTGTAACGGGAGCAAAAAAAGATCATTGTGGCGGACTTATCTACAAAGGTGATTCTCTTCCATAAATAAGGCAGAAAAAGGCTCTTGATGTCATACTTTTGCGCGAATTAATATTTTGCCATGAAAGACTTACTAAAACTATACGAAGCAAAACCTGCAGAAATTGTTTTCCATTGGCATGACAGCCTAACAACGGCTGAAGGCTGGGTGGTGATCAACTCTCTTCGTGGTGGAGCTGCTGGAGGTGGTACTCGTATGCGTGAAGGTTTAAATGAGCATGAAGTATTAAGTCTTGCTAAAACCATGGAAATTAAGTTTACCGTGGCTGGCCCTGCTATTGGCGGTGCAAAAAGCGGCATTAACTTTAACCCAAACGACCCGCGTAAACAAGGAGTTTTAGAGCGTTGGTATAAAGCAGTAAAGCCTTTATTAAAAAACTATTACGGCACTGGTGGTGATTTGAATGTAGATGAAATTCATGAAGTAATTCCCGTAACCAGCCAGCTGGGGATAGAACACCCGCAAGAGGGAGTGCTAGTAGGGCATTTTCAACCTAGTGAAAGTAGCAAGAATCAAAAAATAGAACAGCTACAGAAGGGAGTTCTCCTTCCTGTCGCTGATCCCCAACTCACTCCTGGAGAAGCAAATCAATATACTGTTGCCGACCTTATTACCGGTTACGGAACAGCTGAATCCGTGCGTCACTTTTACGACATATATGGCGGAGAACTAAAAGACAAGCGCGTAATCATTCAAGGTTGGGGAAATGTTGCGTCTGCAGCAGCTTTTTACCTAGCTAAAGAGGGGGCTAAAATAGTTGGCATTATTGATCGCGTAGGTGGTCTTATAAATAGGGATGGTTTTAGTTTAAATGAAATCGTTGACCTTTATAATGCCCGTGAAGGAAATTACCTAGTTGGTGATAATCTTATTCCTTTTGAAGAAGTTAATACGCAAATCTGGAATATTGGTGCGGAGATTTTTATTCCCGCTGCTGCTTCCAGATTAATATCCAAAAGTCATTTAAACCAAATGGTAGAGAATGGTCTGGAGGTTATTTCCTCAGGGGCTAATGTGCCCTTTGCTGATATGGAAATCTTTTACGGACCCATTGCAGAATTTGCTGATCAGCAAGTTAATTGCATTCCTGACTTTATCTCAAACTGCGGTATGGCCAGAGTATTTGCGTATTTAATGCAGGATGAAATAGAATTAAGTGATCAAGCTATTTTCGCCGATACCTCTTCCATTATTAAAAATGCCTTAGTAAACACTTTTGCGCAGAAATCCTCTAAACTAGAAATCACAAAAACTGCTTACCAAATTGCTTTAAAGCAATTAGTGTAATTCCCAAAAACTTCTTTTTATGTATACCTTAATGATTGTAGTCTTTGTCTTAGGCTATATCGCTATAGCCTTCGAGCATAATATCCATGTTGACAAAGCCGCTTCTGCCTTAATTACTGGCACCTTGTGTTGGGCCATTTATGTGCTTGGCGCAGAAGGGATAGTAGATTTTGATGCGATACCGCACTTCATTAAAGATATGTTTGCCGAAGAGAAAGGCATTACCGCACCCTTGGAAGTCACCCGGCATTACGTCACCGAATTTCAAATCCTAGAACATCTAGGAGAGATTGCTTCTATTCTGTTCTTCCTAATGGGCGCGATGACAATCGTTGAGCTTATTGATGCCCATGAGGGCTTTAGTGTAATAACCAATCGCATTAAAACCACCAAACGTCTGCACCTGATGTGGATAATCTGCATTCTCACCTTTTTCTTTTCCGCAGCGTTAGATAACCTTACCACTTCTATTGTCATGGTCTCCTTACTAAAAAAGCTCATTGACGATCAGCAAGATCGTTGGCTTTTTGCCGGTATGGTAGTGATTTCAGCTAATGCGGGTGGCGCCTGGTCTCCTATCGGCGATGTTACCACCACTATGCTATGGATCGGCGGGCAAATAACTGCCTCTGCGGTAATTATTAAGTTAATTATTCCTTCGCTTTTCGCGATGCTTGTACCCTTAGCTATCCTTAGCTTTAAACTAAAGGGCAATATAACGCGCCCTTTACGCGCCTCAGGTAAAGAACATTTCATTAACCCTACCACCGAAAAAGAACGCAATATTGTTTTTATCGCCGGCGTATTAGGTTTGCTTTTTGTACCATTTTTCAAAACCTACACCCACCTGCCTCCTTTTATGGGGATGATGATGAGTTTAGGCGTATTGTGGTTAATTACCGAATTATTACATCGTTCGAAAAACCGCGAAGCACGCTATAGCTTATCAGTAATTGGCGTTTTACGCAAGGTAGATACCGCCAGTGTATTATTCTTCTTAGGTATTTTATTAGCCGTTGCCAGCTTGCAATCTGCTGGTCAATTAGGTGAACTGGCTACCGCCCTTGATAATAATATTGGCACCAACACCGAGTCAGGGGTTTACGCAGTTAGTATGATTATTGGACTTTTATCGGCCATTGTAGATAATGTACCGCTGGTTGCCGCTAGTATGGGTATGTATAATATCGACGCTGCTTTAGGTGGCTATTTTTCACAAGATGGTCTCTTCTGGGAATTTCTGGCCTATTGCGCAGGTACTGGTGGTAGCGCGCTAATTATTGGTTCCGCTGCAGGGGTAGCGGTGATGGGATTAGAGAATATCTCCTTTGGATGGTATATCCGCAAAATTAGTCTTCTCGCTATTTTCGGATATCTAGCGGGGGCTATCGTCTACATAATACAAGAAAGTATTTTCCACCTATAAGCTTTAAACTTTCATTTGTTAATTTCTCTCGCAAGGGAGCATACGTAGGTGCTTATTATGCCGTTATATTTACGGTATTAACAACCATATCTATGAGATTACCTTTTCTTCAAATAAGCCTTCCGGCAGAAGATATTTTAAATGAAGAACCCATTCAAAAAACATTAAGCGTTTGGGAATTAGCAACGAGCGGCGGACCAGGAGGAATCCTTATTATGACCGTGCTTTTTATCCTTTCCATTATTGCGGTTTATATCTTCATAGAAAGATGGGGCGCCATTAAACGGGCCAATACTATGGACACCAACTTTATGAATAACATAAAGGAAAATGTAATAAATGGACGCTTAGATTCTGCTGTGGCGCTTTGTCAAGCCGAAAACACTCCCGCTTCTCGAATGATTGCTAAAGGAATATCGCGCATTGGTAAACCTCTTAAAGATATTAGCACCGCTATAGAAAACACCGGTAAGCTGGAAGTCTCCAACTTAGAAACGAACCTGCCATTCCTAGCAACCATAGCAGGAGCGGCGCCAATGATTGGTTTTCTTGGCACTGTAATAGGCATGATCCTCGCTTTTCAACAAATGGCCTCAGCAGGCGGACAAATTGATATTGAAATGCTGGCCGAAGGTATCTACACGGCAATGACAACTACCGTTGCCGGTCTTGCCGTTGGTATTATTGCCTATTTAGGCTATAACATCTTAGTAAGTAAGGTTAACAAGTCTATCTATAACATGGAAATGCGGTCTACCGAATTCCTAGACTTACTAAACGAACCCCTTTAACATGAACTTGAACCGCAGAAGCAAGGTAAGCGCAGAATTTAGTATGAGTAGCATGACGGACATTGTGTTCCTCTTGCTTATTTTCTTTATGATCGCTTCTACCCTTGTTACCACGAGTGCCCTAGACCTTGTGCTACCGAAAAGCGATGCTCAATCGGTTAAAAGAAAAGATGTGGTAGTGAACATATCTGCTGACAAGCAAATTTCGGTGGGCAATAAAATTGTAAGCGCCGGCGAACTGCAAAACGAAATTCTCAGCCAAATTAAAAATATTGACGAGGCTGTTTTATTACTTAGAGCAGATGGCGCCGTTCCTTATGAAATGGTGGTTGATGTAATGGACATTGCCTATCGCAACAAATTAAAAATAATCGCCGCTACTGACCCCAGTTAAGATGAAGAATTATTTCAAAGATAAAGATAAACGCAAGGGACTGATAGGAACGCTAATTTTCCATAGTATCCTTTTTATCTTATTTATTTTCTTTGGACTGAGCTATACTGATCCAAAACCTGAAGCGGGAGTAATGATTAATTTCGGCTACGCTGAAGATGGTTTCGGTGAAGAAGCCGTTGCTACCCAGCAAACTCCCAGCACAAGCAGTGCCAGTAGTAATACCGAAGAAAGTGTGTTAACGCAAGACTGGCAAGATGCTCCAAGCATACAAGCAAGTGATGAGAACAAGCCCACACCGGAAGAAGACAAGCCCGAAGTTGATCCAAAACCCATCGAAACCCCCGTGGAGAAACCCGCAGAAAAGCCCGATCCAAAACCATCGGGAGCACTGCAAAGCATTCTAGACAAAACTAAGAACTCTAAATCTGGCGGAGAAGGAGTTACCAAGGGAGGAGGAGATCAAGGACAAGAAAATGGTGATCCAAAATCCAGCAATCGTATTGGTGATGGCGGTAGTGGCGGAGATGGTGACGGTAATTACCTACTGGGAAATCGTCTCGCTTTAGTAAAACCAGATCCTGACTACCCCTGTAGTGATGAAGGAAGAGTGGTGGTTAAAATATATGTTGATCAATCGGGTAAAGTACTACGTGCCATCGCCGGGGAAAGAGTTCCGGGCGGACTAGCCTCAACCACTACCAGCAGCTGCCTATACAAACAAGCTAAAAAAGCCGCGATGAAAACTACTTGGGAAGCTGATAACTCAGCTACTAATCAACAATCGGGTTATATAATTTATTATTTCAAACAAACTTGAGCGGCTATCAAGAGACATTGGGCTGGTTGTTCCAGCAATTACCAATGTATCAAAGGGTCGGTAAAGTGGCTTACAAAGCGGACTTAAATAATACCATCGCCTTGATGGAAGCATTAGGACAACCACAAGATTCCTTTAAAAGCATTCATGTTGCGGGCACTAATGGCAAAGGGTCATCCTCTCATATGCTGGCAGCGGTGTTTCAAGCCGCTGGATATAAAACCGGTCTCTACACCTCTCCGCATCTTTTAGACTTCCGCGAGCGCATCCGCATTAATGGCGAATGTATTCCCGAAGAGCGGGTTACAGAATTTGTCGAGAAAAACCGCAACAGCTTTACAGACTTAGGCCTGAGCTTTTTTGAAATGACCGTCGGTCTGGCCTTTCATCATTTCCGCGAAGAAAAAGTGGACATCGCCATTGTTGAAGTAGGCATGGGCGGTCGTTTAGACAGCACCAATGTGATTGACCCCATAATAAGCTTAATCACCAACATTAGTTTTGATCATACCGAATTCCTTGGCAACAGTCTCGAAAAAATCGCGAGCGAAAAAGCGGGTATCATAAAAGCCGAACGTCCGATAGTAATCAGTGAAATTCAGTCTGAAACCAAAGCTGTGTTTAAAGAAAAAGCGCATCAGCTTGGCAGCAATATCTATTTTGCACCCGAGGAAATTAGCTACCAACAAAGTGATTATTCCTGTGACCTAATTGGGAAGTACCAGACTAAAAATCTACTAGGCGTATTAATGGTGATTAGATTAGCAGAAAGCTTGGGCTTCAATCTAAAGAGTCATATTCAAGAAGGTCTTAGTGCGGTAAGCAAGTTAACCGGCTTGCGCGGAAGATGGGAAATCATTTCCGAAGACCCCTTAACTGTTTGTGATACGGGGCATAACGAAGATGGGATAAAGGAGATTATCGATCAGATAAAAAGTTACCGCTACCGTCAACTTCATATAATATGGGGAATGGTAGCCGATAAAGATAGCACGGCAATATTAAACCTGCTGCCTAAAAGTGCCATCTATTACTTTTGCGCCGCAAACATTCCTCGCGCTAAAGACGCAGACATTCTTAAGCAAGAAGCGCTAAAACTGGGACTGGCTGGCAAGAGCTACGCTAGTGTTGCGGAAGCATATCAGATTGCTCAGAAAAACACCCATCACGATGACTTTATATTCGTCGGTGGTAGCACCTTTATTGTGGCTGATTTTTTAAAGTATCTCCAAGAGGCCTAATCTCTCGCTAGGCTTAGCCATAGTCTTCCGAATTCATTCTTGAAGCTACGCACCAATTGCGGATCATTAAGTATAACAATGTTCTCATAATTACTTGTTGCCGCTGAGCGAGTCCAATTATAACTACCCGTCAGTAAGTATTCGCTATCGAAAATAGCAAACTTATGGTGCATGTGTACTTTCGTAAGATCTGTTCGCAGCGGCACGCCTTCTTTATAAAGATATTCGACGTCCGAACCCATATCCAAAGACTTGTCATTATCGGTAATTATCCGCACCCGTACTCCTCTTTTATGTGCTGATAATACGGCCTTACTGATAATATCATCACTAATGGTGAAAACACAAATATCTACCGAAGTTTTTGCACTAGAAAGTTTTGTTAAGATTGCCTCTCGACAAGACTCTCCCGGACTGAAAAATGCGCGTTCCTCCGTTTTATCCATCTCTCGCTCCGCTACTAAGACCAATTTAGCTCCTTCGTAGAACCAGCTTAATAATTGGCTGCTATCTTTATTGCTGGCCGCTTCTATCGCTAAATCTCGAAACTTACTGAGCAACCAAGAACTTTGGGATTCATCCATGTTTAACTGAGCAATCAAGGTTTTTAATTCCCTTCTTTCTTCTCTCGATAAATACTGATCCTCGAGGGAGTTTTCCATCTTGATCAGTAGTTTGGCAATTTCTTTTTTCATGCTTAAATTTCTTTTGAAAGCTGAGCTATTTCCTTCTGCAGAGCATTTATCTGAAGCTGCATTGAACCGGAACTGCTAATATTTTTAGTTAGGACTCGCTCCACCTGCCATACATCTAGTATCGCGTTTACTGCTACTTCCTCTTGATAGGCGTCAGAAGCATTTGCCTCTAAGACCCAGATGTCACTGCCTTTTGAAAATAGTCGCCGAAACTTGAGCTCTTGTTCCATCTCAAAAAGGTAAAGTCTAGACGCTTGAGACTTTCCCATTGCAAAGCCCTGACTTTTAAATGCGATCACAACATCACCAGCTCCAAACCCTCCGCCCTGATCAATCATGCTGTTATCTACCAGCTCAAAGGCACGGTATTCCAATCCTTTTAAAAGAGGTAAAGTGATTTGCGGCAGCCGCGGCAGAGACTCCCGGTCTGCAAAATAATCTATCCTTAAGTCAGCGCTAATAAAAGGTATGCTAACCAAGGTAGGCGGTAATTTAGTGGGGCGCAAGTTGTGTTTTGCATCCTTAATCAGATCCTTTCGAAAAATATCAAAATGGTATAAATCGTTTACCGACAAATCCTTTTTTAGCAAGTCATCGATAGAAATGCCAAAATAATTGGCAATTTCCAAAATAGTAGAGAGCTTAGGCTCAGCACGCCCTTCTTCGTAGGCCCCAATACTGGCTCTTTTGAGCTTGAATAAATCAGCGAAATCACTCTGATTAAGACTCTTAACGCCCCTTATCTTTTTTATGTTCTTTCCTATACTAGACATTTTATTAAAATTTTATTACTAATATTGTTGGCGTAACTAATTTTTTTAGTAATTTAGCCTTGTAAAACTAATAATATTATCATGAACGACTACAAAGAACGAGAAAATCTTCCCCCTCCACGGGAATTTGCATTATATTGAAGGCTTAAAACGCATGAAAAAGAATAATAAATATTAAATCTTAAATTCAATGACAAGCTATTTTGACAAAGTAAAATCATTCGTTCTAGACCTAGACCTAAGCATCGTTTATCAGAGCGAGGAAGAAGAAATCTTAGTTATTGAAGATGAAACTTCCGGCATTAGCAACCTGGTGTTAGCCTGCGCAGATCCCATATTAATTATGGAGCAATTTCTCTTCGAACTAAAAAGCGACGACAAGGAAATCCTAAAAAACCTCTTGGTTAAAAATCGAGACATCGTACACGGAGCCTTTGCTCTAGACGAAACAGGCAATCGCGTTATTTTCCGCGATACTTTACAAATCGAAAACCTTGACGCAAACGAGTTAGAAGGATCTATTAACAGCTTAGGCATGCTTCTGGGCGAATACTCCGACGAACTCATCAAATTTTCAAAACATTAAAAAAATAAAATTATGAATATTTTAAGAAGACTTTTTAGCATCGGTAAAGCCGAAACCAATTCGGCCCTAGATAGATTGGAAGACCCAATTAAAATGACTGAGCAAGGTATTAAGGATTTAAAGAGTGACTTAGACCAAGCGCTTCATGCCTTAGCCGAAATCAAAGCGCTTAGCATACGTGCCCGCAATGATCAAAACACTTTCGACAACAAGGCGAAGGATTATGAGAAAAAGGCCATCATGCTACTACAGCGTGCGGAAAAAGGCGAAATGGAAATGGCAGACGCTGAGCGCCTCGCCAATGAAGCACTAGTAAAGAAGAACGAAAACAGCGAACAAGCCCAGCGTTCTCTTGCCGATAAAAACAAGTTTGACGGCAATGTTAACACCATGGAGTCCAATATTAAAAAACTCCGTCAGCAAGTAAGCCAGTTTGAAAACGAGCTCAAAACATTAAAGGCCCGTGTTAAAGTAAGTTCTGCCACTAAAAACATCAACAAGCAAATGTCTAAGATTGACGCTTCCGGAACAGTAAGTATGCTGGAACGCATGAAAGAAAAGGTAGAGCAAGAAGAAGCTTTAGCAGAAAGCTACGGAGACATTGCTAATGAGAGCAGATCAATAGATGAAGAAATTGACAAAGCCCTCGACGGAGCTAATGCCGGTCAGGCTAGTAATGACCTATCTGCCTTAAAGGCGCGCTTAGGAATGAACAAAGCGGATGATACCAAGAGTGAATAAAAATTAAATCATGAACGAACTCCTTAATCTCATTTTCAACGGAGCTAATACCATTCCTACGGGCTTGCTCCTATTTATCTTTCTGTACTGGATAATTGTAATTATAGGTTTGGTAGATACCGAATTCCTAGATTTCGATTTAGACATAGAGGGAGAGCCTGAATTTGAGATTGAGGGAGGCGTCTCT
>JBNMPT010000054.1:0-11185 GCA_051277025.1 Roseivirga sp. | reverse complement strand
CAGACTATAATAAATTCTCTCTTTATGTTACCGAAGGAGGAAACAATTACTATGTAGTTTTTGATAGTCTTTTTAACCCTCTTGACACCATTAGCAACAGCACTGGAATTGAGAAAGACGGACATGAGTTTGTTCTACTCGCAAACGGAAACTACCTGTTTGCGGGCGCTAAGTTCGACACAATAGACTTAAGTATGGATAGCATTGCTGGGGGGCTCGGCAATGCCAACACCCCTTTGGTAGGTTTTGTTGTGGAGGAGTTTGATGCAAGTGGAAACCTTCAGTTTCAGTGGAGTAGTAACGATCATGTTGATCCTCTAGACTTTATAGATAGCTACCCTTACAATCCTAATAAGTTTGATTATTGCCATGGAAATGCGATTGAAAAAACTGCCGATGGAAACTATCTAATTTCTTTCAGACACCTTGACGCGATCTATAAAGTAAATAGAAACACTGGAAACGTGATATGGAAGTTAGGGGGGAAATCGAGCTCTTTTAGCTTTATCAATGATTATGGTTTTAGCGGGCAGCATGATATTAGAGAATTAGCAAATGGTGATATTTCTCTGTTTGACAACGGAAACTCGGGGCCTTCACCAAAAAAATCACGTGCCCTTATCTATTCTTTAGATACTTCCAATTACACGGCAAGCCTACAATGGGCTTTCAATAATTCTCCAAATCAGTTTTCGAGAGCCATGGGTAATCATCACATTTCCCCAAACAGGTTTCACCTCGTTAATTACGGATTGCTCTTTCGCCCAAATCCAAGCATCACCCTGGTAGATGATTCTAAAAATAAAATAGCGCAGTTTTACTTTAAAGATTCAATCATGGCTTATCGCTCTTTTATTATCGATAATCCATTGCTTTTTTCGAGGCCATTAGTTACTTGCACTGTAATTGCTAATCAAACGGAATTATCCGCACCGGCTGGATTTAGCAAATATCTATGGTCTACAGGAGAGACAACAGCTAGTATTATCGTTACGAACCCTGGCGAATATCAAGTTTGGGTAAACCATGGAATTGCAATGCTTGGTTCATTATCCATTAAAATAGATAGTCCCGCAAATGGCTGCAATCGCATTGCCATAGATGAGTTTGAAAAGAATGTCCCTCGCGAAATAATTGCGATTTTCGATTTAACGGGCCGAAGAGTCAATTCCCGAAAACCAAACCAGGCTTATGTCTTGCACTACTCTGATGGCAGTTTTGAGCGGGTATTACTTCTGGACTAATAAATCAATTAGCTTTTCAAGTCTTACAAGCAACTAGTTCGTGAAATTTGGGGGCATACCAGCGTCTTTATCTTCGAGTAATATTCGTCAATTAATCCTCTTTGATCGTGTATATCGAGTTCGATTTGGTGCTCTTGTCTTACAACGCGATCTTTTTGTTTTATTTATAGAACTTTAGAAGGACGCCTTCTGCACTCGTAAACATAAAATAAATTGCATTTATAAAATGGAATATACCGGTCAAAATGGAGAGTATTTTGAAGCAGTAGACATCACCCCGGACAACTGTGAGATTCTAAAACATTCAAAGGAAAGTGAACTATCCTTACTTTGGATTACCTCCGATAATAATCAAATAACCATTGATTCCGTTGAACGCGATTTCAGTATTAATGAGGTTATCTGTATTACCGAGTTCCATAAAATCGAAATAGGGAGTATTACAGGATTGAAGTTGTTGAAATTCAACAAACCTTTCTATTGCATTTTAGCAAATGACAGTGAAGTGGGATGCAAGGGGATACTTTACTATGGCGCTTCTAATTTACCAATCATTCTCATCCCAGAAGATCAACTTGAAAAAGTAGAAATGGTATGGAAAGTGCTCTGCATGGAGCTAGAATCATACGACAGTTTACAATTAGAAATGTTGCAAATGCTTTTAAAGAGGATTCTTATCCTTTGCACTAGGATTTATAAAAATCAAATCAACTTTCAGTTTTTAGATAAAACTAACCTAGATATAGTGCGAGAATTTAATTTTTTGGTGGAGAAAAACTTTAAGGAGCTACACGCTGTCGCAGACTACGCTTGCCTGCTAAATAAAGCACCAAAAACGCTTGCTAACTTGTTTAAAAAATTGGGAAACAAAACCCCGTTGCAGTTTATTCAATTTAGGCTGCTGCTTGAGGCTCATCGCTTATTGAAATATTCAGATAAATCAATTTCTGATGTTGGTTACGAACTTGGCTTTAATGACATCCAAGCTTTTAGCCGTTTCTTCAAGAATCTCGAAGGTATCTCACCCAACGACTATAGGCTTTCTTAATAAGAAGGAAATATTGCCAACAGATTAGGAACAACTGCCTATCTGCAGACCTAAGCGAAGGCGCATCTTTGCAATGGAAATTATTTATACCTGATTAGCATTCATTTATAGTTTAATACTAAGAAATTAGTCAATGTAAATAATGGAACGCTCGATGCATGAATAGATTGAAAAACGTGTTTTTTGAAATTTGAGCATGCCTCTCATAATAGTGATCCAAAACCTAAAGGAAAAAACTAAACAAAGATAAAAATGGAAAATAAAATAACCTTATTCGGTGCCGATTGGTGTCCCGACTGCCGAAGAACAAAAGCATTTTTAAAGGACAATAACATTGAATATACCTTTATCGATGTAGATTTAGATAAAGAAGCTACCGCTCGGGTAGAGGAAATCAACAATGGAAAACGAATTATCCCCACCTTAATTATCCATGAAAAATCCTATACCAATCCTGATAATATTGTTTTATCATCTGTCTTAGGAATAAATGAAGCGGGAAGAGTACAGCTCTTTGGTGCGGATTGGTGCCCTGACTGCAGAAGAGCAAAAAACTTCTTGAGAGATAACGCCATCAACTTCGATTTTATTGATGTCGACTCGAATCCCTGGGCTACACAAAAGGTGGAAGAAATTAACAATGGCAAACGAATTATACCGACTGTTTTAATTGATGGTAATGCCTTTACAAATCCGGATAATTCAGAATTAACCAAGCTTTTATCTATTAATATAGAAAAGGAACACAAGGTTTATGATACCATCATTATTGGCGGCGGAGCGGCGGGATTAACCACTTCCATTTATACTCAACGGGATCGTTTTGACAGTTTGATTCTAGAGAAAAAGAATATTGGTGGCAACGCTTTTTTAACTGAAAAAATTGAGAACTACCCCGGCTTCACCTCTATTTCTGGTCCAGCCTTAATGGACAAGATGGAGGAGCAAGCAAAAACCTATGGAGCGGTTATCAAAACTGGCGAAGAAGTTGTGGACATCAAAAAAGAAGGGGAGCTGTTTACCGTGCAAACCAAGAGCACCTCATTTATTGGGAAGACTATTGTGCTGTCAACTGGCTCAACCTATCGACAACTGGGCATTCCTAATGAAACAGAATTGATAGGTTCTGGAATCCACTTTTGTGCTACCTGCGATGGGGCATTTTATAGGGACAAAGATATAATCGTAATTGGAGGCGGAAACTCAGCTTTGGAAGAAGGGATATTTCTTGCTGGCTTCTGCAAAAGCGTGAAAATTGTAAACCGCAGCCATGAATTTACCGCATCGGAAACTTATATAGAGAAGTTATCTTCCATCAACAACATCAGTACCTATATGAATAAAACATCGGTGGAATTTATAGCTGGTGAAAATGAATTATTCAAAGAACTGAAAGTTAGGGATAATGAAACCAATGAAGAAGCATTAATCGCTGCTGATGGGGTTTTTATTTTTATTGGCCTGATTCCCAATACCACTCCTTTTGAAGGTATCGTGGACTTGGATGAAAAAGGATTTATTCAAACAACCGCCTTAGCGGAAACATCCGTAAAGGGGATTTTTGCTGCCGGAGATTGCAGAGAAGGGGCAATTGCTCAGGTAGCAGCGGCAACAGGAGAAGGCGTTTTAGCCAGCTATGCGATTAGAAACTTTTTAAAATAACAGGAATATGGTAAATTGGAATACCGTCATTAAATATTCAAATAAAGGAAACCTCGATCCCGATATTCGGGTAGAAAAGACCGAAGAAGAATGGAAAGCCATACTTAGTCCCGAACAGTTTAGAATTTCAAGATTGAAAGGAACAGAAAGAGCTGGTTCTGGTGCTTTATGCAGCGCTCACAATGCGGGGAAATATAGCTGTATTTGTTGCGATACGCTTTTATTCGACTCCACACTGAAATTCGAATCAAATAGCGGCTGGCCGAGTTTTACGCAAGCCATAAAAGATAATGCTATAAAGTACCATAAGGATACTTCTTTTGGTATGATTAGAGTTGAAGTAATGTGCAATAGCTGTGACGGCCATTTAGGCCATGTTTTCCCCGATGGTCCCGCACCAAGCGGATTAAGATATTGTGTGAATTCAGAATCTATCCAATTAATTGAAGAAGCAGACTAATTATGAAAATCGAAAATGCAACATTTGGGGGAGGATGCTTTTGGTGTATCGAAGCAGTAATTCAACTTCTTAAGGGAGTTGAAAAAATAGAGTCTGGTTACACGGGTGGAACCGTCCCCGGAACGCCTACCTATCGAGAAGTATGCTCTGGAAAAACTGGCCACGCGGAGGTGGTCAAAGTTACCTTTGATTCTCACCTACTAAGCTATCATGATTTGATTACGATTTTTATGACCAGTCACGATCCTACCCAACTAAACAGGCAAGGTGCGGATAGAGGAAGCCAATACCGCTCGGTAATCTACTATCATTCCGCAGAGCAAAAAGAAATTGTTAATCAGGTGTTTAAGGAAGTTGAAAAATACTACCCAGAACCGGTGGTAACTGAGCTGTCTGAAGCATTGCCCTTTCATGTTGCTGAGAGTGGCCACCAAAATTATTATAATGACAATGCAGAAGCCGGCTATTGCAGAGTTGTGATTGATCCTAAAATTGCCAAACTTAGAGCAATGTATTCGGATCGACTAAAATAATTTTCCGATCCAATAATTAGAATACCACAAAAAAGTGCCCTCTTAAGTATGAACCAGTATGAATAAAAAAATATTCTTTTTAGCTCTTTTTATTAGCGCAACTTCAAGTTCCCTCTACTCTCAGCGAAAATCATTAGAAGAGCTCCCAGGTGTGCAGCGTGAAGAGAACACGGCAATTTATGAAATAATAACTTCCGCTATTTACGCTTTTAATACCCAGACCGAAGCAGGTGCGTATGGAACAGAATTTCATTTTACCTATTGGATGAATCATGTTTGGGGCGCTGGGCTGAGCTACACGGTTCTTTTTGAAGAGGAAAATGAGAAGATCCATCAATTGGCACTTCTTGGTTCTTACAATCCCAAAGAATGGCTAACGATTAATGCCGGTCCAAATTTCAGGCTACCGAGCACTAATCATGACTTGAAAATTTCAGCTTATTTAGAAACAGAATTCAATTACAGATTAAGAAATTGGGTTCATTTCGGCCCTTTACTTGGAGCAACCATTGGAGAAGAAACGGAGCTTAGCCTTGGGTTCCAAATTGGCTTTGAATTTTAGCATTGCCCATTTCCTTTGTTAAACATCAAGCTGGAATTGCTATTCATCCAAATTCTGTCCGTAATAAAGCTGGCACATTGATGAATTCAAGTGGCCTAGTCGAGAATTAATATATGTTCAACTTTCAAAAAATAAATTGATATGATGTGGTACTTACCGATTACTATTCTTCCTGGTTTAGGAATGTTGATTTTTTCAACAACAAGTCAAATGATGACCATAAGCACCGAGGTTGGAAACTTACTCTCTACCCAAACTACCGGTTTTCAGCATAAAATTGCCGATATGAAAATAAAGCAAATTCAACGCTTAACTTATGCTTCTACTCTCTTATACTTTGCGGCCGGCGCCTATGTGTTATCAGGAATTGTGGGTGCTTTGATGTCAAACTACACCACCGCCTCACACATTACACTAATAGTGGGCACCCTTGCTTTACTGGCAGCCTTATGTTTACTGGTGTTCTATTCGTTTAGAACAATAAAAATACGCAGGCTACAATTTGACCATATTCATTTAACAGAGTAAGTTTTTCTACTAAGGCAATTGATAAATTCCCCGGAAATGGCAAAGAAACGCATCATTCCTTTTCATCATCATGTCTTAAGAATTTTGAGCAATTATGAGTTTAATTAACATTGGCTTTGGAGGCGGCTGTCATTGGTGCACGGAATCTGTTTTCCAATCGCTAAAAGGGGTACAGAAAGTGGAGCAAGGCTGGATTGCTTCGACCAGTGAAAACGAATCTTTTTCAGAAGCGGTAATCGTCCATTTTGATGCAGCGGTAATCGATATTAAAGATCTGATTGAAATTCATTTGAACACGCATAGCAGCACCTCCGACCATGCTTTGAGAACAAAATATCGCTCGGCAGTTTACACCTTTTCAGAAAATCAATTTAAGGCTTCGGTAGAAATTATCGCAGGTTTTCAAAATGCATTTAACCATCAACTAATTACCAAGGTCTACCCTTTTAAAGATTTCAAACCCTCTCCCCTTCAATATCAGAATTACTATTTAAAAAACCCTCAGAAACCTTTCTGCGAAAAGCATATTTCTCCAAAATTGAGCTTACTCGGTAAGCGATTCCCCAGCAAGATCAAAAATAGTAAGAGCTCGTAATCTAGTATTAGAATAGCAAAGAAGGAAGTCAAGCAGCAGTATGGCTCCATCCTCACTGCTCTAGCAACAAATACTAAGTGCCGCAGATCATCTTTCCATCTCTTTAAATACCCGTCTGCGAAATTGAAGTTAGAGTCCAAAGAATAGCGACGACAGACGGAAGTAACAGAAACCGGAAGCGAGTACTTTTTAAGCAGGCTATATTCACGTTCTACTTAGTCATTACGAGGGAAATTAACTTAGCTGAACTCTTTATAAGCAGTAAAGTAATCCCCAACTCAAAGCGATTTAATATCTTGAGGCTCTCACTCAAATTAGTTCACTATTAATGGAGTAAGCAAAATGCATTAATAATTGACTAATCTCCTAAGTTAAAAAAAAGAAAAATAATGATACTAATATCTTTAAAATAACAATTAAATTATTCTTCTAATTTAGTATTAAATCTACCTTGGCTTTTATCTGAGACCTTGCAATTAACTTGATGAGTCATGCATCATGAAATCCCAAATTAACTATGCTCCAATCTTTCACCATTATCTTCGGCATCTCTGCCGTCTTCAGCTTTATCAATTTCAAATGGTTAAAATTACCTAACACCATTGGGCTAATGATATTAAGCCTGGTAACGGTGGGCGCCATTTATATTTTGGAGCCAGTGTTTCCGGCCATGTTTAAGTTTTTTTGCACCCTAGTTTATGAAGCCGATTTTGAGCATTTATTGTTTGATGTCTTATTGAGCTTTCTGCTATTTGCAGGGGCTATTCATGTCAATCTTTCCGAGTTAAAAAAAGAACGCTGGTCGGTATTGTTGTTTGCGACTTTAGGAACTTTAATATCTACCGCGGTGGTTGGCGGTTTAATATTTGGTGCCGCCAAATTGGTTAATCTTGACTTCCCATTTATTTACGCCTTACTGTTTGGCGCATTAATTTCACCAACAGATCCCATCGCCGTTTTAGCAATTCTAAAAAGCACCTCGATATCTAAAAGTCTTCAGTTAAAAATAGAAGGCGAATCGCTTTTTAATGATGGTATTGGCGTGGTTGTCTTTTCTGGTCTGCTACTTTTGCTTCCTGTTGCTGTCACAGATGGGACATCCCTAGTGTCAGAAATCGGTTTGCTCTTTTTAGAAGAAGCAGTTGGTGGCCTTCTTTATGGACTAGCCCTAGGCTACATTGGTTATCTTTTGATTAAAAAGAGCTGTTCTAATCCACAACTCGCGGTTATAATTAGTCTGGCCATTTGTATGACGGGCTATGCCTTTGCTAGTATTATTCACGTTTCAGGACCTTTGGCAATGGTTGTTGCTGGCTTGGTTATTGGCAATAAACTTGATATCAATAGAGCGCATGCGCCCGAATCAATCCATCTTTTGAATGAGATATGGGAAGTATTGGATGAAGTGTTAAACGGTGTTTTATTTGTACTTATTGGTCTCGCTGTACATCTATTAGAATTTGATAAACCAACCATCATCCTAGGGATAATCGCAATATTTATTGTTCTAGCCTCCCGCTTTATTTCAGTTTTTTCGACCTATTCACTTTTAAAACACAAAGACGATATGTCTCCTTTTAACACCGTAAAGGTTTTAACTTGGGGTGGTTTACGGGGAGGTATATCTATTGCACTAGCTTTAAGCTTAGGTAATTACCCTTTCGGAAATCAAATTATTGTGATTACTTATATCGTGGTGTTGTTTTCCATTTTGGCCCAAGGCTTAAGTATTGGCAAATTGGTGAAGTCAATTTATAAGTAGCCGTGTACTGCGGGAGTCTTTCCATTAAGAATGATTGCTACTGGCATAAACGGTTTAATAGAAAACGCTGGGCTACCTGATTTCTTCTCTCCAGTCTGAATGTTAAGATCCAATTTAATAAGACTGAGCTTCGATCGATTTACTTATCGCAGAAACAACTTCTCCGGTATGCTTTGTTGTCTTCGTCTCTATCAACATAATGGAGCATTCCTCTTTTGAAGAAACTCGATGGTTAATTCCTTTTGGAACTACCAGCATATCTCCAGCTTTCATCACTCTATTCGTTTCATTTTCGATTTCCATGAGCAGCTCACCTGCCATAATGTAAAATAGTTCATCCTCATTTTCATGATTATGCCAAGGGATTTCTTCCCCTTTTATCTTGGCGATTTTCACATATTGATCATTCACCTCAGCAACAATCTTGGGAGTGAAATAATCCTTAACATCATTAAATTGTTCGTTTATATTCATTTTTATCCTGTTTTAATATTAGATCTAAAGCTCGATTGATGAATTATCTGTTTTGTATCAAAGCGAATACTCGTGCATGAGATCCTAAAGTTCATCAAGCATTTAGCCTCAAAATGATTCCCTTACGAAATGGCGATTTTTGGTAAATCTTGAAACAAAAAAGGAACTCCCGCCAACTGAATAGGAGCTATCTCTTCATCCATTCCCCTCGCCTCCTCTAGTTTCCAAATATGTGCTTTCAATAATAAAATGGAATAATTTGTTGGTACTTTAAGCGCTAGCTTTAAACATCTTTCGGCTTGCACCGGCACCAAAGTACTTATCTGCCACATGGACTCCAGCATATGTCTCAACATGCAGTATACATGAGGCTGACTGTCTAAATTTTCTTCAATAAAAGCTTTACATAAGAGTGCCAATTTATCGAAATCCCTATCACTTAATTGCTGTTTAAGGTTTTTAATCAAGCTTTTCACCTCTAACTTTCGCAGGGAAATCTCGAAGTCAATTTCCTTAGGATAATGCGATGAAAAATCAGGAACTAAGGACATTTCCACAAATTCTTCCTTCATATAAGGCACTCCTTTTGCTTGGAGTTTATCTCCTTTCCAGTCAAAAATCCAACTCCCCAATAAGGCCGTCTTTTCCGAGCGAATGAGCTTTTCAGAAAAGGGTATCGATTTGTTATTAGTAAGAGCAGCATACTTAGGCATCCGTTCTAAATTCAAGCTAATGGCTTCTTTCAAATGTCTTGAAAAGTTTTGCATATAAATAAATATTGTCAAAATAAATGTTGCTCGGCAAGATTGTTCTCCCACACCTAAACAGCTCGTTAAGCTATGTTTTACCCCTTCTTAAGTCTCCTTTCTCTTGAGAACTCTACCTCTCGGCTCATCACCTTCATGAAGCACAATTTCGGAATGTAGGAACTGCGCCGCTTCCGCTGAATCGTTCACTTTGGAAGCACTGCGTTCTAACATTTCTGATTCAAAGTTAGTTAATACACTTTCCCTCACTCCCGCTTCTCTCCACTGAGATAATGGTCTGCATCCTTTTGATATTCCTCGAGCCAAGGCCAGCGCATCCAGCAGAGCCTGATTTGCACCCTGTCCTTTGAAAGGACTCATCGGGTGAGCCGCATCGCCAATCAATGTTACTCCTCCCCCTTTCTTCATCAATTCTGACTGGAGTAATTCTCGATCATACACAGGATAGCCTGAAACCTGCGCTTCTGAAGTCGCCGCTAAAATCTGAGGAATGGGATGATGCCATTGCGTTCTCCGACAGGCTTCTTCCTTAAGTGCTTGAGATCCTAAAGCACTGAGGGCTTTCGCTTCATTTTCGAGCATGGGAAAACTTAGCTGCCACATTACAGCTTCGGATGAATAAGGCATCATATAAATCCGCTCCTTACCATTAGCGGTTTGAAATACCGTGGCCGAGTCCAAGAGAGAACTGTCCAAACCTTGGAGAGCATTCAAAGGACAAATACCCAATATTACAATACAATCCAAATAACGCAAAGGGCTTACCTCCTCGCTAATTAAAATGCTGCGTACGGCACTGCGAATACCGTCGGCTCCTACTAAAAGATCCGCCTTTGCCTGCTTTAACTCACCGTCAACAATAAAGCTCAAACCAAGGCTTTCACCCTCACCTTCTTTAAAGTCTACCAACTGATGTCCCCACTGCACGGTATCATCTCCGCCAAGCTGCTTGAGCAGCGCTAAGCGCAAAGACTGTCTGGCGATATGCACATTTGTGCGCCTCGGAGAAGTTTTATTAGCAGACTGCATCCACTTTCTCATGCCCCACTCGCCAATCACTTTGCCTTCGGTAGTATGAACGACATGTCTGGTGGAAATCACCCCTCCTTCTAATAAGGAAATACCCAATCCCTCAATCGCTTTTGTAGCTTGTTGCAAAGTGAGACCATAGCCCTGCGATCGAGCTTTGAAATCTTTATCACGCTCATAAATGGTAAAAGAAATTCCGCGGTGCAAACAAGCTACTGCCAAAGCCACTCCCCCTATACCAGCTCCAATAATAGCAACCTGAGGGTAGTTTTCTTTATCCACTATTGGCGGCACATCAGAAGCAAGCAATCCGGAGCCTCCACAATTCAAACAGGAATATAAATGACCTTTAGGACGAACTGGCGCCGGTCCTTGGCCCTTGGATTTTTCAAATTCATCGGATTCGCTCTGAAAACGCAGTCGCACTTTCTTGCGTAGCCTCCTGCTTTTTTTACCTCGTCCTTGACATTCCCCACAAATAGTCCAACTAGCCTTTTTAGTATCCACCTCTTTCACTTCCT
>JBNMPT010000053.1:0-11210 GCA_051277025.1 Roseivirga sp. | reverse complement strand
GCAACTAGGCCACTACTATAGGGACGATAACGCTGATCAGTAAGGTTTTCTACGCCAGCATTAATGCTCCATGTTTTATCAATTTGATAAGAGCTTTTAAAGTTTAAGGTATACCAAGCAGGGGAAAACACTTCACCGGCAGCATTCACTTGATAAATATGAGCTTTGCCTTGTTCTTCAAAGTTTAAGTCATCCGCTTGTACGGCACCGCTGTATTGAACGTTCAGCTCTAAGCGCAGTTGCTTTTGCTCAAAACCTAGACGGCTAATCCCAAATAACGGGGCGGCATGCCGCGAAGGGCTCACATTTCCATCTTGGTCTTCCTCTTCTCCTTTCTGCCAGTTAAACTGATTGCGGAGAACAAAGCGATCGTCAATTTGCCAATCTAGCCCCAGCTGAAAACCATACACACTTGCGCGGGCAGCATTTTGCACCGCTTGCACTTGGCTTAATTCGCCGTTATAGCTAATGCTATCCTCTCCGTTTAGTAAAAAGGGACGGCGCACCAAGGCTTGGTCTAAATAGGTATAATAAGCGCTTAAATCTAGTTTTAGGCTTTTGCCCAGAAGCGTAGCTATCCCAAACTCGGCATTGTAAGCATTTTCTGCTTTTAGGTCGGGATTGGGTACCACTACAATCGCATCTCCCGAATCGAATACCTTACCGATATCATCAACATTAGGAGCTCTAAAGGCAGTCCCAAAATTTAGTCGCCATTTCCAGTCTTCAGAGGGACGGTAAACAAAGCCTAAGCTACCTGTTAAATTGCCAGTGTTTAGTGAGCTTTCGCTGAAGTCTAGAGGGTAGAAGTCTAAGTTATCACTAAAGTCGCTATTCACCATAAATTGATTGTAACGCAAGCCTAATTGAGAAGTGAATTTCTCATTTAACTCCCATTCGTGATTTAAATAAGCGGCGTAAGACTGCCAATTGGCCTGGGGATAGCGATTGGCGGCATTGGAGATAGTGCCGGTAAAAATATCCTCAACCGTGCCATTAGAGCGGACATTATTATAGACCGCCTCAATTCCATAGAAGATTTTGTGACGCAGGCTAAGTCTTTTAAGTAGATCTAGGTTAAGAGAATATGCGGCTACCTTCTCCACCTTATGAAACAGCTTAGTACTCTGAAAATCGCGGTCGTTTCGGCTCTCTTCAAAGTTTTGCTGGGCAAGGCGTAAGGTTATTTTATCCGCCAACTTGGTGCGCTCACGGTAGTTTAATTCCACTTTATTCATCATCCAAACTTGCGGGCCATAGAACCATTCTGCTGCACGAGGCACATCATTTTGGGTTCTAATTAAACGATCATAGCGATCGTAATTACTGGTGGTGGAATAATGAAAAGCATATTCGATATCCCAATGAGCATTGGGCTTGTAGAGTAATTTCTGTAGGGTGTTGAACTGCTCAAAAGCGGTGTTTAACTGCAGCTCAGGGTCTTTGTTGCGAACTACACGATCCACGCTGTCTAGCCTCTGCACCGACCAAGGTCTTAATAATTGATCAGATCCATTGGTGCCCATGCGTAAATCGCCGTAATTGGAGTAGCTTAAGCTCGCTCGGTAGGCCCACTTTTGCCCGCCTACATTTATATCGAAATGCTGACTGCGCTCCTGATTAGCCGAAGAAAAGCGACTGTAGGCAGAGCCTTTTACTAAAGTAGTGGTGTCCTTGCTTAGCTGTGGTTTTAAGGTGCTAAAGCTCATTACGCCACCAATGGCATCGGAGCCATAAATTACTGAGCCGGGTCCGAAGTAAATTTCGGTGCGTTCAATAGCAAAGGGATCTAAGGAAATCACCTGCTGCATGTTCCCTGAACGGAAAATGGCATTATTCATTCTAATTCCGTCTACGGCAATCAATAAACGATTTGTAGCAAAACCTCTAATCATGGGACTTCCGCCTCCCTGCTGACTTTTTTGGACAAATACCTCACCACTGCTGCTTAATAAGTCGGCACTAGTTTGGGGATTGTTAAAGTAAATATCCTTGGTTTTTAGCGTCTTGATATTAAAGGGTAGTTCCCGTGAAGATTGGCTCCACCTGGTAGCGGAAACCACTACTTGATCGAGTGCTAAAGCCTCGCTTTTCAGACCGATCGAAAAGTCTAAAGCGCTCAGTTCGGCATAATTGTATGTTTGGGGGATATAGCCTAAAGAGTATATTCGGATCTCCTTCTCACCCTTAAAGGCGCTTATATTTACTAGCCCTTGATCGTTAGTGGTGAGGCTGCTAAGCTGATCGGCACTAATAGAGATGGTTGCCCTTTCGAGTGGCTGACCTTCTTCGGTATCGTAAATCAGTAAGTTTTGACCATTAAGGCCAAGGCTTAGCAAGCTCAAGGCTGCTAAGCATATAAATTTTTTCATTAGTACTAAAGTTTAAATGGAATGAAATTCTAATTCGTAAATCATTTAAACGGATCGGGGAGGAGGGCTATCGATGGCGATAAAAGTGAGGAAGAGTTTCCTCGTGTATTCTCGCGATACGGCATCTGCGTAAGCGGTGATATCCAGCCGCTGAGTATTTTTTGCTAAATATTTAGGAAGCTTATCAAGGCTTAAGTTTTCCTTGTCTTTTAAGGGCTGATTTTTCTCATAGTGGAGCATCTGGTGAAAACGTTTCTCCAGTTCCGCTTCTTGATGATCCCACCAAGCCCAAACAATCAAGTTTTCACCGTCGTGATCCACTCGGTAGAGGTCATATTTTTTAGTGCCAATGTAAAACTCACCATCTCCATCCCATTCCAGCGCTTTAAACTGCGCCGGATTGAAGCGATGTTTTTCGAGTTCCTCCAATTTTAAGGAGGCGGTGAAACGCTTTTTAACGGCTTTTTTATGCGTGGTCTTAAAGTGCTGATAACAGATGTGATTAACGAAATAGGGCGCCATTAAGCTAAAGCCTAATAGTAGGATAAGGAGATATTTCAGTTTTAATCCACGCATTATAAGTGGGGCAAATATAGCGGTCCAAGGACATAAAGCAAATGATACCTTTGCCACATGAAGGAAAACACTATTGGTCCGCTAAAGGCTTGGACGCTTTTTATTCTTTTGGCCCTTACTTGGGGGAGTTCATTTATACTAATGAAGCGCGGTTTAGAAAGCTTTAGCTACGGCCAAATAGGCTTTATTCGTATTGCTACCGCGTGGGTGTTTACACTAATAGTGGCTTTAAATCGCTTTAGGAAATACGAAAGAAAATATCTATGGGCTTTGGTAGCGATAGGTTTTTTTGGTAATGGTATTCCCTATGTTTTGTTCCCTTTGGCGGTAACGAAATTAGATTCATCCTTGGTGGGGATTCTTAACTCCTTGGTGCCTCTTTTTACTTTAATGATCGGCTTAATTTGGTTTAAAATCAAAGTCTCTTGGATTGGAGCGTTAGGCATTGCAGCAGGTTTTATTGGAGCACTATGGCTTCTTTTACCCGATTTACAAATAGATTTTGACCGTTTATCTTATGGGATTTACCCGATCATAGCGACCATTTGTTATGCAGTAAGTATCAATGTTATTAATACCAAATTACAGGGGCTAGATGCTTTGTCAATTACCTTATTGAGTTTAACAGCGGTGGGCCCTTTAGCTTTGGGCTATCTTTTTACGACTGACTTTTTAGAGCGTATGCAATCTGCACCAGCGGCCTGGGAAAGCTTAGGGTATATTTCACTCTTAGGGGTAGTAGGCAGTAGTTTGGCAATTATTGTGTTTAACATCCTTATCAAGGGAACTTCTTCGCTTTTTGCAGCCAGCGTTACTTATGCCATTCCCTTAGTGGCACTTTTTTGGGGTGTATGGGACGGTGAGGAAATTGGTCCGGAACACTTGGGAGGAATGCTATGCATTCTCGCGGGCGTCTATCTGGTTAACGTCAAAGGCAGCCCTGCCGACAGAATTCGCAAAAAAAGGCTAGCGAAAAAGGCATAAAAAAAGCCACCTCGCAAGGTGGCTTCAGTTCTATTGTAAAACGAGAATTATTTAAAATCCGACTTCTTTAGTCCGGAGTTGATTTTAGCCTCGGTAGTAATCATTTCTATTTTTTGAGCGCCTTGGCTGATGTTGATTTTAAAAGGCAGCATCACCCCTTCAACCGCACGGTAATCACTGTAATCTTGGGATACAGTCATTTCCCCTTGTGGACCTTCCGTGGTGGATTCTTCACGTAACTTCAAGCCAGTCTTTACCGAATAGTATTCAGTTTGTACTTCACCATTCTTATCAACCTCTAAGGTGTAGGCTTCTTCACCTTCAACCATATTTATTGCTACAAGATTTAATTCATAGCCCTTACTCAGGTATTCAGCCTCTCCAAAGAAAGCACCTTGGTTTTTGATTTCTTCCAGCTCATCACCTTCCAAAACTGCCGAACCTTGCATACCAGAACTTTCTCCTTTTTTACCGTCGAAATAAACTTTCTGAACGGTACCAAAACCGACTACGTTCATCTCTGTTAGGAATAAGTTAGGACGTTTCTTTAAGGTTTTAGCGGTAGCTTCCATCGGCATCCCACTGATAGAAGCAGACATCATGATGCTAATATCTTTAACCTTAGCTAAGTTATCTTGACCACCAATAGCATTGATGTATCCGCTTATTACGCTTTCCGCAGTAACACCAGCCGGTACTGGAAAGCTAGGTGCGCCAGTTTCCAAACCGTTGAAGTCATAATATTTAACTTCACCAAATTGCTCCAATTTAGAGGCAATATCGGCCGCCTTTCCAACGGCAGTTATGATCAGAGCATCGGAGTTGATATATTTTTTAGAGGCCGCCATAATATCATCAGCACTTACCGCTCCCAAACGTTGGAGGTAAGTTTTGTAGTAATCTTCTGGTAAGTTGTAACGGGCAATGTTTAGTGCAAAACTGGCAATTGTTTGCGGGCGTTCTAAGTTTCTGCCGAAAGAACCAATGATGTTGTTCTTGGCATCTTGTAATTCTTGTTCCGAAACTTTCTCAGTTTGTAAACGCTTAAATTCTTTGATAAACTCAACTACCGAACTATCGGTAACTTCGTTTCTTACACTAGCATTAGCGCTAAAAGAACCGACTAATTCATCGCTATCATACTGAGAGTAAGCACCGTAAGTGTAGGCTTTATCTTCTCTGATGTTTTGGAATAAGCGACCCATTGAGCCACCCCCTAAAATTTGATTCATTAATTGCACCGCTACGATGTCTTCGCTTCCTGGCTGAAGATCAATTGTATTGGCAAGACGGATAACAGTTTGAACTGAGCTATTGCGATTAATAATATTAACCACACTTTTACTTGGCTTAGCCGGCATTTCATACTCGCGGGTACTTACTTCTTTGCTAGCCCACTCACCAAAATATTTCTTGATTAGCTTCTTGGCCTTTTTAGCTTTAATGTCACCTACTACTACTATATATGCTTGGTTAGGACTCCAGTTCTCGTTATAAAAACTTTTGCAATCCTCAATAGTAATATTGTTGATGCTGGCTTCCGTTTCTAATTCTCCATAAGGGTGATCTAAACTATAAAGGCTAGAGTTGGATAAGCGGCTAGACAAAGAGTTGGGATCATCTTTAGCAGACTCAATTCCGGTTAGAGATTGTTTTTTAAGCTTGTCAAATTCTTCCTGTGGAAAAGAAGGGTTTAAAGCCACATCGGCCATCAGGCTAATAATCTCTTCGCTGTATTTGCTTAAGCCACTGGCATAAGCATTGGTAGCACCAGTGAACAAAGTAGCACCAATAAAGTCAACTTCTTTATCTAATTGCTCTTTCGTGCGATTGATAGTTCCATTGCGCATTAGGCTTCCTGCTAAGCTAACAAAGCCCGCTTTATCACCCTCTAAAAATGGATCACGATCTACTACTAAACTGAAGGATACACGGGGAAGCTTATCGTTTTTAACGACGATAATTTTCAAACCGTTGTCAAGGGTGTAACTTTTATAATCTCCAAGCTCTATCGCTTTCGCTGGAGCTGGTTTTGGTCTAATGCTGCGGTCTACCTGGGCATATCCCGATGCGGTAATTAGCAGGATTAGTAGGCTTGCTAGTATTCTTTTCATATTAATTTATGCTTTTACTGGGCGCTTTTTGGTAAGTATTTTAGAACAACCCGATTCTCAGGCTTCAGATATTTAGCCGCTACTTCTTGTAGGTAATCGGCGGTGATTTCACGGTAATTTGTAATCTCAGTATTAATAAGGTTTGCATCCCCTAGGTAAACGTGATTGTCGGCTAAGCTTTCGGCAATACCCGCTACGCTACCATTGGTAGAAACGAAGTCGTTTTCAATCTGATTTTGGATTTTAGTGTAGTCCTCTTCCGAAATACCTTCCGTGATTAGCTTATTGATTTCGTCATCAACGGCTTGAATGAAGTCACTTATTTCGGTATCAGGATTAGCTAAACCGAAGGTAATAAATAATCCGCCGTTTTCTAGAGAGAAATTGAAGGCTTGGATAACAACCCCTAATTGCTTTTCATCTACAATTGATTTGTAAAGCATAGAACTTTGTCCATCTGCCAAAATTGTGGAAAGCATATCCATGGCATAAGCGTCTCTTGAGCCTCTTTCTGGACAACGGTAACCCATAAAAATACCGGGTAATTGAATATTGTCGTAAATAGTATCAACTACTTCTCCTGTTAGCGGTGCAAGCTTTTCGGTTGGACGAGGAATTTCTTTGGTTCCGGTAGGGATAGTAGAGAAATACTTGGCGATCCAAGCTTTTGCTTGTTCGGGGTCGATATCACCAGCAATGGAAAGAGTAGCGTTATTGGGAACATAAAAGGTGGAGTAGAAATCTTTAAAGTCAGCTTCCTCAGCCGCATTCAAATCCTCCATAGTGCCAATGGGTGTAATGGCATAATAGCTGTCCTTAAAGGCGGCGCCAAACATTTCCCCTTGAAAAGAGCCGTAAGGTTGGTTGTCAACTCGTAAACGTTTTTCCTCTTTCACTACTTCGCGCTGAGTATTAACCCCAACAATATCCACCTTAGCTTGCAACATGCGTTCGCTTTCTAACCATAGTCCTAACTCCAATTGATTGGAAGGAAGAATTTCATAATAAAAGGTACGGTCGAAAGAAGTATTGGCATTTAAAGCGCCACCGTTGGCGGATACGATTTTCATGTATTCTCCGCGCTCAATATGAGGAGAGCCTTCAAACATTAAATGCTCAAAAAAATGCGCAAAACCAGAGCGTCCTTGCTTTTCGTTTTTACTACCCACGTGGTATAATACCGATACGGCCACAATAGGCGTACTGTGGTCTTCGTGAAGAATAACGTGTAGACCATTATCAAGGTCATACTCTTCGAATTCTATTTTACTCTGTGCCGTAGCGCTTCCCACAAAGGAGGCTAAAAAGAGGCTGAGAATTTGTTTCTGCATAATATCTATCTCGCTTTAAATTAAATCTCTTGCAATTTTAACATATAATATTTAAAGTTGCAGCATTAATGCGGTCTTAAAGCAACACTAAGTATCGATTTCGCTGTTAATGTTTTGTGAAATTTGCTATTTTAGGACCAATTTCACGCGAGTAAAAGCGGCTAATAAAATCCTTATCAATAACTTTTCATCAACATTGTCTTGATTAAAGAGATATTGTTGTAAATTCGCTGCCCTAAAAATAACATTATGTTCGCCATAGTAGAGATAGCAGGGCATCAGTACAAAGTACAGCAAGATCAACGCCTTTTCGTTAACCGTTTGCAAGCAGAAGAAGGAGATTCAATTTCTTTCGATAGAGTAATGCTTACAGACAATGACGGTAAGATAGTAGTTGGCGCCCCGGTTATAGAAGGCATCAAAGTAGATGCAAAAATCGTTCAACACCTAAGAGCTGACAAAGTGTTAGTCTTCAAGAAAAAGAGACGTAAAGGTTATCAGAAAAAAAATGGTCACCGTCAGTATATTTCTCAAATTGAAATTACGGCCATCGGCTAATTATTAATCTGGTATTTTAATCTAAAAAATTTTTAAGGCATGGCTCATAAAAAAGGTGTCGGTAGTTCTAGGAACGGACGTGAATCAGAAAGTAAAAGATTAGGAGTAAAGATTTTCGGTGGCCAAAAGGCGATTGCTGGAAATATTATTGTGCGTCAGCGCGGTACTACTCATAATCCAGGAACTAACGTAGGAATGGGAAAAGATCATACTCTTTTTGCCCTTACCGATGGTGCGGTAGTTTTTCGTAAAAAAGCAAATAACAAATCTTACGTTTCAGTAGCTCCTACTGCGTAAACTTTGTTTCTATAATTTTATACCCCTTATCGATTTTTCGGTAAGGGGTTTTTTGCTTACAATTCTTAAAAAGGAAGCGCGAATAATCGATCAGCCTGATTCATTGATTAACTTCGCCTCTTCAAAAATATAATTACTATGCTCCAAGTTTCTTACCTGCGTGAAAATAGCGACGAGGCCATCGAAGGCCTTAAAAAGCGCGGTATTAATGCAGAACAAAATATTGCAGATATTCTTAACCTTGATCAACAGAGGAGACAAGCGCAGAATGATCTGGATCACCTTCTAGCGGAAGCAAATAAATTAAGTAAAGCGATTGGAGATTTGTTTAAAGAGGGCAAAGGCACTGAAGCAAATGTCCTTAAAGAACGCACCGTAGAATTAAAAGAAAAGACCAGAGAACTGCAAACGCAAGAAGAGCAGTTACGTCATGCATTAGACGAATTGTTGGTGCAGTTGCCAAATGTGCCTCTGGCGATTGTGCCAGCGGGTAAATCTGCTGAAGATAATGTAGAGGTAGCCCACTTTGGTGAAATAAAGGAATTAGAGGAGGATGCCAAGCCGCATTGGGATATTGCCGAGGAAAAACAATTGATACGTTTTGATTTAGGCGTAAAAATAACCGGAGCGGGCTTTCCAGTTTATCAAGGGAAAGGGGCGCGCTTACAAAGAGCCTTAATAAACTTCTTTCTCGATGAAAATAGGAAGGCTGGCTATCAAGAGTTTCAGCCACCACTATTTGTAAACGAAGCCTCTGCTTATGGCACTGGTCAGTTGCCAGATAAAGAAGGGCAGATGTATCACATGCCTGAGGATAATTTATATGCTATTCCCACTGCCGAAGTTCCTATCACTAACCTTTTTAGAGACGAGATCTTAGAGCTCGATCAATTACCTTTAAAATCGACCGCTCATAGTGCTTGCTTCCGCAGAGAAGCGGGTAGTTACGGTAAAGATGTACGTGGCTTGAATCGCCTGCATCAGTTCGATAAAGTAGAGATAGTTTGTTTGAGTTTACCAGAGAAAAGTATGGCGATTTTAGATGAAATGGTGGTGCATATCGAAGGATTATTGAAAAAACTCGATCTTCCTTACCGGATCCTAAGATTATGCGGGGGAGATATGGGCTTTACATCGGCCATTACTTACGATTTTGAAGTGTGGTCGGCAGCACAAAAACGCTGGTTAGAAGTGAGCTCTGTTTCTAACTTCCAAACATTCCAAAGTAATCGCATGAAAATACGCTATCGAGGCGAGGATAAGAAAACACATCTTGTCCATAGCTTAAATGGTAGTGCCTTAGCTTTACCGCGCATTGTAGCTGCGCTTTTAGAGAATCATCAAGCGGGTGGAGAGGTACACATCCCAGAGGCCTTGCAGTCCTATACAGGTTTTAAAACAATATAATTCGATTTCCCATGAAGTACGTTTTTAGTCTACTCATATTAGTGCTCAGCTTAGCGGCATGCACGGGTCCTGAAGCAGTTTATAAGACGGAAATAGAAAGGGTGGATAGCCTTTTAGTGGCGGTAGACAAGTATCAGGCGCGCTATGCACTT
The DNA here is from genome assembly GCA_051277025.1 of Roseivirga sp. GTDB lineage: Bacteria > Bacteroidota > Bacteroidia > Flavobacteriales > Schleiferiaceae > Croceimicrobium. The sequence continues at coordinate 1,419 of JBNMPT010000053.1, read as the reverse complement.
TTGGATGTGGAGGGCATAGAAGAAGGCATGGCGCATATTGAGGAAATTAACAAAGTGCTGCATAGTCCGCAGGTAGATCAAAATGATAAAGAGTATTGGACGACAACACTTTCTCCTTTTGAATTAGTAATTAGACCCTATCAAAAATTTCTGAGTGATAAACCAAAAATTGAAGAGAATCTAAATTACAGTAAGTCACAATTACTTTCCTTGCGAAAGAGTCTCGTGGATGAGGCGCTCGATAGCACAGAAGTTCAATCCTACATTCTTGCGGAAGGCGAGGCCCTTGGGGGAATATATATGATGTCGCTAAAACGCATTGAACCAACCATTAAGGCCCAAGCTATTTGGGATAGTTTGCGAAATAAATTTCAGGGTATGGCCGATAGTATTTCTGGTCTCCCGCTAAATCCTTAAGCTATTGTATAAGTTTCTCTATATCCTTTTCTTACTGATTGTTTGCCTTCCGGCAGATGCGCAGGAAAAGAATCTCGCGGTAAAACCATCCAGTAGCGATTTACAAATAGCAGGTCAGTATTTTCAACAAGAGGAATATTTGAAAACCCTCGACTTTTTAGAAGACCTGCTAAAGAATAGTAGAAATATCCAGGCTTACCAAATGGCCTCCACCAGCTATTTGGCACTTAAGGATTACGAGGAAGCAATAGATTTAGCGAAATCTTGGTCTAAACGAATTCCGGGTCAAAAAAATCGTTTTGATGTGGATGAACTGTCCATTTATCTAATTGCAAAAGAAGAGAAAAAGGCCAACCGTAAATTAGAGGATATCTTAGAGCAGTTGCAAAAACAACCTAATCAGGCCTACTTTTATGGCAAAGGCCTGCAAGATAAAGGCTATCCAAAAATGGCTTTGTTAGTTTACGAAGAGGCATTAAACAAAAACCCCCGCCTCAATTTCGACTATCAGATGGCTCAGCTCCACGGCGAGTTGGGGGATGTTAAAAGGATGTTCGACAAGTACATCGATATGGTAGAACGAACAGCCGGATACTTACCGAACATAAAAATGTTCCTGGCGCAAAGTATTTCTGCAGATGATATTGAGAATGAAAACACCCTCTATCTCAAGGAGCAACTTATAAAGAAGATTCAGGCGGGAGGTCCACCGCAGCTCAATGAATTATTAATCCATGTCTTTACCCAAGAGAAAAATTTCCGCGGTGCCTTTCTACAGCTAAAAGCGCTAGATAGAAGGAACGCTATTGCAGCGGGGCAGCTAAATAGTTTGGCGAAAATTGCTTTCAATGCCAATGAATTTGCCTTGGCAACAAAGATCTACCAATACGTAATGAATAAGGGTGATGCCGATGGCTATTATCAAGGAGCGGTATTAGGATATCTTTCTGCACGCAAAGCGGAGCAGAGTGCTATGGATGTTCCTGATGATCGAGACTGGTT
>JBNMPT010000052.1:0-11414 GCA_051277025.1 Roseivirga sp. | reverse complement strand
ACGATACAACCTATACCGATTATGAGATTGCAGACTTGGTAGCTGCCGATCCAAATGCGGGTGCTTACTGTTATCATATACGCGCTGTAGAAGGCGGCAATCCCCAGGGGATTATCGACAACTTTGGTAATACAATGAGTGCGAACTCAAATGAAGCCTGCAGTCAGCAAGAGGCAAGAGTATTTTTGGCTACGGCCTTCCGTCCTCGCAGTGGCGTAACGGAAAATCAGACCTATGGTCCATCAATGCGTTTGAATGACATTGAGAACTATCAGTTCTACATTATGAATCGTTGGGGTACAAAAGTGTTCGAAACCAAGGATCCAATCGAGCGCTGGGATGGTACCGATGGAGGAAATGATGCTCCACAGGGCGTGTACATCTACTTTATCAAGTACGCCACTCTCGGTGATGCCCCTACAGAAGAAAGAGGCAATTTTACTCTTATTCGATAGTTAGTCAATTAGTTATAGTTTTTTATAAATAATTAAAGGTCAGATTTTCGGGTCTGGCCTTTTTTGTTTTGATCATTTAGTATGGACTCTTGCTATATGCTTAATGAAATGCACGCTTAATCGTTTTAAATTGTTAATTTTGCGCGCAATTCAATTTAAAATTGCAAGCGCTCTATGTCAACTTTTAGCGATAAATTCATAAGTGAAGGTTTAACTTATGATGACGTACTTTTAGTACCAGCCTTTTCGGAAGTTTTACCCCGCGAAGTTGATCTCACCACACGTTTTACCCGAAACATAAGTCTTAAGGCTCCTATTATTTCTGCAGCAATGGATACCGTTACTGAGGCTCGTATGGCAATAGCTATTGCTCAAGACGGAGGCATCGGTGTTTTGCACAAAAACATGACTATCGAACAACAAGCGGTAGAAGTGCGAAATGTGAAAAGAGCGGAAAGTGGAATGATTTTAGACCCGGTAACTCTTAGCGAAGATGCCTTAGTTGCGGACGCTAAGAAGATGATGGCAGATTTTAAAATTGGCGGTATTCCCATCGTTGATAGTCAAAAAATACTGATCGGTATAATTACCAACCGAGATTTACGTTTCGAGAAGCATGATGATCGACCGCTAAAACAGATAATGACTTGCGAAGGCTTAGTGACTACCTTAGAAAATACTAGTCTCGCTCAAGCTGAAGTAATTTTACAAAAATATAAGATTGAGAAACTTCCGGTAGTCGATAAGGACAATAAGCTTATTGGCTTGATAACCTACCGCGATATCACCAAATCTAATATAAAGCCAAATGCAAATAAAGATGACTATGGTCGCTTAAGAGTAGCCGCAGCAGTTGGCGTAACAGCAGATGTTATTGATCGCGTGACGGCATTAGTAGAATCTCATGTGGATGCTATTATTATTGATACAGCTCATGGTCACTCTACTGGCGTTGTAAAAGCTTTAAAAGCGGTAAAAGCCAAATTTCCTAAACTTGATGTTATTGTTGGAAACGTAGCAACCGCAGAGGCAGCTAAATATTTAGCAGATGCAGGAGCGGATGCTATTAAGGTGGGAATTGGCCCTGGGTCAATTTGTACAACCCGAGTGGTAGCAGGAGTAGGAGTACCGCAGTTGACGGCAATAATGGAGGTTAAGAAAGGGCTAATCGGTACGGATGTGCCCATAATTGCAGATGGTGGTATTCGTTATACGGGCGATATTGTTAAGGCTGTAGCGGCAGGAGCAGATACTGTAATGCTGGGATCTTTATTAGCAGGAACAAAAGAAGCACCTGGAGAAACAATTTTTTACGAAGGAAGACATTATAAAACCTATCGCGGTATGGGCTCTATTGAGGCAATGCAGCAAGGATCCAAAGATCGTTACTTCCAGGATGTGGAAGATGACATTAAAAAGCTGGTTCCGGAAGGAATTGTAGGCCGCGTTGCTTACAAAGGAGCAGTTGGCGAAGTAATGTATCAGTTTATAGGCGGTCTAAGGGCCGGAATGGGTTATTGTGGGGCAACAAACATAAAAGCCTTGCAAGAAAAGGGTAAATTCGTGCGAATTACTAGCGCCGGTGTGCTAGAGAGCCACCCGCATGACGTTCAAATCACGAGGGAATCTCCCAATTATAGTAGACATTAATTTTAATTAAAGATTAGTATTTCCAGATGAAGAAAGTATTTGTTTCCATTTTTTGTGGTGTTCTATTCCTTTCTGCGCAAGCACAGGAAAAATCGTCCGATCAAGTCTTATTTACAGTCGCAAACGATACCGTTAAGGCTGATGAGTATAAAGCGGTTTACAATAAAAATCGTGACATTGGTGAGGATATTGATCCTAAAACGCCTCTAGAATATCTAGATTTATACATCAACTTTAAGTTAAAGGTGCATAATGCTAAAGAATTAGGGAAGGATACGATGCCTAATTTTTTACGTGAATTTAGAAACTATCGCGAGCAGTTGGTAAAGCCCTATCTTTCCGATAAGGATGTAACAAATGAATTAGTACGAGAAGCTTATACTCGCATGAAGTATGACATAAAGGCTTCGCACATCATGGTTAAGCTAGATAAAAACTCCAGCCCAGATGATACTTTAGTAGCCTACAACAAGGCCTTATCTATTCGCAACAAAATTGTTAAGGATGGGGTGGACTTCGAAACTTTAGCGACAAGTTCTGATGATACCTACAGTGCCGAACGCGGCGGTGATTTGGGTTTCTTTACAGTATTTGATATGGTTTATTCTTTCGAATCGGCAGCCTACACAAATCGTATAGGTGAGTTATCTATGCCGGTACGCAGTCAGTACGGATATCACTTGGTGAAGCCGACAGAAAAACGCGATGCCAGAGGCAAAGTAACCGTTGCCCATATTATGCTTATTGATAATGATAAGACTACCGACGAGCAGCGTGAAAATGTAAAGACTAGAATTGATGAAATCTTTGCCAAGCTTGATGCAGGCGAGGAGTTTGAGACTTTAGTTAGCCAGTATAGTGACGATAAGACCTCCATTCCAAGAGGTGGCCAGTTAGATCCTTTTGGCATTAATAAGATGTATCCTGAGTTTGAGAATACTTCTTTCGGATTGGATTCTGTAGGTGACTATTCGCAACCTATCAAAACTCCTGTTGGTTGGCATATTCTTAAGCTGATTAAGAAAGATGAAAAACTAAGCTTTGAAAAAGTTCAAGCTGAGTTGAAAGGCAAAGTTGAAAGAGATGTTCGCGCGCAGCAAAGTGAGGTGAGTGTAATGAAACGTATTAAGCAGGATTATAGCTTCAAAGAGTACCCCAAACTTTATCAGAAAGCTTTTCAACAGGTGAATGAGGAAAGCTATAATAAGGGTGAATGGAAAGTGAAAACCATCAAAAATGCAGATATAGTTCTATTTAGCTTTGCGGATAAAAACTATTCGATAAAAGATTTCTTGATCTTTTTAGAAATTAGCCAAACAAAATTCCGTCGTGGTAGCAGCCTAGATTCTAAGCTATATAAAGCGATAAAAGATTATTCTGATGGAGAGCTTCTTTCTTATGAGAAGAGTCGTTTGACTATCAAGTACCCCGAATTTCGTTTGTTGGAGCGTGAGTATTTTGAAGGCATTTTACTTTTTGATTTAACGGAAGAAAAAGTATGGCGTAAGGCTATGTCTGACACCAGTGGATTAAAAGCTTTCTTTGAAATGAATACTGCAAATTATCAATGGCCTTCTCGCTACCAGTCTTTCAAGGTTGATGCTTCTTCTAAAAAGATTTGTAAAAAAGCAATCAAACTTTTAAAGAAAAATAATCTGCAACAAGAGGTTTTAAATAGTCTAACAGAGAACTCTAAATTAGATTTAGCTATTGATAGTGGTTTATACACCGCGGCAGAATTAGACTTATCTTCATTAAGTGACATGGAAGAGCCAGGTAAGACGGACATTGAAGTACAGAATGGACGCTATATGCAAGGCTTTGTCTTAAATATTGAAGCGCCAAGAGCCAAAACTTTTAAAGAAGCGAAAGGGAGAGTTATTAGTGATTATCAAGAGTTTTTAGAGGCGCAATGGCTTGAAGATTTGAAATTAAAGTATCCTGTGATTGTTAATCAAACGATTCTCGATAAAGTGGTTAGCGAACTTGAGTAGAAAAATCACGCATATCATAATAATTTTTGCTCTAGGCTTTCTTAGTTCCTGTGATAGTATTTTTAATAAAGGATCAGAGCAGGAAGGGGTAGCGGTAGCTAGGGTTTTTGAATCGAAGCTTTACCAGCAGGACATAGAGGCAGTGTTGCCGGAGGATTTGAGTAGAGAAGACAGTTTAATATTTATTCAAAACTTTATAAATTCTTGGGCGAAAAACGAACTGATGGTTTATAAAGCTGAGTTTAATTTGACGGACGAGCAAAAGCAGTTTGAAGAGCAGATACGTAATTATCGAAATGATTTATTGAAGTATGCTTATCTGCAAAAATATGTCGATGATCGTCTAGACACCACTATTTCAAGCACTCAGGTAAAAGATTATTATCAAACCAATAGCCAAAACTTTTTGCTCAAGGAGAACATTATGAGGATTCGATACATTGTCGTGCCCCAAGATGCACCTGAGCGGGAAGATTTGAAAGAATGGTTTAAATCTACGGAAGCTGAAGATTTAGAGTCTTTATTAAACTATAGTCTCAGTTTTGCACGTTCTTTCTCTTTAGAGGACACTGCTTGGATTAGTTTCAACGATTTTAGAAAATTGATTCCTATTCGTACTTACAATCAGCAGGATTTTTTAGCCCGCAATAAGTGGATAGAGTTGGAAGAAGAAGGCCTAATTTACCTGGCGCACATAAAAGAGTATAAGATTAAGGACAATTCGGCTCCCTTATTTTATGTTAAAGACATTATTCGTAATACTTTATTGAATAAAAAACGATTGGACCTAATTGCCGATTTAGAGAAAAACTTAGTTAATGATGCTCTTAAAAAGAAGGAATTTGAAACCTATCCCTAAAACTATAAGTCTGGCCTTACTTTTAATAGGCTTCTTCACTACAAACCTTGGTGCCCAAGGGCTATTGGTCGATGGCGTTTTAGCCGTAGTAGGAAAAAATATTGTTTTGAAAAGTGATCTAAACCAAGCGATGGATGCACAAAGAAAACAAAACCCTCAAATAGAAATAGACCAGTGTAATATTTTTGAAGAGTTGTTACTGGAGAAGCTTCTCTTGCATCAAGCAGACTTAGACAGTGTTGAAGTATCTGAAGATGAAGTGCAAGCCAATATTGATCGTCGAATTGAAGTTTTTATTCAGCAAATCGGCAGCCGCCAGCGTTTGGAACAATATTATGACAAGTCAATCTTAGAGATTAAAGAAGAGATGAGTGTGCTTATTCGCAATCAAATGACGGCGCAGCGCATGCTACAGACAATAAATGGCGATATCGAAATTACGCCTTCCGAAGTGCGATTGTTTTACAATGCTATTCCAGAGGATAGTATTCCTTTGATTAATGCAGAAATAAAGTATGCAGAGATTGTGAAGTTTCCTAAAGTGAGCGATGAAGCAAAACTGGAAGCAATTGATCAGCTTACGGGTATTAAAGATCGCATAGAAAATGGCTCATCCTTTAGTACGATGGCGGTTTTATATTCCGACGATGAAGGCAGCTCAAAAAATGGTGGTGAGTATAAGGGAATCAAGCGTGGACAGTTTGTAAAGGAATTTGAAGCGGTAGCGTTCAACTTAGCGATAAATGAAATAAGCGACCCTTTTCAAACTGAGTATGGTTACCATGTTGTGCAACTTCAAGCTAAGCGGGGACAGGAACTAGACTTAAGACATGTACTTATTAAGCCTAGAATTTCTGCAGAGAATTTAGAGGCTGCAAAACTCACTATGGACAGTCTTAGAACGGCTATACTCGCTAAGGAAATCACCTTTGAAGAAGCAGCTAAGAAGTTTTCAGATGATGAGGCTTCAAAGTTGAATGGAGGACTATCTGTAAATCCTCAAACGGGAGAATCAAATTGGGAAACTGGTCAGCTGGACAAAACCATCTTTTATGCTTTAGAGTCTATTGAAGAAGGAACTTTAAGTACGGCTACTTTCTTTCGCACTAGGGATGAAAAAGAGGGTTACAAAATTATCAAACTAATTGATCGCACTTCTGCTCATAAAGCAGATTTAGGCGCTGACTATCAGCGAATCCAGCAGGTAGCAAAAGCGGAAAAGCAACAAGAAGCTTTGGAAGAGTGGGTGAACGAAAAGATTGGCGAGACCTACGTGCGTGTTAATAATGAATATCTGTCCTGTACTTTTAAAAGAAAATGGCTAAACGCTTCTCAATATGCTGAATAATATCAATGATGTAGAAGCCGTAAAATTGTTGGGCGAAAAGTACAAACAATTGAAAGCGGAAATTGGGAAAGTGATTATAGGACAGGATGAAGTGATTCATCTTCTTTTGATGTCCGTCTTTTGTAAAGGACATTCCTTATTAGTTGGGGTTCCTGGTTTAGCAAAAACGCTTTTGGTAAATACTGTATCAGAGGCTTTAGGCTTAAGCTTTCGCAGGATACAGTTTACCCCAGATTTAATGCCATCAGATATTGTAGGGGCGGAGATACTAGATGAAAATCGGCAATTTAAATTTGTAAAAGGTCCTTTATTCTCCAATATCATTTTGGCTGATGAAATAAATAGGACTCCCCCGAAAACTCAGTCGGCACTGCTAGAAGCGATGCAAGAGAGATCTGTAACAGTTGCAGGTCATACTTATACCATGGCAAAGCCATTTTTTGTTTTAGCCACACAAAACCCGATTGAGCAGGAAGGTACTTACCCTCTTCCCGAGGCGCAATTAGATCGCTTCATGTTTAACATTGAAGTCGGTTATCCTACTTTTGAGGAGGAAGTTAGTATTGTAAAGAATACCACGGCAGGCGTAAATGCTACTGTTAATGAAGTGCTAAGCGGTGAAGAAATTATTTTCTTCCAGAATTTAGTGCGCAAGATTCCCGTAGCTGATAACGTTTATGAATTTGCTATCAATCTAGTGCAGGCGAGTAGACCGAATACAGAAAGAGCGGCAGAAATCACCAATAAATACATCTCTTGGGGAGCAGGACCACGTGCTTCACAAAATTTAATACTAGGTGCAAAAGCGCATGCCGTTTTAAATGGAAAATATAGCCCAGATAAAGAAGATGTTCTTGCTGTGGCGAAGCCGATTTTACGCCACCGTTTGGTGAAAAACTATAAAGCTGAGGCAGAAGGGGTAAGTATTGAACAAATCATTGATAGCTTGTTTTGATTTCTCCCTTTTATACTCTCATTAATTACTAGCTTTGCGCCGATCCTAGCAAATCCAGCTACAATTTTATGTCTTCAACAAAATATATTTTCGTAACCGGTGGTGTTACCTCTTCTTTAGGGAAAGGTATTATAGCTGCCTCACTCGCTACATTACTGCAATCACGCGGTTATAGTGTTACTATCCAAAAGCTTGATCCATATATCAATGTTGATCCAGGTACTTTAAACCCTTACGAGCACGGAGAGTGTTTTGTAACCGATGATGGTGCGGAAACGGATTTAGATTTAGGTCATTACGAGCGTTTCTTAAATCGTCCTACTTCTCAAGCCAATAACGTTACAACAGGAAGAGTCTACCAGACGGTTATCAATAAAGAACGTCGTGGCGATTATTTAGGCAAAACGGTTCAAGTTATCCCTCACATTACAGATGAGATAAAGCGTCGTATTAAGCTATTAGGCAATACGGGCGAGTTTGAAATAATTATCACGGAAATTGGAGGAACAGTAGGCGATATTGAGGCCCTGCCTTATATCGAAGCCGTTCGTCAATTGCGCTGGGAAATGGGAGAAGCTTGTTTAGTGGTGCATCTTACCTTAGTACCATATCTAGCCGCAACTGGCGAAATGAAGACTAAGCCCACACAGCATTCGGTTCAGAAATTGCAAGAATCTGGTGTACAACCTGATATTTTGGTTTGCAGAACGGAACATCATTTAGGAGATGATATTCGCCGTAAGTTAGCACTGTTCTGTAATGTGAAGCAGGAAGCGGTAGTGCAAAGTATTGATGCTGAAACTATCTACGCAGTGCCCATCTTGATGCGAAACCAGCATTTAGATGAAGTGATTCTAAAAAGACTAAATCTACCTATTGATAATAATCTTGATTTAGTAAATTGGAAAGATTTTTTATACAAGCTACGCTATCCTAAAACGGAAGTGGAAATTGGTCTGATCGGTAAATATGTGGAATTGCATGATAGTTATAAATCTATTGTGGAGTCTTTTATTCATGCTGGTGCCACCAATGAGTGCAAGGTTAAAATTCGTTGGATTCATTCTGAGAATATATCTACCGACAATATTGAGAAAACCTTAGAAGGTCTTCATGGTATTTTAGTGGCTCCGGGTTTTGGTGAACGCGGCTTTGACGGGAAATTGGAAGCGATTCGTCATGCACGTGAGGCTAAGGTTCCTTTTTTAGGTATTTGTTTGGGTATGCAGGCTGCCGTAATTGAGTTTGGCAGAAATGTATTGGGTTGGGAAGATGCAAATAGCACTGAAATGCATGCTGATACGATCTACCCGGTAATTGATATTATGGAAGATCAGAAGAAGGTTACCGATAAAGGTGGAACTATGCGTTTGGGTGCTTGTGCTTGTGATTTAAAGGAAGATTCCAGAGCCTTTTCAGTTTATCGCCGCAAACAAATCAGTGAAAGACATCGCCACCGTTATGAGTTTAATAACAAGTACTTAGCTGATTATGAGGCTAAAGGCATGATTGCAACAGGTATAAATCCTGAAATGTCCCTAGTAGAAATTGTCGAAATTTCAGATCACCCGTGGTTTATGGGTGTACAATTTCACCCAGAATATAAGAGTACTGTTGCTAATCCGCACCCAATTTTTGTGAATTTCGTGAAAGCAGCAATTGAATACACCGAAAGTTTAAAAGCATAAGATGAAGTCAAAGTTTGATATTAATACTGTTTTAGGTTTCCTCTTGATTGGGGGAATATTCCTTTATTTCGGCTACTTATCTCCGAAAGAGACTATCACTTCAGATGCGGCCGCCACTGCCAGTGATAGCACCCAGGTAGAAGTAGTTGCGGAGCCAGTGAATGCCCCAAGTTCCTCAGTATCTGCCAAAGTGGACGCCTTACTAAATGATAGTCTAGCTCTTAATACGGATACCTTAAAGTACTTAAAATATCAAATTGAGTTTGGTCCTTTCGCTCAGTCGATGTTGGAAAATGAGGAGACCAAGATATATAATTTAGAAAATGATTTTCTAAAATTAAGCTTCTCAAATAAAGGCGCTCAATTAATCAAAGCGGAACTAAAGGAATACAAAACTTTCGACTCCCTAGCTTTAAACCTAATAGATTCCAATTCGAATTTCAGTTTACTGTTAAAAGGTGAAAGACTTTATAATACAGCAGACTTGCACTTTAAACTTATTGAGGAGAGTGCTAATAGCTTAAAATTTGCTTTAGAGACTGATCAAGGAGCCAGTCTGATTTATGAATATAGCTTGGCTAAGGGCACCTATATGATCGATTGGTCGGTTGAGACTAATGGCATGGCACCTTTATTAAAACATGATCAGCCAGAGCTGATTTGGGAGCTGCAGGCAAATCGCCATGAGAAAAACCGTGATAATGAAATTACTCGCACGGAAATGCAATATCAACTTGCGTCCGATAAAGATGTTGATAATTTTAATAGCTCCAGTTCTGATGAAGAACTAGTGGCTGAGTCTCTAAATTGGGTGGCTTATCGCCAGCAATTTTTCACTTCAATTTTGCAATTAAAAGATGCGAGTTTCTCCAAGGCTAGTTTGGCAATACGTCCTTTAGAAGAAGAGAGCCACACCAAATATATGGCGAGTAGCATCAGTTACCCAAAGACAACTGGTGGAGAATTGAATTTAGATATGGGACTTTACTTAGGTCCTAATAAATATGAGATTTTAAAATCATTCGACTCAGGTTTTGAGGAACTAATTCCTTTGGGTTGGGGTATTTTAGGATGGATTAATCGCGGAATAGTTTTAAATATTTTTAACTGGTTAGAAGATTATGGTTTAAATTATGGTTTGATCATATTGATTATCGCTTTGATAATAAAAATGATCTTATTTCCACTTACCTATAGCTCCTATCGCTCGATGGCAAAGATGCGGGTACTGAAGCCAGAGATTGATGCTCTACAGGAGAAATATCCTGATGCCATGAAGAAGCAGAAGGCACAAATGGAGCTCTATCGAAAAGCAGGCGTTAGTCCTTTAGGTGGTTGCTTACCGATGTTATTGCAGTTTCCTATACTGATAGCTCTCTTCCAGTTTTTCCCTTCTTCCATTGAGTTACGCCAAGAATCTTTTTTATGGGCAACCGACCTTTCTACCTATGATTCTATTTACGACTTACCTTTTACCATTCCTTTTTATGGTGATCATATAAGTTTATTTACCCTTTTAATGACGGTTTCGACCCTCATTTATACCTACATGAACCAACAGCTCACGGGATCGGCTCAAACCCAGCAGTTTCCACAGATGAAGTATATCATTTACCTAATGCCAATCATGTTCTTGGGCGTTTTTAATAATTACGCTTCAGGTTTAAGTTACTACTATTTCGTGGCCAACGTAATAACATTTAGTCAGCAGTTTGCGATACGCTCATTTATTGATGAAGATAAGATTAAGGCTAAAATTGCAGAGAATAAAGAGAAGCCTAAAAAAGAAAATCGTTTGATGCGCAGGATGAATGATGTGCAAGAACAACAAAATCGTCAGCAAAGACGCACGAAATAAAATGAGGTTAGCCATACAACTCCTCCTTTTTTCCGGTGTATTTATTCTAACTTCCTGTAATTATAAGGCAGTTAAGATTCTAGCAAAGCCGGGAGCAGACTTTTTGATGAAGGTTAAAAGTGAGGCTTGTTTAGGCACTTGTCCGGTTTATAATATGCAGTTAAATGCAGAAAGGGAGTTAAGCTTTCGGGGAGGTATTAATTGCGCTTTTCAGGGAGACACTGCTCTGTATATAAAAGAGGAAGACTACCAAAATCTAAAGAGTAATCTACTTGCAAACGGCTTTTTCGCTATGGATTCCGTCTATGATGATCCTGATTTTATGGACGGCATCAATTACAGTATCGAAGTGAGCGATCCAGAGTCAAAATATGCAAGCCATAGCGTTCGTACTCGGACCGGTGCTCCTGAAGGTTTTAAAGTAATAAAGAGACAAATAGGTGTACTTTTGAGGAGTTATGGTCTCCTGAAGTATGATCCATTGGCTAAGGGTTATAGGGGTACCTGATGTCTTACAGGGGGGTGATCAGAAAAAGGTAAGTGTTTATTCCTCTTGATTAAAGGTCAGATTTCGATTTTATTTATCTGACTTGTTCATTCTAGTTTT
>JBNMPT010000051.1:0-11497 GCA_051277025.1 Roseivirga sp. | reverse complement strand
ACTACCGACGACTCTATATTAGTCAATGGGATTATGTACGACGCGCTTATTACGGAATAAGCAGCAACATTATTCCCGGGCTAAACTATAGCCTTATTGCAAATTATGAACGTCGTGAAAGTTTAGGGGCCTATCAGTTTCTAAGCAATGAAAATTCAGTCCCAAAAAATACTTTTGAGTACGCAGAGCTCAGGAGCACATTACGTTTCGCCCCCAAGGAGAAAATTGCCGAAACACCTTTCGGACAGCTCCGTTTAGAGGGGGGGTATCCCATTTTTTGGCTGAGCTATAATCAAGGTTTTTCAGGCATTTTGAATAGTGAACATGACTACAGCATTTTACAGTTTAAGGCTGTTTACAAAAAGATGACCTTACGTTTTGGCGAGAGCATTTTTAAAATTCAGGCAGCAAAAAGCTGGCAAGATATTCCGGCGGCAAAACTTTTTACGGGCAGCAGTAATGGCGCTTCGGGCAAAACTTTTTTCGAAAGGTTTACTGCTGCTGACCGCGGCTCATTCGAGACAATGGCGTTCAATGAATTCTTAAATGACGAATACCTAGAATTATTGTGGCGCCAAGATTTCAAAAGCCTTTTGTTTAAGCGGAAAAAATTCGCTCCCCATATTGAGATAGTAAACCGTATGGCTATTGGTAATTTACGCTCACCACAGCAGCATTTAAATAGCAGCACTAAATCTTTAAGCAGCCCTTATTTTGAATCAGGCATTGAGCTAAACCGACTTCTCTCGACGTCTTTTCTGGGCGTCGGTATCGGCTTTTACTATCGCTATGGTGCTCAAACCCTGCCCGTGCCGATTGATAATTTAGCCATAAAATTTACCTCGAAATTTGTGTTTTAGAAACTATCGCTAGGTTTATTTGCTAAACGAGTTTTTATCATTTAGAGAGCTGGAAAAAATTAAGTCGCTTAACGCCCGATAATTCTTAGTTTTGCGAAAATTAAGCGTCAGCCTTAAGGAGCATGTTTACATTTATAGCCCGTCTTATTCTTCGCAATCGAATAGCCATGCTCAGCATCATTTTGGGGCTCAGCTTTTTCATGGCATATGAGGGGCAATTTGTAAAGTTCAGCTTTAAATTTTCCCGTCTTCTTCCTAAAAATGATACGGTACAGGTAGATTACGATGACTTTAGAGAGCGTTTTAACCAAGTAGGCAATACCGTAGTTCTAGCAATAGACAGCTTTGACGTATTTGCAGATGGGAATTATCAGCTTTGGCATCAGCTAGAAACTAAACTGCTCCGTATTGATGGTGTTGAAAAGGTACTTTCTCCCACCAATGCTTTGAATCTTACTCGCAATGATAGTGCGCAAACACTTTTTTACAGCTCCATAACCCCCGCTCTTCAGGCTGGTAAATTCGACTCCATCCGAGACCTTTACAATTCGCTGCCATTTTATAAAGGTTTGCTGCAAAGTGAAAATGGACAGGTACCATTAATGCTGGTGAGACTCGATCCAGATCAGATTTACAATAAGAATATTGTTAGAATTGTTGAGGAAGTAATTGAAGCCGTGGTTGCGCAAGAGGCCCTAATAAAGCGTGACATAAAAATTAGTGGCTTACCTCATATTCGCATGGCGAATACCAACACCATAAGCGGCGAGATCTTCATGCTAGTCGGTTTGGCACTTTTGGTAACTGGTCTTATTCTCTATGCCTTTTTGCGTAGTTTCCGGGCCATGCTCATCTCCATGGTGGTGGTTATATTAGGCGTGTTCTGGTCTTTCGGCCTTATCTCCTTTTTCGATTATCAGATATCCATGCTGTCGTCATTAATACCCTCTTTGGTAATCGTTATCGGCGTGCCTAACTGTATATTTTTGATCAATAAGTACCATACTGAGTATAAAAATCACGGCAATCGCGTTCTTGCCTTACAAAGGGTAATTCGCAAAATAGGAGCAGCTACTTTAATGACAAATATTACCACGGCAATGGGTTTTGCCGCTTTGATTTTAACGGATAGTGTCACTCTTCGTGAATTTGGAGTGGTAGCTTCTATCAATGTTATGATGGTTTTTATCATTTCCATAGTTCTTATCCCCATCTACTTCAGCTTCGCAAAAGCGCCCAAGGAGCGACATTATAACCACTTAGAACAACGTTGGGTAAAAGGCTTTATTGATTGGTTAATTCACACAACCATGTACCACCGCAAGTGGGTATACGTGAGTCTAACCCTTCTTCTCGCTATCGCTCTATTTGGAGTTTCTAAGATCTATACTACTGGAAACCTCAGCGAGGAATTTAAGAAAAGCGATCCCGTTTATAAAGATCTTCACTTCTTAGAAAAAGAGTTTACCGGCGTGGTTCCCCTAGAATTGGTTATTGATACGCGACAGGCCAATGGCATTTATAAAGCTTCCAATTTAAAACGCATTGATCGCCTGCAAGATGACCTTAGCCAGATTAAGGGAATTAGCCGATCACTTTCCATTGTAGACGGTTTAAAATTTGCCAAACAAGCCTACTACCGCGGCGATTCTAGTTTTTACGCTTTACCTACTAGGCAAGAAAGAAGTTTTATTGCTTCCTTTCTTCCCAAAGGGAACAGCAATGACAGCAGAAATTTAATAAGTTCCTTAGCAGACAGCACCGGTCGCTATACTCGCGTAACCATGCAAGTAAAAGACATGGGAAAAGAAGAAAGTGTTTACCTACAAGAGGCCGTGGACGCTTCGCTGGCAAAAAACTTCCCCAAAGAAAAGTATGACGTCACCGTTACTGGCGCTTGGGTCGTGTTTCAAAAAGGGACAACCTACCTGATTAAGAATTTGGCGGTCAGCTTAAGTTTGGCCATTCTCGTCATTGCGCTCGTTATGGCCTTTATTTTTCGCTCCTTAGCGATGGTGCTCGTTTCCTTAATACCGAATATTTTCCCCCTTATCATGACTGCTGGGATAATGGGTTATTTTGGGATTCCTTTAAAACCTTCTACCGTTTTGGTTTTCAGTGTAGCCTTTGGGATTAGCATCGATGATACCATTCACTTTTTAGCAAAATACCGTCAAGAACTTAAAAACACGCGCTATAATATTGGTCAGTCTGTTTTATTAGCGATTCGTGAAACGGGTGTCAGTATGTTCTATACTTCCATTGTTCTGTTCTTCGGCTTTATCGTTTTTACCGCTTCAAGCTTTGGCGGGATTGTAGCCTTAGGGATTTTAGTGAGTATCACCTTAGTAATTGCTATGATTGGCAATCTCTTAATTTTACCAACCTTATTGCTTAGCTTTGAAAAGCTGATTATTAGCAAATCCTTTACGGAACCTTATATTACCATTTACGATGAAGAAGTAGATGAAAATGAGGACTTTGAAGGAAGTAACCCCTAAAAAGAAAGAAGCATGAAAGGCATTATTCTCGCCGGCGGATCTGGCACCAGACTGCACCCTTTAACCCTTGCCGTAAGCAAACAGTTAATGCCCGTTTACGATAAACCCATGATTTATTATCCTTTGGGGACTCTTTTACAAGCGGGAATAAAGGATATCTTAATTATTTCCACGCCCCATGATATTGTTCTTTTTCAAAAACTTTTAGGCGACGGTAGCCGCATTGGTTGTAATTTTCAATACACCATTCAGCATGAGCCCAATGGTCTAGCGCAAGCCTTTGTATTAGGTAAAGATTTTATTGGCAAGGACAGTGTTGCTTTGGTTTTAGGAGATAATATCTTCTATGGCTCTAAAATGCAAGACTTACTACAAAGCAGTAAAGACCCTGATGGCGGAGTAGTTTTTGCTTATCAAGTATCTGACCCCGAAAGGTATGGAGTCGTTGATTTTGACGAAAACCTTATTGCAAGATCCATCGAGGAGAAACCGGCTAAACCTAAATCTCGTTACGCAGTGCCAGGACTTTATTTCTACGATAATACCGTAGTGCAAATTGCTTCCGATTTAAAACCTTCGCCACGCGGTGAATATGAAATTACTGACGTAAACAAAGAGTATTTAAAACAAGGAAAATTACAGGTAGCTATCTTAGATCGTGGCACAGCGTGGCTGGATACGGGTACCTTTCCTAGTTTAATGCAAGCCGGACAATTTGTTCAGGTTATTGAAGAAAGACAAGGACTTAAAGTTGGCTGCATCGAGGAGATTGCGTTTCGCCAAGGTTTTATAAATGAAGAGAAACTAGTAGAGATTGCACAGCCCCTATTAAAAAGTGGTTATGGTGAGTATCTAGTAGATTTGGTGAAGAAAGACTGATTTCAAGCATTAATGGAAAAATTCAAAGCCTATGTAAGTATGGTCGAAAACACCTTGGCACGCCAAGATTTCGATCATGAGCCGATTGAGTTATATCAACCTATTTCATACATCCTATCCTTAGGGGGAAAGAGACTAAGACCAGCAATGGTCTTAGCTGGCTGTGACCTTTTTACCGGTAATTTAGAAGAAGCCCTTCTACCCGCCTTAGCCATAGAAATGTTCCACAACTTTTCTTTAGTCCACGACGATATTATGGACGATGCAGATCTGCGTCGTGGTAAAAAAACTATCCATCAAAAGTGGAATACGAATGTGGCCATCCTTGCGGGTGATGCTATGCTAGTGAAATCTTATCAATACCTTAATCAGGTCGACAAAGGGAAATTAGCACAGGTTTTAGATGTTTTCTCTAAAACCGCTCTGCAAGTTTGTGAAGGTCAACAATACGATATGAACTTCGAGAACTCCTCTAGCGTAAGCGAAGAAGATTACCTAGAGATGATTCGTCTTAAAACCGCCGTATTACTAGGTGCTGCCTTACAAATTGGCGCACTGATAGGTCAGGCAACCAACAGTCAAGCCTCGGCACTCTATCAATTTGGCACTAATGCTGGGCTCGCTTTCCAAGTACAGGACGACCTCCTCGATGCTTTTGGTGATCCTGACAAATTTGGCAAAAAGGTAGGGGGCGATATTTTGCAAGACAAAAAAACCCTGCTGATGATTTACGCCCGTGAGTTAGCGCCAGTAGAGTTGAAGGCTTTGGAAAATGAAAATTTAGAGGGCGATGTAAAAGTAAAAGCCTACCAAAAGTTCTTTATTCACTGTGGCGCCGAAACTAAGGCTATTGCAAAAAGAGAAGAACTGCTTAAAAATGCTTTAAGCGCGCTTGCTTCTGCAGATGCGAAAAATGAAGGAGTAAAAATTCAACTGTCCAATTTTGCACAATGGCTCAGTCACCGCGATCATTAAATATAAACCTTGCCCTATTAGAATCCCATCCTAAAAAGGAATGGCTTCTCAGTAATTTCTACCAGCAGCTAGCTAAAGACTTGCCCTGTGATTTAGCAGAAATACCTACCGTCGACTTAAAAGAATGGTTGTATGGGTGGCTAGAAGAATATGGAGCTAAAGGCCAGTCGCTACTGGATCTATTCTACCGCATTGACCTCGATGAGAAGTTTTTACGGTCGGGGAAACAAATTATAGCGGATGGGATTTTAAAGCGTGAGGCAATAAAAGTCTACTTCCGCGCCCAATACAGCGGGGAAATTTAGAAATACAATAAGAAAATTGGCGCCCAAGAAGTACTATACGGACTAAACTGATCGTGCAATAAATTATAGCGCATCCCTAAAAGCATCATCCCTTTTTTACCCAAACTCTGCTTAAAACCACCTTGAACAAAAAGGACATTGGTCCAACGGTTTTCTACATCAAAATCAAAAGTGTTGATGTTATAGAGGTAGGCATCATGATTTAGAACTTCATACTGTGCACCCACGAAAATACTTTCCACCGGGTTGTAATTGAAAAACAAGTTGGGGCCATGAACGGTATTTTCGAAGTTAGTACTCTGAAAAGCACCATTTGCAAAAATGCTATTCCAGCGTGCATAATTATACATATACCCTGCGCCCACTACTAAATTATCTTTCAATTTATACCCTACTTGCGGAGCAATAAAGATATTAGTGTTGTTGCCAAAGGACAATCCCGCACCGCCACCAAAGACCAACTTATCAGACCAAGATGCCTCTTCTAGGGGTGCCTTCTTTTTTTGAGCCTCACTATTATCGGATTGCTCGGTGGGTTTTTCTGCTTTGGATCCACCTTTTTTAAAGCGACCGCTTTGCGCCGAAAGGCTTATTGAAAAACCCAAAAATAGTACAAACAGCAATTGTCTCATAGGATACTAAACGAATTTGATTTCACAAAGTTATATAAAGCAATGTCGAAATCGTATTAATATGCTCTATTAGAAGAATTAGGGCATCATTTTTATCTTAAATTTGCATAAACTTACGGACCTCGTAACAACAACATGGACAGATTCTCTTTTCTCGGTGGAGTGCATAGCGACTTTATCGATGAATTATACCAACAGTACCTCATTAGTCCAGATAGCGTAGAACCTAGCTGGAGGGCCTTTTTTCAAGGCTACGATTTCGCGATAGAAGAATATGATGAAGATGACGTAAAGCCTGAGCACAGCGCTCAGTACAGTCTTAATCACGGCGAAATTGTTGCTGAAATACGCAAAGAATTTCAAGTTTTAGCTCTCATAGATGGCTACCGTAAAAGAGGCCACCTCTTTACGGCTACTAATCCCGTGCGTACCCGCCGCGAATACGAGCCTAAATTAACCTTAGAAAATTTCGGCTTAAGCGCCAGTGATTTAGACAACCCTTTTCAAGCCGCTAAAGAAATAGGCTTTGAAACCTCCAAAAACTTGCGCGAGATTGTAGAACGACTAGAGCGTGTATACTGCCGCAGCATTGGCTTAGAATATCTACATTTAGAAGATCCAGAAAAAATCACTTGGATTCAGAAAAAATTGCAGGAAGGAGATAATGCTCCGGACTACAGCAAAGACGATAAAAGACTAATCCTCGACAAACTTAATCAGGCTGTTGCCTTTGAAAACTTCATAAATAGAAAATTCGTTGGTCAAAAACGTTTCTCCATCGAAGGAGCCGAAAGCTTAATCCCCGCAATGGAATTTGGCCTTCGCCGTGCAGCTGAGCTTGGCGTTAAGGAATTTGTGGTCGGGATGGCACACCGGGGAAGACTAAACGTACTTTCTAATATTTTTGGGAAAACCCAGCGCGATATATTTAGTGAATTTGAAGGAAAGGAGTTCATCGATGATGAATTTGATGGTGACGTCAAATACCATTTGGGCTATACCACCACCAAAACTTTAGATAATGGCCAAAGTATTAAACTTAACCTCTCCCCCAACCCTTCTCACTTAGAAGCAGTAGACGCCGTTGTGACTGGTATAGCACGTGCTAAAATAAACACGGACTACGACAAGGACGAGTCTAAGGTAATGCCCATCTTAATCCATGGAGATGCTGCCGTAGCAGCCCAAGGGATTGTTTATGAGGTATTACAGATGGAAACTCTAGAAGGTTATTATACCGGAGGCACGGTGC
The DNA here is from genome assembly GCA_051277025.1 of Roseivirga sp. Taxonomy (GTDB): domain Bacteria; phylum Bacteroidota; class Bacteroidia; order Flavobacteriales; family Schleiferiaceae; genus Croceimicrobium. The sequence continues at coordinate 4,093 of JBNMPT010000051.1, read as the reverse complement.
ATATCGTAATTAATAATCAAGTCGGCTTTACCACCAATTACTTAGATGCTCGCTCTAGTATTTATTGTACTGATGTAGCCAAAACCGTGCAAGCGCCTGTTTTACATGTAAATGGTGATGACGTAGAAGCAGTGGTTCATACTACCCTGTTTGCTATTGAGTATCGACAACGCTACAAACGTGATATTTTTATTGACCTTCTCTGCTACCGTAAATACGGGCATAATGAAGGCGATGAACCCCGTTTTACCCAACCTTTACTTTATAAAACTATCAATAATCACCCTGATCCTAAGGTCATATACCAAGCTAAACTGGAGAAAGAAGGGGTGGTAGATAAAGCTTTTGTTGAATCCTTAGAAACAGAGTTTAAAGAAGTGCTAGAAATGCGCTTCGATGAGTCTAAGAAAATCGAAAAGAACAATATCAAGCAATTTATGGAAGACGAGTGGGAAGGCTATGACGCTTCTACTCCTCAGGATTTCGATAAATCTATTGATACTTCTTTTGATATCGATAAACTTAAAGACATCGCGCGCATAATAACGAAGCTTCCAGAAGGAAAAAAATTCTTTGTTAAAATCAAGCGTCTCTTAGACGACCGTTGGAAAATGGTTAACGAGCGTAATAGTCTAGACTGGGGAATGGCCGAGCTGCTAGCTTACGGCACCCTTATTCACGATGGTTTTAATATACGCTTAAGCGGTGAAGACTCGGAAAGAGGAACGTTCTCCCATCGTCATGCGGTAATTAAAGTAGAAGATTCTGAGGAAAAGCAAGTTCTCCTCAATAATATTAAAGGAAAAGAAGGACGCTTTGCTGTTTACAATTCCCTCCTCTCTGAATACGGAGTAATGGGTTTTGATTATGGTTATGCCATGACCTCCCCCGAGACTCTCGTTATCTGGGAAGCACAGTTTGGAGATTTCTTTAATGGTGCACAAATTATTGTCGACCAGTTTCTTTCCGCTGCAGAAGACAAATGGAAAGTGCAAAATGGCTTAGTACTTTATCTACCGCACGGGTATGAAGGACAAGGAGCAGAACATTCTAGTGCGCGTATCGAGCGTTGGCTTCAACAGTGTGCTCAGTTTAATATGCAAATTGTAAATGTTACTACACCGGCTAACTTCTACCACTTGTTGCGCCGTCAAATGAAGCGTAACTTCCGTAAGCCTCTGGTAGTTATGACGCCAAAGAGTTTATTGCGACACCCCAAAGTGAAATCTCCTTTAGAAGATCTTGCTCATGGTCGCTTCCGCGAATTACTTGACGACCCCCGTATTGAAGATAAAGCCACCGTGAAGAAGCTCTTCTTCTTAAGTGGGAAAATTTACTACGATATTGATAAAGTGAGAGACGAAAAGCTGCCGCAGGATCGCGCCTTTATTCGCCTCGAACAATTATATCCCTTAGCAGAAAATCAGATCACCGATTTAATTGCTAGCTATCCTAATGCTACAGAAATTTATTGGGCGCAAGAAGAACCTAGTAATATGGGTGCCTCTTGGTATGTTCAAATTAACTTCCCCGTAAAGTTTACAAGCATTATATCACCGGCTGCGAGTGCTAGTACCGCTCCTGGTTCTTCAAAATTAGCCGCCTCTCGTTATGAGGCACTCTTAACAAACATTTTCAACGCCTAGTTATACCTAAATCATGAGTTTAGAAGTAAAAGTTCCTTCACCAGGAGAATCCGTTTCCGAAGTAGAAATAGCCAGCTGGTTAGTAGCTGATGGCGATTACGTAGAAAAAGATCAAGAAATTGCGGAAATTGATTCCGATAAAGCCACCCTCGCCCTACCCGCGGAGGAAGCTGGTATAATTACCTTAAAGGTAGAAGAAGGTGAGTCTGTAGAAGTAGGGCAAGTGATTGCTCTTATTGATATCAGCGCCAAAGCCCCAGACGGTGGCGGCAGCTCTGCTGCAGCTCCAAAATCGGAAAACAAAGCAGCTCCCGCTCCCACTGCCGTAGAAGCACCAAAAGCTGAGGAAAAGACCTATGCTAGTGGTAGCCCTTCACCGGCCGCGAAGAAAATTTTAGATGAAAAAAATATCAGCGCCAGTGCTGTTATCGGTACCGGTCGCGATGGGAGAGTAACCAAAGACGACGCCATAAAAGCGGAAGCCAGCATGGGTACTCCTACCAACGCTCCTCGCCCTAGCGATAAAGCAAAGATGAGCAGCTTGCGCAGAAAACTTGCCAAGCGCTTGGTTAGCGTTAAAAATGAGACGGCCATGCTAACTACTTTTAACGAAGTAGATATGAAGCCCATCTTCGATTTACGCAAAGTTTACAAAGAAGACTTTAAAGCGAAACATGGCGTAAGCCTAGGGTTCATGTCTTTCTTTACTCTTGCCATAACCCGCGCTCTTAAGGAGTTTCCGCAGGTTAATAGTATGATTGATGGTGATCACTTAACCAGCTTCGGTTATGCAGACATTAGCATCGCGGTAAGCGGACCAAGAGGACTGATGGTCCCCGTAGTTCGCAATGCCGAAATGATGAGCTTTGCTGGAGTAGAAAAAGAAATTAAGCGCCTTGCCCTAAAAGTTAGAGACGGTAAAATTACCGTTGATGAAATGACTGGCGGAACCTTTACCATTACCAATGGTGGAGTATTTGGCTCCATGCTTTCTACACCAATTATTAACCCTCCCCAAAGTGCTATTTTAGGAATGCATAATATTGTGGAACGCCCCGTGGCGATTAATGGAGAGGTGCATATTCGTCCGATTATGTATGTCGCCTTAAGTTATGATCACCGCGTAATTGATGGTAGAGAGTCGGTAGGTTTCTTAGTTGCTGTTAAAGAAGCACTCGAAAATCCTGCAGAATTATTGATGAACAATGATCCTAAAAAAGCCCTTGAGCTTTAAATAAGGTTTCCAATACTAATAAGCCGCCCCGGTAATTTACTGGGGCGGCTTTTTTTAGTCCTAACTTAGCACCTCCAACTCAAGTACCGTCATGATAGATACCCATACCCATATATACCTCGACCGTTTTGAAGCAGATATTGAAGATGTTTTAGAACGTGCGCGGGCCGCAGGGGTAGAGCGATTTTACCTCCCTAATATTGATAAAGACAGCATTGCAGATCTCAAGGCCTTGGCCGCCGCTCATGCACATATCTACCCCATGATGGGCCTCCACCCTAGTCATGTTAAAGAGGATTTTGAAGAACAACTTGCCGCCGTTTGGCAAGAGCTTGAAGGCGAAACAAAATACTATGCAGTAGGCGAAATAGGCATGGATCTTTACTGGGATAAAACCTTCGTTAAAGAACAAAAGGAGACTTTCCGCAGGCAGATTCGCAAGGCCAAGGAAATGCGGCTTCCGATAGTAATTCATTGTCGCGACGCCTTTGAGGAAACTTTTGAAGTATTAGAAGCGGAAGCGGATGATAAGCTCTTCGGAATATTTCATTGCTTCACGGGTAATTTAGAGCAAGCCCAACGCGCCTTAGCCCTAAACCTGAAATTAGGCATTGGCGGCGTGGTTACCTTCAAAAATGGCGGCCTTGATAAAGTGGTAGCTGCCTTAAAAATTGAAGATTTAGTATTAGAAACTGACGCTCCATTTTTAGCACCCGCACCCTTTCGGGGGAAGCGCAATGAACCCGCCTATCTCGAGCAAATAGCTCAAAAAATCGCTGATATACATCAGGTTTCCAAGGCAGAGGTTTCGCGCATCACCAATGAAAACGCCCTAAAGATATTCGGTCATGAGTAGAGAATCAAAAATATTAATCTTGTACACCGGTGGCACCATTGGGATGATTCTTCAGGAAAATGGCTCCTATCATCCTTTTAGCCTCGAGAATCTTTTAGCACAAATTCCCGAAATATCCCAATTCGCCTGCACCATCGATACCGATAGCTTTGACGAACCCATCGATTCATCCAATATGCTTCCCGAGCATTGGCAACGCATGGCCGCCCGCATTGAAGCAGATTATAGCCTTTACGATGCTTTTGTGATTTTGCATGGTTCGGATACCATGGCCTATTCCTCCTCTGCCCTGAGCTTTATGCTCGATAATTTATCAAAGCCCGTTATTTTAACCGGTAGTCAATTACCAATTGGGAT
>JBNMPT010000050.1:0-11527 GCA_051277025.1 Roseivirga sp. | reverse complement strand
GCAAAGATACTCCATGCCTATTGCTTGCCTTGAGTCTTGAGGTAAATTAGCTTTAAAAAAGTCGAAAATATTCTCTCTCTCATCTCCCTTATTCCACGTATTTTTGTGGAATGCAATTTAGGCTAGACCATCAGGACCCCAAATCGAAAGCCCGCAGCGGAACTATTAAAACTGCTCACGGTGATATACAAACTCCCATCTTTATGCCCGTTGGCACGGTGGGTACGGTAAAGGCCGTCCATCAGCGTGAATTGAAAGAGGATATAAAAGCCCAAGTAATACTGGGAAATACCTATCATTTATACCTAAGGCCAGGCACCGATATCTTAAATCGGGCGGGAGGACTACATCAGTTTATGAATTGGCAAGGGCCGATTCTTACTGACAGTGGCGGTTATCAGGTCTATAGTTTATCAAACACAAATAAAATCACCGAAGAAGGGGTAGCTTTTAAGTCGCATATCGATGGTTCTAAGCATTTTTTCAGTCCTGAGAAATCCATGGAGATTCAGCGCAATATTGGTGCGGATATTATTATGGCCTTCGATGAATGTCCTCCTTACCCGAGTACCTACGAATATGCGCGCCAATCTATGGAAATGACGCATAGGTGGTTAAAGAGATGTGGTATTTGGTTGAGTGAGAATGAGCCTCTATACGGCTACGAACAAACGCTTTTCCCTATTGTACAAGGCAGTACCTATAAAGACTTACGTGTGCAAAGTGCAGAGGCTATTGCCGAATTTGGTGCCGAAGGAAATGCTATTGGTGGGCTTTCTGTTGGCGAACCGGCCGAGGAAATGTATGCAATGACAGACATTGTTTGCAGCGTTTTACCTAAAGACAAACCTCGCTACCTAATGGGGGTGGGAACGCCCGCAAATATTTTGGAAAACATTGCTTTAGGGGTGGATATGTTTGATTGTGTGATGCCTACTCGAAACGGTAGAAATGGAATGATTTTCACCAGTGAAGGTTTTATTAATATTAAAAATAAAAAGTGGGAAGATGATTTTGGACCGCTGGACCCTAATGGTCACACCTTTGTAGATTCGCAATATTCAAGAGCTTATCTTCGACATCTCTTTGCTGCTAACGAATATTTAGGACGCCAAATTGCCAGCGTACACAATCTAGGTTTCTATATTTGGTTATCTAGTGAAGCCCGCCGGCAAATAGAAGCTGGCACCTTTGCCAGTTGGAAAGATCAGATGGTAATTAAAGTAGCACAGCGCCTGTGAAGATTTTTAAAATCATAGACCTATTCATAATTAAGAAGTTCCTGGGGACTTTCTTTCTTACCATTACGCTCATTTTAGCCATTGCGATTGTTTTTGACATCTCCGAGAAAATTGACGATTTCATTACTCGTGGAGCCAGTACCCGAGAAATAATATTTGATTACTATCTCAATTTTTTAGTTTTCTACGGCAATCTCTTTAGCTCTATGATTGTTTTTATTGCCACTATACTTTTCAGTTCACGAATGTCTGCCAATACAGAGATTGTAGCGATATTGACCGGAGGAGTAAGTTTTAAGAGGATGATGTTTCCCTATTTCGTTTCCGCTACTATTGTGGCTGGTATGAGTCTTTTTCTTAGTCATTTTGTAATTCCTTATACCAATGTGCAGCGTCTAGAGTTCCAACATGCCTATATTGATAAGAAGGAAAGTGAAGGCTTTAAAGACATACACCGGCAGATTAAAGCGGGCCACATTATTTACTTTGAGAACTACAATACTAAAAGAAATTCAGGTTATCATTTTACCTATGAAATTTTTACGGGTAACACCTTAAGCTATAAACTAAAGGCCGACTTCATCCGTCTCGACACTAGCAATAATGTGTGGACTTTGGAAAACTACGATATACGTACCATTGATGAAAACGGGAACGAGGAACTGGAACAAGGGCGCAAACTTACTCGTAGCTTCGAGTTTGATGCCGCGGATATTGTTCCGAGGCTCTATACCGTGGAAATGATGAATACCCCGGAGCTAAATAAGTTTATTGATGATGAAACCCTGCGAGGTTCAGAAAACACAAATTTCTACTTAATCGAAAAACATCAACGCACCTCTTGGCCTTTTGCTACTTATATTCTCGTTTTGATTGGGGTTAGTATATCCTCTAAAAAGACGAGGGGAGGGCTAGGGCTTAATGTAGCCATAGGCTTGGTGCTTTGCGTTACCTATATTTTCTTTATGCAAATCTCTACTACTTTCGCTACAGTGGGCAGCTTATCTCCACTACTAGCAGTATGGATTCCCAATATAGTTTTTGGTATTATTGGCGCATATCTATACTATATTGCACCGAAGTAGTAATCGATTGGCATATTTTCACATATTTGCAAGATAATAAAGAGGGAACATTATGGAATACCTAGACTTTGAAAAGCCTGTTGAGGAGATTCTGCTTCAGATAGAAAAGACTAAACAATTAGAGACTGAAACCCAAGTAGATATGGGTAAAACTCTAAAGGAGCTTGACAAAAAATTAGAAAGCTCACGTAAAAGCGTTTATAAAGATTTAAGCGCTTGGCAAAGGGTTCAACTATCCCGCCATCCGCAAAGGCCTTATACTTTAGCCTATATCGATGCCATGACAAATGGTGAGTTCATTGAATTACATGGCGACAGAAATGTAAAGGACGATAAAGCCATGGTTGGTGGATGGGGAATGCTTGGTGATGAGCCGGTGATGTTTATTGGACAACAAAAAGGCGTTAATACTAAGATGCGCCAGTATCGGAATTTCGGTATGGCAAACCCAGAAGGTTATCGCAAGGCTTTACGCCTGATGAAAATGGCGGAGAAATTTAATCGCCCGGTGGTTACTTTAATTGATACTCCAGGAGCTTTTCCCGGGCTAGAAGCAGAAGAACGCGGACAAGGTGAAGCGATTGCCCGTAACATTTATGAAATGTCCATTTTAAAAGTGCCTATTATCTGCGTGATTATAGGCGAAGGTGCCTCTGGGGGTGCTTTAGGAATTGGCGTAGGTGATAAAGTACTGATGCTAGAAAACACTTGGTATTCGGTGATCTCACCTGAAAGCTGCTCCTCTATTTTATGGCGCTCTTGGGACTATAAGCAAATAGCGGCCGATGCCTTAAAACTCACGCCAAAGGATATGCTTAGCAATAAGCTCATTGATGGCATAATTGAGGAGCCACCCGGTGGAGCGCACACTAACCCAGATAAAATGTTTAGCCTTCTCAAGGATGAATTGCTGAGACATATCTCTAAATTGAAGAAAGTAGATACTGAAACGCTTTTGGAGCAACGACTAAGTAAATTTGAAAATATGGGTTCCTATAAATAAGCACATTTGTTTTAATCATAAAAAAGTCCCGTTGGAATATTTCCAGCGGGACTTTTTTATTGCTATCTGAAGCATTTACAAATCAAGGAATAATCTATTAAACCTGAGAAAAAGTAGAACAGCCACTTCCTAATCTACCTTCCCAGCATGCCCATTAAGCGTTTATCCAGGCCCTAAACGCGCCAAGAGTTTTAATTTTGAGTAGTTCTTTATCAGGCCTGATATTAATCCAACCCTATGGATCTTGAAGGAACTAAATTAAATTAATTTCAAGATTTTCATCATGACATCAAAACATATCCTTTCGCTTTTTTGTCTCTGCAGCTTACTATTCAGTTGCGAAAAAACAGACGAAAGCAATTACATCCTTGGCAATCCCGAACCTCTCAAAAGAACCAACGCTGAATTCCCTTATGAGGTTTACAAGCCGAACGTAAGTGATGAGGCCCAAGAGTTTCACGAAAGTACCTTAGCTACTTTTAACTCAGACAGCGCGGAAGCTACACCGCCATTAATAAATCCATCTGGATTATGGAGGGAAGCATGAACTCCTTCTTTGGCGACTCTGCCTATTTAAACGAGGATTCAATAATTATCCATGAAAGCACCTTTATATTTGAGCGTAATCAGGATGGATTACTGAATGGTGATATCGTTGCTGATTTCACTAGTCCCTATCAACAAATTAAGGCTCTTTTGAATAATAACGACGATTATACTTTTAACATAACTGACATTCAAGTAGCCGACCTTGGCAGCAGTGAAGTAAGTCTCGTATTTAGAACCCATTTATTAGTAAATGCCAGCAGTGCTTCTTCTTTTGCCTGGCCTAATGTACCACCAGCCACGGTGGGGCGGTATGCCGGGGCATCGGCTGAATGCGGCAGCATCAGCGGTGGCGGTGCTTGGGAGCATGTGCAATGGCAAGCTAGGCAAACTCTGCCTTCTTTATTTTTCCCTTTGAATTACAATTTTAGAAGCCCACGCTTTAATGTCGTTTATTTAAATTCCAGCGCAGGTTCAATGAATACACGTCAAATAAATGGTGACTGGCTACTAGGAGGGTCAAATGCTTTATTCCCAAACCATCGAGGAGTTACGCCTGACACAACTTGTGTAAACCCATTACAACAAGACGCATATAGCCAAAGACTTTCTGACGAACTTTATGATATTGTGAGCAAAAGAGCCTATTGGGATGGTGTATCTGGATTAGAAGTAAAAAAACATGGAGGTTCAAACCTTACCTTCTGGACCTTTGAAGCTATTTTATCTAAAAACATTTTATTGGGACTTAATCTTAATTCACTTACTCCTTGTGCGATTGGTATTGATTGTTAACCTAATTAGCGGGACCTTGGTGTCTCGCTTTTACATAATTTACAAAATGAGATTCAACATTCTTTTTCCAACTGTTTCTTTTCTACTCTTGTCTTTTTATACAAGCGGGCAATTGAAGCAAATAAAACTTAAACCCTATACCTTTTCCGCCCAAAACAATATCGAATTTCTTGACGGCTTTATTTTTTCCGACGTGTCCAGCAACTTAATCTTTAATAGAGGTCAACTTGAAGTTTTTATTTATAAATTCGATTTGCAGTTAAACATCTTAGATAGTTTAAAACTAGAGATTTCGGACAGCACCATTCAAGTTAACTCGTTTCGTATAACCCAATTAAAATCCCTTGATTCCGCCTTAGTTGCTATGGTTAGCTATAGCCTTAAAGGTTCCCGTAATTGTCCAAAAGTTAATAGTGCTTTAATCTTCTTCAACTCCAGTTTACAAATCACGCGAGAAATACATTTCGAGGCCGATTCAAACTTTTTAGACTTTGTATATTATGACATGAACTCGCAAGGCATCGCTTTGGCTGGGTATCTATATGACTGTGATAGCATGAATTATAATGTTTGTGTTGGATATTATAATCTTAACGATAGCAGTTATAAGCTAAGAATTTATCCCGACTCTCTTAATAATAATGCCGCCCTGACAGCCCAAAGCCCCATACTGCTAAACAAGGGAATTTTATTTGACATATGGCCAAGTAAAGCTCCCGAATTTAAAAACAATATTTTCGTAGATTATGATTTAAACCTTATTTCGGAGGGCAGCGTTCTGCAAGCTAATCGCCCAGATCTCATAACTCTTCACAGAAGTGCCTTCTTTATCAAATCGAAAAACGGCGTGGTTCAATTAGGCCTATCACGTAGTTATCAAGATAGTAATTTACTCCCCGGCGCAGGCCCAGGTTATTGGAACCTAGCGTTCTCACTTTTAGATAGCAATTACAATGTTAGTGTAATTGATACTCTGCCTTTAAGCGGTTATAATTTCCGCACTAGTAAGGACATTTTAGCAGAGCCCTTTATGTGGATTGATGCTGCAGATTATGCCAATACCGACTCTACCTTAATTGTTCAGGGAGTGAAAACAATAGTCGACTTTAACTTCGATTCCCAAGACACCACCCCATTCTACATCTACAACCTAAACCTAAATACCAAATCAGTTAATTGGGTGAGGAAAATAACGCGCCCTTATACCAATGGCAATCACAGTATAGCCGCTTTGCCCGGAAATCGTTGCGCCATTGCTTTTAATGAATACAATTGGGATGATTATTCCGGTGAAAACCTCGCTGTGCATATTTGGATCTTAGACGCTAATGGAAGCGTCATTTCGCAAAGAGAGTTCAAAGCTCCCGCCAATCCTATCAGCCTATTCCCCAACCCTTGTAGTGATTACCTCCGAGTCTCTTTCGCTAAGCAACAGAAATGGCCGCTGGCTTATTCAGTTTTCAATACTAAAGGCGATAGGGTGGCGAAAGGCCAAATTAGGCAGGAGCAAAATACTGTTGATACTCGTCAGTTATCGCCGGGCCAGTATTATTTAAGTTTGGAAGGAATGGGGAGTGCTAAGTTTTTGAAGAAATAGACTGGTGATGTCTAAATAAAAAAGTCCCAACGAATTAATTCAATGGGACTTTTTTAATGCTCTACAGCTTCACTAGATTTAGTAGCTCCTACTTAATCAACAGCCTTTTACTGTGATAGCTGCTTTCTCCTTTTAGCTGATAACGGATAAAATAAATACCCGCGGGTAAATAACTTAGATCCATTTCACGGTCTAAAGTGATGGGCCAATTTCTACCCCAAGCATCGTTTAAGCTCATCTGCTTTAAGCGAGCATAACCTTGCACTTGAATAATGCCATTACTAGGATTAGGATAAAAAGATACATTCTGCAGTGCAGCTTCTGCGGCACTAAGCTGTGGACCCGATTGAATATATATGGTTTGAGGCTGACTGCCTTGTCCGTCTTCAATAAACTGCAAATTGGCATTATAGCTCATGCTGCCATCAAAGCTGATCATAATTTGTGCATGATCGCCCGGGCTTAAAGTAAGAGCACCAGGATTACCATTGCCAAAGTTTAAATTGGGATCGCTTAATTGGAAATTGCGGAAAGTCATATCCTCGTTACCGCGATTGTAAATAACAAAAGAGTAGTCAAAAGAACCCGTTCCTTGTGCGAGCATAAGGGTATCGTCTGAATAATAAGCTGAATAATTAGCACTAGCGGTGCTAGTGGAGCTGATATCGCTAATACGTTCGATAAATTGCGGGTAATCAGTAAAGGGATTGCGGTTATTCTGCAAGGCGAAAATGCCATTATTACGTGCAATTTCATTCGCTGTCGGTGGGAAGTTATCGTGCCAAGTTCTAAGAATAGCCTCTTGACCGGAGAAGTGATTGGCATAATCTTGATAGCGAATCACAAAGTACATCATGGCTCGAGCAGTAGCACCTTTTTGCGCATCACGCGGCTCAAACTTTCCCCCGCCAGACTTCGATCCACCTTGACTCCAGCTACTGCTGCTTACCACGCCAAAAGGATCATTTCCTCTGCGGCTATTAGAGGTAACATCAGTGGGGAATAGATGGTGGATGTCGCTTTTCATCGGAGCATTAGAGTTGAAAAAGCCTTGCGGGAAAGTATGTTCGCAGTTGAAACTATTAGTATTCGCACCAGAGCGAGTATTAAAAGTTGCCGTTCTGCCCGTATAAACACAAGTTACTTGACCACCCGTATTGTCTAAGGTTCCATACATATTATCGCGAGCAGTATTATATCCCAATGAATTATAACCTGCTGCTAACTTCGTATTCAAAGTGCTTTTAAGTACTTGCTCCTCTTTGTTTTGAGTAGTGCTATAATAGCTTTTGGAAAAGGTTCCTTGACCGACAACCGTTACCGGATAGTGACCGAAGCCACTAGCGGATTTAAAAACCAAAGCTTGGCTGTGCAACATATTATGCTCAGGGCTAAACTCAATATTAATGGTAATGCTATCACCCGATAATATCACGAAAGTGCTATCTAGAGCTTTAAATACTTTATTGCCATAATAATTAAATCGGGCCACACTATCTATTGCAACAGGATAGGCCGATTGATTAATTAAAACCAAGGTTTCGGTATTGGCTTGCAATTCATTGGTTGTAGGGAAACTTAGCACACCTTGTTGACTGATTAAGGCTTGCGCTTCTGACTTTAAGCTTAATAGGCTGAGAGCCGCAATTAAAATTAGGGGCGCTTTTTTACTTGTTGTAGAGAATATCATAGTCTTGAAGTACATCAAATTTTGAGGCTGCAAATTGCAGATTATTATCCAAATTAAGGCGGTAAACGGTCTTAGCTTTTTGCAAATAAAGTCCTTGATCAGTAGTGCTTAACGCAAACTGTTGATGCAGTCCACCCTGAATAGTCATTGGCACACTAGAACCGCCTATAAATACCCGATATAGATCTTGGTCAGTGCTAAACATGATTAACTGACTTTGAGCAGTAGCTGAACCCGCAAGTGGTATTTGGTCGTTGCCAATATATTCTAAGCTTAAACTCTGGCTGAGAGTATTATAAAAGTGGAGTTCCCAATTACTATTTCTTCTCAGCAGCACTGCTAGCCCAGTATTGCCGTGCAAAGGAAAAATCACATGGTTTGCACCCGGTAAGGGATAGCTTTGGAAACTTCCATTCAAGTCGCTATTAAAAAACTCCATCTGCGCATTCAAGCCTGCCTGATCATATGTAACCGCAACAAGCTTAGAGTTTAAAATGCAGCCCTGTCTCGCCGCCCGCCCAATAGGCAATGCAGTAGCCGCTTGCAAGGAACCTTCTTCTAAAAAGTCAATACCGCCATCAGTGCGGAGTAAGAATAGGCCTTGTTCTGATTTTACAAACTGATGATAGCTGCGGGAACCAGTAGGGGCAACCAGAGGGAGTTTCCTTATTAATTCAAAATCACCAAGCCTGCGTACTTCTGCTCCTTCATTTGCAAAAGCAACTAAATAGACCAAAGAATCACGAGAGGAAACCTTGATATGGTCGAAGCTGGCGCTAAGAGGAAAACTAATGCGATTTTGATTGGTATCAATAAGCTCTACGTCTTGCTGTCCAAGCAAAGCAAAGCCCAATTGTGCGGCAAGCAAACCGGTATATTGAATAGTCGAAAAAGTACTAGCGCCCTTATCCTTATTTTTAACTTGTAAACGCAAGTCGTAGGCACCACTGGCTAAATAGCGATTGTTTAAAACCAGTTCTAAATCTACTTGATTACCTTCCTTAAAAACTTCGCGTTGTGGTAAGGTGATGACCGTATTTCCTTGGAGGAGACTAAGCGTATAGGAGTCATTATTAGTGCTTTCAAAGCCTAATCTTATGGTGTCACCATATTTATAATCGCCTCCTTCTATATAGGTAAAGCTAACTTCAGGATAAGGCTCCTCCACCTTTGAGCATGAGCAGATTAGCACTAAAACTAAAGCGTGTTGAAAACAAAGTAGTATAAATTTCCTTAAGCCAATCACAATAATTATTTTTGAAAGCTAATCCTTTTCCATCTAAACCCTTGTAATTAAGCATGGATAACAACAAAAGTCCGCAAAATTCTTTCAATACTAAAAAGAAACCTAGTGTAATCGCCCTAGACCAAGGGCGTATTCCACCTCAAGTGATCAGCTTTGAGGAGGCCGTTCTAGGAGCGGTTTTGATTGATAATGGCGCCATAAACTCGGTGATTGATATATTATCTCCAGAGAGCTTTTATAAAACCCAACACGAACTTATCTTTAAAACGATAAAGGAACTTTTTGGAAGAAGTGAACCAGTTGATATTCTAACGGTAGCGCATGAGCTGCGCCAGAATGGCGAGTTAGAGGCTGCCGGTGGCGAGCATTATTTAATTGAGCTAAGCAATAAAGTTTCCTCTTCTGCCCACTCGGAGTATCATGCACGGGTTATTGTCCAGAAACATATTCAACGCGAAATGATTCGCGTTTCCAGCAATATTATCGATAAAAGCTTTGATGAGACTACCGATGTTTTTGACCTTTTAGATGAGGCAGAACAAGAACTCTTCGAAGTAGCCCACAGCAATATTGTAAAAAACTACCAAAGTGCTAAAGATCTGATTAGACTGGCGATCGCTCGTATTGAAGAAATCAGTAAAAAAGAAGGTTTATCAGGTGTTCCCAGTGGCTTTACCGAATTAGATCGTATTACCGCCGGCTGGCAGCCATCGGATTTAATAATCCTCGCTGCTCGTCCGGGTATGGGTAAAACAGCTTTCGTATTATCGATGGCGCGAAACATGGCCGTCGATCACAAAACGCCAGTGGCCGTTTTCTCCTTGGAGATGGCGGCCGTTCAGCTTATAACGCGTTTAATTTCTAGTGAAACGGGCTTGAATTCTGAGAAACTGAGAAAAGGAACTTTGGATGATGCCGAATGGCAGCAGCTCCTCACTAAAGTAAAGGCTTTAGAAGAAGCACCGCTTTTTATTGATGATACGCCAGCATTGAGTGTTTTCGACCTTCGAGCCAAGTGCCGCCGTTTGAAAGCTCAGCACAACATCGGTTTAATAGTGGTTGATTACCTGCAACTAATGACTGTGGGAGGCTCGAAAAGCCAAGGTGGAAACAGGGAACAAGAAATTAGTATGATTTCACGTTCTTTAAAAAGTATCGCGAAAGAACTGGATGTCCCAGTAGTCGCTTTATCCCAGTTAAGTCGTGCGGTAGAATCACGTGCTGGAGATAAAAGACCGCAACTTTCTGATTTGAGGGAATCGGGTGCGATTGAGCAAGATGCAGATATTGTTTGCTTTATCTATCGCCCAGAATATTATGATATAGAGACCTTTAGAGACGGAGAGCCCGCTGAGGGGAAGGCAGAACTAATTATAGCTAAACACCGTAATGGTAGTTTAGCTGATGTGCGCTTGCGCTTCCAAGGCTCGATGGCACGTTTCTCAGATGTAGAATCTCAGGACTCTGGTCCCATGATTTTAGAATCGAAAATTAACAGCGATAGCTATTTAAGCAGCGGACCCGACAGTAATGCTGGCCAAGACTTTAATACTGGCAATGAAAATGATGACTTCCCTTTTTAAAAAACTAAGCTTTTTTATTCTTTTATGTCTTCTTAGCTTCAAGCTGGATGCCATTCACATCCTAATACCCATGGATGAGGAAGGGCAGAAGGAACACCTAAAAGCTTATGGCATTGCCTATTATTCTATTGAACGTGGCATAACAGTAGAGTGGTTATTAAACTATCGTGGCGGTAGTTTTATGATTCCTTTTACTGAAGCTTTAAAATTAGAATGTCAAATACGTAACGTCAGCTATCTCGCAATAAGCGACGCCGAGGCCCAAAGCATACGCTCAAGGATTAGCAGTCCTGCCGTAAATCAAGCCGTGGTTAAGCTCGAAAAAGCACCCAAAATAGCGGTCTACTCCCCCAAAGGCTTACTGCCCTGGGACGATGCTGTAACCTTGGTTTTGAGCTATGCCGAAATCCCTTATGATGTAGTTTATGATGAGGAAGTATTGAATGATCTATTACCTCGTTACGACTGGTTGCACCTGCACCATGAAGATTTCACCGGTCAATACGGTCGCTTCTATGCCGCCTTTAAAAATGCTCCTTGGTACATTAACCAAAAAGCAGATATGGAAGCTTCAGCTACGGCACTTGGTTTTAATAAAGTGAGTGAGCTTAAAGAGGCGGTGGCCAAGAAAATTAAGGAATTTACCATTGGCGGAGGGTTTTTATTTGCAATGTGTTCTGCCACAGATAGCTATGACATTAGCTTGGCGAGCAGTGGTGTTGATATTTGTGAGCCAATGTT
>JBNMPT010000049.1:0-11627 GCA_051277025.1 Roseivirga sp. | reverse complement strand
TTTTTGCTGGATGCAATTTCCGTTCTGATAAAGAGCATAGTAATACAAGCATTATTAAAGATAAGTCGGTGATAAAGGAGCTTGAAAGCAGGCCTCTTACTCCAGATAGCTATCTAAGCTTTTTAAAAGGATTCCCTCTGAAAAGCACAATCGATACTTTGGTAATCACTTGTGAATTTGGGGAAATTGAAATAGTGCTATTCCAAAACACACCCTTACACAGAGCAAACTTTTTGCACTTGGTGGATAAGAATTATTTTAATGGCACTTGGTTTCATCGGGTTAGTGAAAATCATGTTATTCAGGCGGGAAATAATGATGAGCTCCTAACCGTAGCTAAAAGGAAGGAGATTGGTAGGTATCGTGTACCAGCAGAGGCTCTCGATGAGAACCTGCATTTTTATGGCGCTCTAGCCGCAGCACGATCTTATACTAATAATCCCCAGAAAAATTCGGACCCCTTTGAGTTTTACATTAGTCTTGGCGAAAAATATAGCCATGCTCAGCTAGCTGTGATGGAAGAGAAGTATAATCTTTCATTAGACACTCGGCAAAGAGAACAATATCAAAATTCAGGAGGCAGTCCGCACTTAGATGGCGAACATACCGTTTTTGGGAAGGTAGTGCGAGGTATGGAGGTAGCTGAAAATATTAGCAGACAAAAAACCGATAGTGGGGAATGGCCGTTACTAAACATTCCTATTAAAATTAAAAAGAAAGGAATACATGTCATTGCGAATTGATCATTTTTATTATATTTGAATTATGTTAGGATATAATCATAAAAATGGAACGATTCGCAATTGGAATAATTATCTAAGTGCGGGGAATGTGATGTTTTTATGATTTGACCAATCTATAGAAAACTATCATTAAACCCCGCTAGAGCATCTAGTGGGGTTTTTTATTTCTTACAAATCCCAGTTAAAATGAGTGGCTTAATTAATTTACTAGAAAAACAGAAAAAGAGAGAACAGTATATTGCCTTCGATATTCCCGCGAAGGAGAAAAATGCTGAGTGGTTAACATTGAGAAAAATGGACGACAGTGCTCACGAATTCTGTGAAATAGTACAAGCATTTTTACCGAATAACTCAAAGTTAGTTCGAAAAGAAGTTAAACTTGTCAATTATAAGGCCGCTAGCCCTTCTTCAAAAATGAAAATTCGCGCTCAAATTTCAGCGACTAATAATCGATCTTATGTGCTTCGTTTACATTGTCATGAATTAAATAGCAATGGACAAATGAATAAAATAGCGCGGGCTGAATATATATATACTGAAAAGCGTTCGTAATAAAAGAGGAGTATTTTGCTACTATGGAGGTTTCTTATTCTAGTGGTATTTTGATATCTTGTGATAAAGCAACTAATACTTTGTCGGAGAGAGACTGTTTTAAAATGATCTAACCCTGAGACTTTGTATCAAAGGCAAGTTTATTCTGTTGGAGTAAATAAAATCTAGCCCATTGATATTGGTCGTCTAGAGAAACTAGGCGGCCTTTTCTTTTTTTTAAGCCCAATTCATTATTTTCGTGCCAGATAAGCCCGTCTCTGCTTGATTTTAAATCAAAATATTCTATGATAAAATTTTATTCTTTACTCTTCACACTTGCTGCCTATGGATTTGTGCAGGCGCAAGAGACCTTTGTTGTAAACCCACAATTGGCACCTAATCAGAAGAGTATTGCCTTTTCATATCAGGGTGATATCTGGATTATGGATGATAGTAATGCTATAGCAAGACGGCTAACGGTGCATGAGGCTTATGATTCTGATCCTCATTTTAGTCCGGATGGAAAAAGTATTGCCTTTACGAGTAATCGTTTTGGTAACAAGGATATTTTTACTCTTCCGATAATGGGAGGAAGCCCGCGTCGATTAAATTATCATTCCGCTAACGATAACATTAGCGATTGGTCTAGTGCTTGGGGTATTTTATTCGATGGTCAGCGTGATTATAATCAGGTAGAATGGGATAATGAAATTCATAGTATTTCCGCGACCGGCGGTAACCCGAAAAGAATTTTAGATGCTTTCGGCGAAATGGCAGTGGCATCTCCAAATGGTCGCTATATCGCCTTTGCCATTGGCGCATGTCGAATTAGTAGAGAAAATTATGTCGGCCCAGCAAATAATGAGATTTGGTTATTCGATAGTGAGCAAAATACTTATCTAGCTTTGAGCGATAATGATATAAATGACATTTTTCCAAAATGGCTCAATGACAAGGAGTTGGTTCTCTTATCGAGTAAAGAAGGGCGCTACAACCTGAAAAAAGTAAATATTGAAACAAAAGAAGAGTTATGGTTAACTAGTTTCACCAAGGAAGGGATTCATGATTTTTCTTTGGCAGGGGATAAAGTGCTTTATGCAAAAGGACCGAAATTATATCTAGGTGAAACTAGTAATGCGACAACAGCGAAAGAACTAAACGTTACTATTTCCACAGATTATCGTTTTTACCCAACAGAGCGCAAGAGTTTTAGTGGTGGGCTTGATGATTATAGTATTTCTCCTTCAGGTGATTATGCGCTGCTGGAAATTAGAGGCGAGCTTTTCGTAAAAGAGCTTGACAAGGAAGAGTCGCGCAGTGTAAATCTCAGTAGCCATCCTTACTACGACCGTGAGGCCATTCTATTAAATGATGAGATTGCCTTATTTAGTAGTGATCGCGCTAATAATCGTTATCAGTTTTATACTGCAAGTTCGACGGAAGAATCTAAACCTCAATTGTATAAGTCGCTGAGACATGAGGTGAAGCAAAACCTAATGAAAGATGGCGATTTAAGAGATTTAAGTCTTTCGCCGGATGGAAAGAAAATTAGCTTTATCCATGATTCACATCAATTAGTGCTTGCTGATATTTCCAAGGAGGGAAAGATATCTAATCAAAAAGTTTTGATAGATGCTTGGCATGGGGCAAATGGTGTAAGCTGGAGTCCAGATAGCCGCTTTCTTGCCTACAGTCATAGTGACCTCAATTTTAATAACGAGGTTTTTATTCTACCAGTGGAAGGGGGGGAGGAAGTTAATGTAAGTATGCACCCCGGCAGGGATTATAGTCCTTTTTGGAGCGCTGATGGTTCTAAGTTAGGTTTCATTTCTGATCGAAACAATGATGATGCCGACGTCTGGTTTGCTTGGTTAAAGCGTGAAGATTGGCTGAAATCAGAGGAAGAACGCGAAGAAGGCTATTATTTCGAAAAGGAAGAGGAAGAAGAGGATGAAGAGGATGAAGAAGAAGATGACGATGACAAAAAAGATGCTAAAAAGAAGAAAGAGGAAAAAATAGCGGACCTAGAAATCAACTTTGAGAATATTCATCGTCGCTTGCAGCAGGTAACTTCCTTTATTGGTAGTGAGGGTAATTTGCGTATCTCCAAAGACGGAAAAACCTTTTATTTTACTCGTTATGATTATATAGCGAAGGGTTCTGATCTTTATAAAGTAAAATATGACGGCAGCGATTTAGAAAAGATATCTAAAGGGGGCTCCAGTCCTTCTTCCTTAAAATGGGATAAAGATCACAAAGGTTTTTACGGATTGTCAAAAGGTAAATTGAAACATATCAATGCAAAATCTGGGAAAATAACCAGCTATCCGCATCAAGCTAAAATGACCTTAGATAAACTGGCGGAAAGAGAGCAGGTTTTTGACGAAGCTTGGCGCTTAATTAATCAACGTTTTTATGATCCTAACTTTCATGGTGAAGACTGGGAAGCTCTGAAAGCATATTACCGCCCTTGGGCTTTATCGGCCAGTACCGCTCAAGATTTTCAATTGGTTTATAACTTAATGCTGGGCAGACTTAATGCTTCTCATATGGGTTTATACGGCAGTGGTGAAGAAGATGTACAAAAGGAAAGAACCGGTAGGCTTGGAATTGAATTCGACACCGAAGCGAATGGTTTAAAGGTCAGTCGCGTAATACCCAACTCTCCAGCAGATCGAGCAAAAAATAATCTGGCAATTGGAGATGTAATAACGGCGATAAATGGTGAGTCAATCTCTGCTGAATCTAATTTTTACAGCATGTTAGCCGAAACAGCTGGCGAACCAGTTATTCTAAATGTTGAAGCCAAGGATGGCCCTAAAGAGATAGTTATTCGTCCTAGTAAAAGTCTTGCGAGTGAGCTTTATGAGGAATGGGTGGCTGATCGATCAAAATTGGTAGAGAAATTTTCTGAGGGTCGTTTAGGCTATATTCATATTAAGGGAATGGATAAACCCAGTTTCGAGCGCTTCGAACGAGAACTTATGGCTTCCGGTTACGGCAAGGAAGGTATTGTAATTGATGTAAGGTTTAATGGTGGCGGCTGGACCACAGATTACCTAATGGCAGTTTTAAGTGTTCGTCAACACGCCTACACTATTCCTAGGGGGGCGGCAAAGAACCTTGACAAAGAAAATAAGAACTTCGAAAACTACTATCCTTACAGTGAAAGACTTCCCTTAGCGGCATGGACTAAACCTTCCGTGGCACTATGTAACGAGAGCAGTTATTCGAATGCAGAAATATTTAGTCATGCCTATAAAAATTTAGGGATCGGAACCTTGGTTGGACAGCCCACTTTTGGCGCTGTTATTTCCACCAGCGGTTCTTCACTATTAAATGGCGCTTTTATTCGCTTGCCATTCCGCGCTTGGTATGTGAAAAGTACCGGTGAGAATATGGAAAATGGGCCAGCGGTTCCAGATATTCTCGTAGAAAATAAACCGGCTACGCGTGCAAAAAATGAAGATGCTCAGTTGAAAACTGCAGTAGAAACGCTTTTAAAACAAATCGATAACAAATAATTTATGAAGAAGATTCTTCTCAGTCTAGCTTTAGTAGCAAGCTCTGTAGCTTATGCTCAAGATGATTTAATTAACAAGGTTAAGGATAACGGTGGTGAAACCAGTGAGGGTTTTAAGTTTGAAACGCTCATCGACCTTGAAACAACTTCCGTAAAAAACCAAGGAAAAAGTGGAACCTGCTGGTCTTATGCAACTACTGGTTTTATTGAAAGTGAAATGCTGCGAATGGGAAAAGAGCCGGTAGATATTTCTGAGATGTTTACCGTGCGCAATGTATATTACGATAAGGCCCTAAAATATGTGCGCTTACATGGTTATCTAAACTTTGCTCAAGGTGGCGCTTTGCCAGATGTATTGCACGTAATAAAAGAATATGGTGCTGTTCCGCAAGAGGTGTACGAAGGTTTAAATTATGGAACAGAGCTTAACAATCACGCTGAGTTAGAGGCTATTTTGAAAGCTCAACTGGATGAAGTGATTAAAAATAGAAACGGAAAACTATCCAATAACTGGAAAGACATTATAAACGCCACTCTTGATTCCTATTTGGGAGACTATCCTCAGGAGTTTGAGTTTAAGGGAAAAACCTACACACCACGCAGTTTTGCCGATGATTATATGGGTATTAAGGCCGATGATTATGTGCAAATTACTTCATTTACGCATCATGCCTTTAATGAGATGGCCATGATACAAGTGCCGGATAACTGGTTATGGGAAGAGTCTTATAATATTACGGTAGATGAGATGATGGCGCAACTTGATCACAGTTTGGAAGAAGGTTACTCGATTGCTTGGGCTGCCGATGTGAGTGAGAAAGGCTTCTCTTTAAAGAATGCAGTTGCCATAGTGCCGTCCATGTCATATAGTGATATGACGAAAGAGGAGAAAGCTCAAATGTTTGATGGTCCGAAAGAGGAGCTTAAGGTCGATCAAAGTAATAGGCAAGAGGGCTATGATAATTATGAAACTACCGATGATCACGCTATGCAGATTACTGGTATTGTAAAGGACCAAAAAGGTGGTAAGTATTACATTGTTAAAAATAGCTGGGGCGACAGGGATAATGATTTTAGAAGCGGTTATATTAATGCCTCAGAAGCTTTTGTGCGCTATAAAACCATTTCTTTTTTAGTGCATAAAGATTCATTAGCGAAAGCCTTGAAGAAGAAAATGCAATAGGATTAAATTTCCTTAGAGTTAAGAATATAGAAAGGCGGCCTAATAAGCCGCCTTTCTGATTTTAAATAGTTGAATATTGGCTTAATGGCATCTCAAATAATTAGGGTAAATGCTCTTCAGACCTTTAGATCAGTCTATTCCCCGTAAGACTTAATAAAGTCGGTAATTAAATAAGTTATTGCTTTCCCCATCAATTCCCTTTCCTGTTCAGAATCGGCAAGACTAGGCGCTCCTTCTGCCAAGTGAAAATAATAAGGCCTAGAAAGTGCGGCGGCAGTTTTAACTAAAAGTCGCGCTTGACGCATGCTGTAACCACTGCCATTATAAGCACTAACAGGCATTCTGGTAATACTGTCTAAATCCAACTCTAAACCTATCTGCCCCGAGCCAAGCCACCTTAAAGCGTCTTTGAATAAGCGATCTCTTTCTGCGGTACTAAAGGTGAGGAGCTCGTCAAAACTCATATAATATAACTCGGCACTGCTGCGAAAAGTCTCTAAAGTGGCCTGATTATTATAGGACTCATGCAGTCCGAAAACAGCATATCTGCCCAGTAGAGCCTCATTTTGTGCATAGCTAAACCCATTGCCGCTGTGTCTGCCTTCCAAGGCGCGAAAGTCGGCGTGAGGGTCAATATTTAAAACATCAATATTCTTCTCTTTCGCGGCGGCACAACCTTTAATTATCCCGTAGCTGTTGTTGTGACCGCCACCAATAATAATAGGCACTTTACCATTTTCAATAACCACTTGTATTAATGCGGCTACTCTTAAGTCAATTAAAGCGGTTAGCTCTCTTAGCTTATCTAAATCATTGTCCTTATTAGGATCTAAGCCTTCTGCTTGGCCCATATAGTCGGCAAATTCGAGATAGCCGAGTAAACAAAACTGCTTAGCGGATAGAAAACGATTTTCTTGAACATTTAATAAGGCCGGCAGCACGTAATCTATGCAAGTAGCAGCACCAGCCTTGCCGTAATTTGCGCGAATACCAATATCTTCCTTGATGGCTAAGATCACAAATAGTGCTTCGCTGTTCGGCAGCTCTTCGATACTTTGTAGAGCGGTGATTTGTTCGCCTATTTTTGTTTCACCTTTTCTAATATTTGTGAGTGAAGCAATTTCTGCAGAACTATAGTATTTAAGGTTTTTCATTATTGTATTTCTCCTTTTAATATTACCGTATCAATTAAGTTATGCCCAAAGTGATAAGGAATAGACTCCAAGGTATATTTTGGTTTCAATATCATCATATTAGCTAATTTACCCACTTCAATGCTCCCTAACTTATCACTTAAGTCTAATGCTGCGGCACCGTTTAAAGTGCAGGCAATTAGTGCTTCTGCAGGTTTAAGTTTCATTTTTATACAGGCCAGGGAAAGAATGGTACTCATATTCCCATTGGGCGCCGAGCCAGGATTGAAATCTGTGGCTAAAGCAATGATTGCATCTTTTTCTAAAAGAGTTTTTGCGGGAGAATAAGGGATTTCTAAAAAGTGACTGCAGCCGGGAAGCAGACAGGCAATGGTATTGCTTTCGCAGATGCTATTTATATCATCATCCGTCATTACCTCCAGATGATCTAAGGAAAGAGCGCCGCTATTAACCATAGCAGTAACCGCCCCGAGACTATTGAATTGATTAACGTGCACTTTGGCTTCTAAACCGTAAGCTTTACCTGCCGCAAGTATGCGCAGACTTTCGGCAAGACTGAAGTAATTTTCTTCGCAAAAAACATCAATAAAATCAGCTAAATTCTCCTCAGCTATTTTAGGTAGCATTTCTTCAATAATGAGATTGATATAACCTTCTTTATCATTCTTATATTCGGGAGGTAAGGCATGAGCGCCTAAAAATGTTGTTTTAATCTCCACTGGGCTTTCGGATGCTAGACGTCGCGCTACTCTTAGCATTTTCAGTTCAGAATCTGTATCGAGACCATAGCCACTTTTAATTTCCAAGGCCCCTGTTCCCATCTTTATTAGTCCCAGTAGTCTTTCTTGGGCATCCTTAAAAAGAGCATCTTCACTATAGGCTCTCAATTTTTTAGCGGAGTTAATGATACCACCGCCTCGAGCGGCAATTTCCTCATAACTAAGCCCCTCAAGGCGCTGTGCAAATTCGTCTTCTCTATTACTAGCATAAATAAGATGACTATGGCTATCTACATAAGTGGGTAGGAGCACCCCTCCTTTTGCATCGAAAGAATTTTTAATAGCAGGGGCTTCACTATTTTCAAGACCAATTTCTTTAATAAGGCCATCTTCAATTAACAACCAAGTATTGTGTAAAATAGGGAAATCACTCATTTCCAAGCCTCGTTTATAGGGTCGGCCTTGGTTTTCCACCGCGAGAAGTTGACCAATATTTTTTATTAGGAAAAACGACATATTTCAAATTTTCGACGAAGATAGAGCTTGCATACTAAGGCTTTAATTGAATTTATTAATTGTTCTCATTTTGTATCTTTCCGCGAAAGTTTATACTCTTGCGAAAATTATTGTTTTTCACTTTCTTCTCCTCGATATTTATAGGAGGCTGCCGTCCTGATCTTGATCAGCTGAACTGGCAGGTAGATGCCTTATTGCCACTTTTAAAAACGCGCATCGACTTCCAAGATCTCCAATCTTTAGATAGTGCGATAGCAGCGGGAGATTCAGGACTTATTCAATTGGTATTTAGCAATAAAATAGCCTCTCTCGTTCCCGGTGAAATTGCTCCTCCTTTTAACGACGTTTTTGAGAATACCGCCACTCTCAAGAAAATAACGCTAGGGGAGAGAGTCATAAATAATAGCATTTCTTTAGGCAGAATTGCGGGCCAAGCGGGATTACAAGGAGCCTTGTTAGTTGCAGCCAACGGAACCAGTCAGGTAATTCCTCCTCTCAACAATATCGGGCCATCTAATTTTAACATCGATGCCACTGAGTTTTTTCAAAACTTAATCTTACAAGATGGTTGGTTGGTTTTAAGGATGGAAAATAACTTCCCTATCGACATAAGCAATATTCAGTATGAAATTCGCAACCAAATTGCGGGTAGCTTTTTAATTCAAAATACCTTGGCGAGTCTGCCGGCCGGGGCCGTACATTACGATTCGGTCCGCTTAATCAATAACTTTTTAATAGAGGGACAGCTTGTGGCTTCTTTGGTGAACTTGGATTCGCCGGGAAGTAATGGGAATTCAGTGCTGATAGATACTTCCGATGCTATTAATTTAAGGGTTACTCTCGATAAGCTAGATCCAGTTTCAGCCACAGCGGTTTTCCCTGCACAAGATTTGTTTAATGAAACCGGCACCGCAGAAATTTTCCCGCCTTCGGCATTGCTTACTTCGGTGCATGTTTCGGAGGGCAAAATATTTATGGATGCGCTTAGCACTATTGATGACAGCATTAACCTAATCTATCGACTTCCTGGTGCAATTAGTAATGGCGCTGTTTTGGAGTTTCTTGAAATTATACCAGCCGCGCCATTCGGTTCATCGGTTAGTACTTATGTAGAAATACCAGTGGAAAGTTACACTTTAGATTTAACTGGTTTGCCGGATACAAGTAATGTCTACAATACATTTTACACGATTTTTAGAGGAGGGATAGATAGTACTGGCCGGCAAATCAACCTCTCTTTGGATGATAGTGTTTATGTTCAGACCGGTATTAAAGATCTTATTACTGATAGAGGTTACGGCTTTTTAGGTTACGATACAATCAGCAGCGTGGAGAGAGTAGCCTTTGATGCTTTTAATGAAGTTTTAGGAGGTAATTTTCAATTGGAAGATGTGCAAGTGAACCTAGAAATTGAAAACTACATTGGTGCTGAATTTGACTTCCGCATAAAAGATATTATATCTATTGCAGGAACACAGAACACCAGCCTGCAATGGAATCAATTGGGTTTTGATTTCAACATTAATCGCGCGATTGAAGTTTCTCCTGGTGCAATTCCTTTGCCTGGTAGGTTAACGATTCCGCTTAACAATGCCAATAGTAATATCCAAGATCTCATCGAAACCTTACCAGATACATTTTCTATTGATTTGGAGGCCTTCATGAATAGAGGAAAAAGTCCTACTGACTTCACCCAATTCTTAAATACTAATTATGGTATTGAGGCATGGTTAAATGCTACCGTTCCTTTAAATTTAGCCATTGAGAACTTAATTTTTAGAGATACCATTCCTTTCGATTTTGATGACTTTGATCAAGGTAATCAATTGAATTCTGGAAGCATTAAGGTTTTAGCTTCTAATCACTATCCATTTGCAGCCGACCTGAGTATTTATATTGTTGAAGAAGCTTCTTTTGTTTCCGATAGCCTGTTTGCTCAAGAATCTTTAGCTCCAGGAGAGATATCATCGGATGGACAAGTCCTTGCTGCCACGGAATCTTCGGTAGAGATTATATTAGAACCAAATATTTTCAATAAACTTAGAGCGGCTAAGCAATTAATTATTGAGGTGCGATTCAATACCCCTGATTACCCAGGCTTGGTAGAATTTAATTCGCGCGACTATATTGAGTTAAGTTTAGTGGGTGATTTTAATACTTGGAGACGATGAATTTTAAATATTTGAGTATTGTTGTTTTAGTCATCTTTGGGAACTTTAGTTCTTTTTCACAAAGCGATACTTTGTGGCCAGTGGAATACCGTCAATCGGTGATCGGGATAAAAGCTAAGCCCTTTATAGAGTATAATGGCATGGTATCGGCAGAAAGCGCTAATTTATCTACCTCTTTATTATTACAATTACGCACCGTAATAAACTACGATCAGACTCTTAAAGATGAAATAATTAGTAGTTCACCTCTGGGTTTACAGCTGGGAGCAGTGCAAAATAATGAGTTGCGATTTGCTTATCAAGGACATAGAAATAGATATCTAATTCCTTTTGCAAAAAAGTCAATAGCATTGTTTCATCGCGGTCAAACAGGTCTGTCTGCTAGTGAAGATTTAGTTAGACTTATTTTAAATGGCAATAAAGCTACTGCTGGTACTCCTCAAGATTTATCCGATTTTGCTTATGAAGATTGGCTTTATAGTGGCTTACAATTTCAATTTGCCTTTTTAGTGGATACTTTGCCAATTTCAATCGGGACTTCCTTGATTTTAGGTCATTATCATCAGAGTGCTCGCTCTGGGCAAACAAGTTTATTTACGGCGGAAAATGGCTCTGAAATTCAGTTTGATGGTTCTTATGCTTTTAACGACGTAAGTCGACCCTATTTATTAGGAGTATCGGGTGTTGGTCTGGCGGTTGATTTTGAAACTCATGAGCGCTGGGCTAAGCATGAAGTCAAATTTAAAGCCCAAGATCTTGGTTTTATTTACTTTACCAAGGGAACTAGTTCAGAAGTGGATTCAAGTTTTAGCTTTACGGGAATAAACGTCGCCAACCTATTTAGTTTAGAGGAAAGTGTTTTTCAGGCTTCCTTAGACTCTACGGGAAATATATTAGAAACTGAGCAACAGCTTAACTATACGCGCGCTCTGCCCTTTATGTTGCAACTAGAGTATGAGTATCACTTGCAAAAAGGGGCTTTAAAATCTATTTACTTACAAAGTCGCTATCGCAATTTAGTTAGCTATTTACCCAGAGTGGAAATTGGGGCGCGTTGGAATCTTTCTAAGAAAGACAAACTAGGCAG
>JBNMPT010000048.1:0-11778 GCA_051277025.1 Roseivirga sp. | reverse complement strand
TTGACATCTATAGAAACAACAAATTACAGATGGTTTTTAACACGGCCACTACTCTTTATGCCGTTGACCGCTTGGGAAGAGATATTGAAGGGTTTCCCATAAAATTGACCGAAAAAGCCAGTGCCCCTTTAGGCGTATTTAATTACGATGGTACTCGTAATTACCGACTAGTCGTGCCCTGTGGTAAAAAGCTATTCAATTACAATGTAGAAGGGAACTTAGTTAAAGGTTGGGATTTCAAAGAGGCAGATGCGGCCATAATTAGTGAGCCTCAACACTTTAGCGTTAGCGGCGCCGACATTATTGTTTGCCTAAGCGCAAGCGGGAAGTTATACCAGCTAAACCGCCGCGGTGAAGAACGTTTTGTTTTAGATCAAAAAATTGAGGAATTGAAAACCAGCTTCTATTTAAAAGAAGGACCCAGCTTAAAAGAGTCGGAGCTTCTTGCGGGCAGTAATTCTGGGAAAATGTATGTAATACATCCACAGTCTAAGGTTGACGCGATATACCTAGACGAAAGTCATCCAGCCGATCATCTTATTTACTTTGAAGGCCGTTATATTTTCAGTAATGACGAGAAGCTTTTTGTGAAAGATGACAAACGTCCCTTCAGCGTAAGCTTCGATTCCAATATTAAAACAAAACCCAAAGCCATGCTGCAAAATAGTCGCTTCTATGTTGCCGCTTTCGCAGAAGGGGCCGAGGAGATTCGCCTCTTCAATGAAGAAGGAAACTTAGTAGATGGCTTTCCTGTCTTTGCCCAAGGACCGTTTGACATGGGATCCTTAAATCGCGATAATAACCTTAACATCGTTACTTATAGTAATGACGGTACGGTTATTTGCTATCGGCTGCAATAGCTATCTCAGCTCTAAGCGCGTACCCGTCTCTGGCTGGCTACCAACATTTAATTTATTACGTCGGTAAAGCTTTTCTAGGCGAATCCCAAATTTCTGGGAAATAGCATACATATTTTCACCCTCTTGCACAAAGTGAAAACGATGTTCGCGTGCTGCCCTGCGTCGTTTCGGCTGAAGGTAAATTAACTGTCCCTGTTCTAACTGCGCATCATAACGCAAGTCGTTATAATCCAATAAATCTTCGGGCTTACAATCGGCAAATTGGGCAATACTTTCAAAGCTATCCCCCTTATGAGTAATGATATATTTAACTTTATTAGAGCTTAAACCGGTGCTATATTCTTCCGCTAAGGGAACCTCAATAACCTTATCGAGCAGTGGATCTTTGCCCTCAAAATCGAAGCGATCATATTTATGCAAATCATGTCTTTCAATCAGACTAATCAATAAGTCTGCGTACTTCCTATTTGTTGCATAACCCGCCTTGCGCAGTCCCTTTGCCCAAGCTTTGTAGTCCGTGGGGGACTCTTCAAATAAAAAGGCGTACCGCGAGCGAGTGCTTAAAAAAAGAGAATGATCGCGAAAGCTTTCTTTGGCATTTTCATAGGACCGAAAGCATTCACCTTTCTCATCATCATCCATATAAACTTTCTTCCCCTTCCAGTCTAAATGACATTTAATACCAAAGTGATTATTCGCTTTTGTAGCCAGTTCACTTTTACCATCGCCCGACTCTAAAATACCTTGAGCCAGCGTAATACTCGCGGGTATCCCATAATCACGCATCTCGTCTTGGGCTACCTTATGCCACTTTTTGAGGTACGTTTCTCGCGGCGTTTGGGCCGCTGCGCTAATGCAGAGAAGGCTTAAAAAACAAATGAGTTTACTATTCATAGGAAATGGTTTCTAAATTTTTCTTTCGCAAAGTTTGATTCGCCCCTGCAATACCTTGCAGACCGCCGCTATGTATGGCTAATATTTTAGAGCCTTTGGGGAAAACACCTTGATCCATATCCTGCAATAAGCCAAAAAACAATTTACCCGTGTAAACGGGGTCTAACTTGAGACCATATTGCTGGTAAAAGGTATTGAGGAAGTGAACCAAATCCGCATCCAGTTTGGCATATCCTCCAAAATGATACTGATCGCGTAAAAGTATTTTTTGCTGTAGTAAGCTCAGCGAGACTTTATCTCCCCGATGATTTTCATAATAAGCGAGCAACTGATTAAAAATAGCGGGTACTAAAAATTTACCTCCTTTTAAAGCCGGATAAAGTAAAAGCTTTGAGACCTGAGGGGATGCTAGCAAACCAGCCGCCGTGGTCCCTGTTCCTCCAGCCACTGCCCAATAGTCAAATTCTTCATCAACTTCCGCGGGAATCGCCAAGCAACCTTCAAGACCTAAAGGACCTTTTCCCCCTTCGGGAATGATAAATACCTGCGGCATTAAAAGTGCTAAGGTTCGCAAAAACTTAAGATCATCTTTGGTATCGTATTGCTTACGCGAGATGCCTTCAATGCGCATTCCTTTTTTCAAACAAAATTCTAGAGTGGGGTTATTCCGCATCTCCTCCTCTCCTCTAATCAGTGCATGGGTTGGAATGCCACACAAGGCTCCCAAGGCCGCTGTGGCAGCAATGTGATTAGAAAAAGCACCCCCAAAAGTGAGAATTTCTGTTTTCCCACTTCTTTCAAAATCCTCTAAATGACCTTTTAACTTACGCCACTTATTGCCGCTAATTTCTGGATGAATTAAATCATCGCGTTTCACCCAAAGTTCTACTCCTTTACGCTCTAAAACAAACTCGAGGCACGAAGCCTTGGTATGAATTTTCCACATTTGGCAAATCTAAGTAATGATGAGCTAAGGATGTCTATTAAATTGACCGGGGTAAACAATGGGGAGATTAAAGACAGACGTAATTGCTTGCGGCAACCACAAGGCAGATCAGCCAGTTTTAGGCGTTTTTTTTTAAACCTGAGTTCGTTCCAGAGTTAAGCATCTGACAGCTTGTGAATAGTAGTCTACTTTGAGAAGAAAGCGCGCAAAGAAACAGTGCTTGCCATAAAGAGGTGATAACCTTCAATATCGAAAAGAGTGATAACCTAAAATGCAATCGGTATTTAGCATCAGCTAAACTTCTTTAATTGCCATACCCAAGGCTTTATAGTTACCACTGCAAGGGCAAGGGTCCCGGTACTTCTGTTTCAAGCCTAATACCGGTCTATAATTTGACTGGGGGAGATACCGTATTGCTTTTTAAAATTGGCCGAGAAAGTTTGGCTGCTGTTATAGCCTACCTCTAAGCAAACTTCGCGAATTGATAAGATATTGGCCGGATTAGTTAACAAATCATAAGCCCTAGCCAAGCGGAGGTCTCTTAAATAATCGGAAAAGCGCATTTGCAACTCATTACTAAAATGGCGTTGCAACCAACGAGGACTAACATCAAAGCGCTCGGCGATTTTATTGATGCTAATCGCTTTATGCAAATTATCTTGCACGTAGTGTATTACCTCTTGAAAGAGACTCTCCTCCTCTTGGTTATTATTTAAATCGCCATCTGCGAAAGCGAAAGGACCGGCTAGTAAAAGCATGGTCTTATTCAGAATCTTAAGCACTAGGCTTTCGGCCAAAAAAAGATTGTGTATATCTTTATCAAGTGGCATATATTTAAGCTGTGTAAAAAGAGCCCCTAAAAACTGATCCTCAGGCCTAAAAACCAACATCTGCTCCGCTTTTAGACGATCAACAATCACTGAACTACTTTCAAACTTTTGCAAGATTCGCTGTAAAACCGTGTCATTAAAGGAGATGTTTAAGGTCTCGTACTTCTTAGCCGATTCAATAAACTGGTAGCTTAAATCGCTGTTTTGACGATAAATAACAATGGCTGGACCACTAACCTTTAATCCTTTTTCTATCAATCCATCATGAAAGCAAAAGGCACCTGTAAAGAGGCAGCCCACTGTAAACAGAGGCTCATCTAGCTTCAGCTCTACATTCACATCTTCCTTCAACGAAGCTATGGTAGATTTGATGGTATAGTTACCAATCCCTTGCACGGAGCTTACGTCTATTCTTCCTAAGTTATCATCTTGAAAAAAAGCGCGATACTCTGACAAGAATAGATCATTAGCGCTTTTAAAAGCCTCTTGATGTAGAGTGTTTTCGCGCAGCACCCTAGAGTATTCCTCCCAACTTAAACTCTTCATTCCCCTATCTCCCCTTTTCAATGAATACCAAAGGTATAAGAAAAACTACCACCGCAATGTTTAAAACGCCTATCTACATTATTGTAGTTTTGCAAAAAAAATTAATGCCTCAATTAAATCCTGAAGATTTTTACTATTCAGAGGAAGGCTTTATAGTTTTCACAAAACAGTACCACCTAAAAAGGGGTTACTGTTGTCAGAGCGGATGCAAACACTGCCCTTACGGATTTGATAAAAAAACAGGAACATTTAAAAAATAACTATGCCCAATAGTACTAGCCAGAGTTTTGAAGAAGCCATTTTACAGGGTATTCCGGCAGAAATGCCTGCAAAAAAAAAGCCTGACTCTACTTTTAGCCACGCCCCAAAGCGCAAGGATATTTTATCTCTAGAAGAAAAGGAATTGGCACTAAAAAATGCTCTACGCTACTTCCCCGGAAGCTGGCATAAAGAGTTGGCAGCCGAATTTGCCGAGGAGTTAAAAGATTATGGCCGCATTTATATGTATCGTTTTCAGCCCGATTACGATATCAAAGCTAGGCCAATAAGTGAATACCCAGCGAAATGCTTACAAGCGGCAGCAATCATGCTGATGATTCAAAATAATTTAGATCCCGCAGTTGCTCAGCATCCCCAAGAGTTAATTACTTACGGAGGAAACGGAGCCGTATTCCAAAACTGGGCACAGTACCTCCTAACTATGCAGTATTTAGCAGAGATGGCGGAAGACCAAAGTCTGCACATGTACAGCGGTCACCCCATGGGTTTATTTCCCAGTAATAAGGAAGCCCCGCGGGTAGTGGTAACTAACGGCATGGTGATTCCCAATTACTCTAAACCCGACGATTTGGAGAAGTTTAATGCTTTAGGCGTTAGCCAATACGGACAAATGACGGCCGGTAGTTATATGTATATCGGACCCCAAGGTATTGTGCATGGCACCACGATAACGGTGATGAATGCCATGCGTAAAGTGGGTGTAAAACCAAATTCAGGGGCGATTTTTATTACCGCAGGACTAGGAGGCATGAGCGGTGCGCAGCCGAAAGCCGCCAATATAGCGGGCTGTATTTCTATCACCGCAGAAATAAACCCTGCCGCTAGTCGCAAGCGCCATGCGCAAGGCTGGGTAGACGAACTCATTGACGACATTGACCAATTAGTGGTGCGTGTTAAAGAAGCTAAAAGCAAAGAAGAAACTGTCTCTATTGCTTTTGAAGGCAATATTGTGGAGGTATGGGAAGCTTTTGACCAAGGTGGTATTTACGTAGAAATAGGCTCCGACCAAACCTCTTTACACAACCCCTGGGCCGGTGGCTATTATCCCGTGCAGTTAAGTTTCGAGGAGGCCAATGAAATGATGGCTAATGATCCCGATCAATTTCATCAGCTTGTGCAAGAATCCTTAAAAAGACATGCCGCCGCGATCAATCGTCACTGCGAGCGAGGTACCTACTTTTTCGATTACGGTAATGCTTTTCTTTTGGAAGCTAGTCGCGCTGGCGCCGATGTTATGAACCCCAATCCCACGATCGGACATGAGTTTAAGTACCCCAGCTATGTGCAAGACATTATGGGGCCAATGTGCTTCGATTATGGCTTTGGCCCATTCCGCTGGGTATGTGCTACCGGCAAGGATGAAGATTTAGCAAAGACAGACCTAATTGCGGCAAGCGCGCTGAAGGAGATTGCTCAAAATGCTCCCCCAGAAATCAAGCAACAGCTTGAGGATAATATCCGCTGGATTGAGGCTGCGGGTGAAAACAAAATGGTGGTTGGCTCCAAAGCAAGAATACTTTACGCCGATAGTGAGGGGAGAATTAAAATCGCCGCCGCTTTTAATCGCGCGATCAAAGAAGGGCAAATAGGACCGGTAATTTTAGGTCGCGATCATCATGATGTGAGCGGAACAGACTCACCTTATCGGGAAACCTCTAATATTTATGACGGCTCAGCCTTTACGGCAGATATGGCGATTCACAATGTAATTGGCGATAGCTTTAGAGGTGCCACCTGGGTAAGTATCCATAACGGCGGTGGCGTTGGCTGGGGTGAAGTTATTAATGGCGGCTATGGAATGCTTTTAGACGGGAGCGACGAAGCCAACACGCGCTTGGAAACAATGTTGCTTTTTGATGTGAATAATGGCATTTCACGCAGAAGTTGGGCCCGCAATAAAGGAGCTGTTTTTGCGATAAAACGAGAAATGGCTCGTAACCCAAAACTTAAAATAACCATACCCAATGAATCCTCAACCTCCTTCAAAGGACTGTTTGACTGATCGGTAATTCATAAAATAATAAGCTCCACTAAGGAGCCCAAGGAAGACAAAAAGCCGCCCCAAGAAGGGCGGTTTTTTTATGCCCAAAAACGGAAGACCGTCTATTAATATCCTTATTATCAGATGATTAATAATAATAACTCCTCGGTATGTCTAGCAAAAAAAAACCGAAACCTTAAAATTTAAAAACCTCACCCACTTTTTCCCACCACCTAAATATAACAATTATATAACTGAATTACAGATACTTATATTCTTTTAACTAAAGTTAATTATCGCTTAATATCCATAATTTATAAACATAGTGGTAGTTTGTGGTGCAAAGTGGGACAATATTTATATTTTTGGGTTCATAAGCAACAGAAGGCTATAATGCTGAATTTGATAGGAGTACATGATTGTAAGTTAGATGCAAAAGGGCGTGCCGCCATACCGAGCGCGCTTAAAAAGCAGTTGCTTGCCTCAATGGAGCAAGGCTTCATCCTAAAACGTAGCGTTTTCCAAAATTGCTTAGAGCTCTATCCCATGAGCGAATGGCAAAAAACTATGGCCAAAGTAAATCGCCTCAACCGCTTCGTGAAAAAGCATAACGACTTCATTCGCATGTTTACCGCGGGGGTGAAAATTATTGAAGTAGACGGCAATAGTCGCATCAATATCCCCAAAGACCTCATGAACTTTGCCAAACTTAAGGGCGAAATCACTCTGGCCTCAACCGGAGGCTTTATTGAAGTTTGGGACAAGGAAAGCTATGAAGCTATGATCAACAATCCTGAAATAGACTTTGGTGCTTTGGCCGAAGATGTTATGGGGAGCCTAAATGACCGCGACGATGAGCTATCATAATCCCGTGCTCTTAAAAGAGAGCGTAGACCTAATGGCAATAAAAAGTGCTGGCGTTTACGTTGACGTAACTTTTGGCGGTGGCGGCCACTCTCAGGAGATTCTTAATCGCTTAGGCCCAGATGGGAAACTTTTTGCCTTCGATCAAGATCCCGATGCAAAGAACAACATCCCTCAGGACCCTCGCTTCACATTAATAAGCTCCAACTTTCGCTATCTCCAAAAAATGCTACGCATGCACGGGGTCACTTCCGTAGATGCGATTTTAGGCGACTTTGGGATTTCCTCCCACCAAATAGATGAAGGTGAACGCGGTTTTTCCCTGCGCTATGATGCGGCACTAGACATGCGCATGAACCGAAATAAAGGACGCAGCGCAGCGGAAGTCTTAAACCAAACAGACGAAACAGAACTGACCCGCATTCTTAAACAATACGGCGAAATTCCACGTCCTCATTTAGCCGCAAAGGCAATCATTCAACAACAGCCCCTTGCAAGCACCTTTCAGCTTAAAGATGCCGTACAAAAACTAGCACCGCGCCATAAACCCGGTCAATACATTGCCCAAGTTTTTCAAGCGATTCGCATTGAAGTTAACGAAGAGCTAAAAGTGATCGAGGAATTAATGGAGCAGTCTCACGCTGTTCTTAAAAACCAAGGTCGATTAGTTTGTATTTCATACCACTCATTAGAAGATCGAATAGTGAAAAACTATTTCCGGGGCGGCCACTTTGATGGCACTATGGAAAAAGACTTCTACGGAAACCTTATTCGTCCCTTCCTCCCTATCACGCGTAAGCCAACGATTCCTAGTGATGAAGAGATTAGCGCAAACCCTCGTGCCCGCTCGGCAAAAATGCGTGCGGCAGAAAAAATAGAAAAAGCGCATGACTGAGCCCAAGAAAAACACGCGGTTCAGCACCTTACTAACCGGCGGCTTTTTAGTAAACCCAAAGGTACTTAAGCACTGGCCCTACATTTTATTCCTCTGCGCATTGGCCTTGATTATGACTACTAGCAGTCATAATGCCGAAAGAAAAGTACACCGTATCGCAGAATTGCGACGCGAAATGAAAGAATTGAACTCAGAATTTATTGATACTCGCTCACGCCTAATGAATGAGTCGATGGAAAGTAAAGTCATAGAAAAAGTTAAGATAGCCCAGCTACAATTACAGAAGGGCTCTCAACCACCAAGGCTTATAAAAATTGAAAAAGGGGAAGACTAAATGTCCGAGAACAAAGCCATATTAAGTAGAGCCTTCCTAGTTTACGTTCCACTAGTGGCTTTAGCTTTGCTCATATTCGCCAAATTGATAATCATCCAATTTGTTGAAGGTAATGACCTGCGTGAACGTGCCCAAAAAGAAGTGGTACGAGAAATGAATATCCCTGCTGAAAGGGGAAATATTTACTCTTCCGATGGTAAATTATTAGCCACCTCAGTGCCCGTGTACAATCTTCACTTCGACCCCGTTACGGTTGAAGAGGAACTCTTCTTTTCGGAAATCTCCGCATTAAGTAAAAAACTAGCCTTAAAAATCGGCTCATCTTCCGCCGCAGGATGGAAAAATAAGCTTATCAAAGCACGCAATCAAAAGCAGCGCTATGTGGCTATTGGTAAAGACCTAAGTTATTTAGAGCTGCAAGAAATAAAGAGCTTTCCTATTTTCAATGCGGGCCGCTACCAAGGTGGACTGATCATTGAACAAGAAAATTATCGTAAAATGCCTTTGGGTAAAATTGCCGAACGTACTATTGGTCGTGAGCGAAAAAGCTACGCCACTGGCCTCGAAGGCGCTTACTCAGCTTATTTAAAGGGGAAGGATGGAAAAAGATTAAAACAAAAAATTGGAAATCAAAACTGGAAACCTCTTAATGATCAAAACGAAGAGGAACCCGAAAATGGCCTAGACCTAGTATGCACCATTAACAGTCGCATGCAAGAAATAGTGCATAATGCCCTTTTAGCAAGCCTCGAAGAGTACCATGCCGATCATGGCTGTGCCGTTTTAATGGATGTAAAAACAGGCGCCATCAAGGCCATCTCCAACTTAGGTATCACAAAAAACGGCACTTATTTTGAAAAACGTAATTATGCCGTTTGGGAAAGTACTGAGCCGGGCTCGACCTTTAAACTTGCCGCCGTGCTCGCACTTTTTGAAGACGGCTATGCGGACCTAAACACTCCCGTGGACACTGAGAATGGCATTTATGAGTACAAAAAATCATTAATAAAAGACAGCAACGGTAGAGGTTACGGTAAAACAAGTTTAAAAGTTGCCTTTGAAAAGTCTAGTAATGTTGGCATAGCGAAAACCATAATCGACCATTATGCCGCACAACCACAAAAATTTATCGATCGCCTTTATAGTATCGGTCTGCACCAGTCCTTAGATCTCGCTATTAAAGGCGAGGGAAAGCCCCGCATTCCAAAAACTAGCGACGCCGATTGGAGTGCCATCTCTTTGCCTTGGATTAGCTTCGGTTACCAAGTGAGCTTCACCCCTATGCAACTCTTAACTTTTTACAATGCCGTTGCGAATGATGGCATTATGGTCAAACCGCGCTTTCTAGCGGAAATTCAAAATCATGGTCGCAGCGTGGAGCAGCTTGAGTCAGAAGTAATAAATCCTGCCATCTGTTCGCCCGAAACACTCGATAAGCTGCAGGCCCTACTTACTGGGGTTGTGCAAGATGGTACCGCTCAAAGTGGTAAAAATAGTATCTGCGCTTTAGCGGGCAAGACAGGCACCTGTCAATTAAATTATTGGAAAGAGGGAACCAAAGACTATCAGGCCTCCTTTGCTGGTTATTTCCCGGCAGAAAGTCCACAGTATTCCTGCATTGTTGTCATCAACAAACCACGTGGATCTTACTACGGAAGTACGGTAGCCTTCCCCGTGTTTAAGAACATTGCCGAAAACATTTATCGCAACAGCCCACAAGAAATAAAAACCACTTCTCGCAATAGTTTGGCAACATTGAACCCAAGGGAGCAGCAGGTATTTGGCAGTGAAAAGATTAAAGCTATGCCCGACTTAAAAGGTCATAATGGTCATAAAGTTTTGAGCGAATTAGAAAACGCAGGATTTAAAGTACGCATCTCCGGAAACGGAAAAGTACAATGGCAATACCCTTCAGCGGGAACGAAAATAAGTACCGAACAACTAATTGAAATCAAATTAGGATGAAGCTATTAAAGGATCTTTTATACGGTGTTTCCCTACTAGATGCAGTCGGCAGCACGCATCTTGCGGTAAGCAAAATCACATTCAACTCAAAGGAGGCTAGTAAAGAATCTCTTTTTATAGCAATTATAGGCACTCAGGTAGATGGACATAAATATATAAACGCCGCCATAGAAACTGGCGCTAGAGCAATAATTTGTGAAACTCTACCCCTAGACATTGCGGAAGGAATAAGCTATATCGTAGTAAAAGACAGCCAAACCGCTTTGGCGAAAGTAGCCGCCAATTTTTACGACGATCCATCAAAAAAATTAAAGCTTGTCGCGGTAACGGGCACTAATGGCAAAACCACTACTTCCAGCCTTCTTCATCAATTATTCACCAATTTGGGCGATAAGTGTGGACTGCTCTCCACCGTTGATATTAAAGTTGGCAAAGTGTCTTTTCCCGCCAGCCACACCACCCCTAATCCCATTCAATTAAATTACTATTTAAATGAAATGGTGAATAGTGGCTGCAAATACTGCTTTATGGAAGCTAGCAGTCATGGCATAGCACAAAAGCGCACCTCTGCCCTTGAGTTTGCGGGTGCCGTTTTTACAAATATCACCCATGAGCATTTAGACTATCATGGCACTTTCGAAAATTACATTAAGGTAAAAAAAGCCCTATTTGATGGCTTAACAAAAAACGCCTTTATGCTTACCAATAGCGATGAAAGGCACGGCCTTACCATGGCGGAAAATACCAAAGCGAGAGTGCTTACTTATAGCATTAATAGAGACAGCGACTATAAAGCACGCATTTTAGAGCACCAACTTAATGGCATGCTTATTAAACTTGGCGCCTATGAAGTTTGGACCAAGCTTATTGGGACTTTCAATGTGTACAATCTGCTCGCCATTTACGGGGTTGCCCTCGAGTTAGAGAAAGACCCATTACAAGTGGCTACCGCAATAAGCAGCCTAAACTCTGTTGCGGGCCGCTTCCAATACATTCAAAAAAACGAGCTAACCGCTATAATAGACTACGCACATACGCCCGATGCTCTTGAAAATGTACTCGCTACTATTGGGAAAATCCGTACTAAAAATGAGAAAGTAATAACGGTGATTGGCTGTGGTGGAAATCGCGATAAGACCAAACGCCCGATCATGGCCCGCGTGGCCTGCGAAAATAGCGATCAAGTTATACTCACCTCTGACAACCCTAGGTTTGAAGAGCCACAGTCAATTTTAGACGATATGACCACTGGCATAGAGATGCATCAAAATCATAAAGTGCTGAGCATACTTGATCGTGAGCAAGCCATTAAAACTGCCATACAACTAGGAGGCCCAAAAGACATCATCCTGATTGCCGGGAAAGGTCATGAAACCTACCAAGA
>JBNMPT010000047.1:0-12050 GCA_051277025.1 Roseivirga sp. | reverse complement strand
CCACTTATTTTAATATCATTGAGATAGTCGCTTACTTTTTTGGTTCCTGACAAGCCCAAAGGCTTAAATCGATCACCTGCTTTCCACGGCCTTAAATAGAGTGGGAATGTAAGTTTGTCAAAGTCCAAAAAAGCCAAACGAGGATCTGGGCTGAGAGGAAATTCGCGAGCATCAATTTTACTGAAGCTTAAGCCAGCGAAAGCTTTGGTATGCAGTTCAATCTCAAAAGTTTCATGGAAATATTTGTTATCCTTGCGGCTGAGATGGTAGTTGCCATTTTCAGTAAAGAGGCTAAAGTCTTTGTTTTCTAAAGTTGTACCCGTCTCTCTGCGCCAAAGGTTTTCTAAACTTGGGTAATCCCAATTGCCTTTTTCTTCTAACCAGAAACGCAGTATGCTTGACCAGTATGCTTTTTCTTTAAGAGCGGCTGTTTTTAATATTTCTTCGGAAGCAGTGATTTCCCGATGTTGCTCTAGTTTCTCTTGGAGAAGGGTTTGGAAAGCAGAGTTTTGCTCTTTTAAAAGAGCAATACTATGACTAGCCTTTTTGATGAGATCATGCTCAATCTCTAGCCATTTGGGAATTAACTCAAGGCGGTATTTGTTTCGCTGGTACTTTAAACTTTGGTTAGAGGCATCTTCACGCCAGCTAATACTTTTACGGATGGCATAGTTTTTTAGCTCCTTGCGACTTATCGCTAGCATTGGTCGCAGGTAAAATTGGCGTTTTAAGGGAATGCCTTTTAATCCCTTAAATCCTCCACTGCGAGTAAAGTTAATTAGAAAAGTTTCTAGGTTGTCATCGGCGTGATGACCGGTTAAAACGGCTTTGAAATTAAATTCTTTTTGTAAATCTCGGAAAAAATCATAACGCAGTGTTCTGGCCGCCTCTTGAATGGAAAGCTTTTGCTTCTGCGCAAATTCCTCCGTCTCACAATCTTTTTGGAAGTAGGGAAGAGCGTTTTTTTCTGCAAAATTTCGGCAGAAATTGGCATCCTCTGCTGATTCTTCTCCGCGCAACTGAAAATTAACATGGGCAAGAGAAAGTGAATAGCCTAGGTCTTGCAGTGCCCTGCAGAGAACGTTGCTGTCCATGCCTCCGCTAAAGGCAATAAGGAGGGAGTCCGTTTTTCTTATCCCGTTTTCTTGTAGCACTGAGGCCAATTTTTCAATCATCGGTAGAAGCTATTACTTTTTCCGCTTTGAGTAGGCACTCTTGGTACTCTTCCTCAGCATCGCAATGAATGGTTATGGCTCCGCCCACTTTAACCTCGGCTAACTTCAACTTTTCAGAATAGGTTATCGAACGAATTACCACATTGAAGTCAGCATCGCCAGCAGGGTTAATATAACCCACTGAACCAGAATATATGCCGCGGTTGAAACTTTCGTGCGCTTCAATCAATTTCATGGCGTTTATTTTCGGTGCGCCGGTCATACTTCCCATTGGGAAGGTAGTTTCCAAAGCATCTACTAGATCGCATTCAGTCCTTAGTTGCGAGCTGATGGTGCTAATCATTTGATGGACAGCATTAAAAGTATATAGTCCAAAAAGCTCTTCTACTTTTACCGAGGCTTTGGCGGCAGTGCGGCTGAGATCATTGCGGACTAAATCCACAATCATCACATTTTCTGCTCTTTCTTTTTCTGAAGCGAGAAGGCTCATTTTCCGCAGTGCATCTTCTTCCTTGTTTTTAGATCGTGCTGCAGTGCCCTTTATCGGCTGAGAAATTAGTTTGCGATCTTGTTTCTGCAAGTACCTTTCGGGTGAAAAGCACAAGAGGTAGCGATCTTCTAAACGGTAGAAACTGGCAAAAGGAGCCTTGTGTTTGGCATTGAGTTTTAAAAATAGATTTACCGGATTAATTTCTGCTTCTGCTTGCCAAGCTTGGCAAAAGTTAATTTCATATATATTTCCTGCTTGCAGTTCTTCTTTCAGGGAGGCAATATGATTTAGGTATTCTTCCTCGGTAAGGCTGGCTTTAAATTTGGGATGCTTTGTTTTTAGCTGCTGTTCACCAAAGTTAAGAGCGGCCTCTAGTTCCTCTGAGTTTTGATATTCATAGGACTGGCAGCTTAATTGTCCCTGCTTCTCAATTATTATTGTTTCGGGCACAAAGAAGGCGAGATGTGGCCAATCTAAGGGGTCAGAATGGGAACTGCTTAAGTCTTCAATTTCGTCCTTCAAGGAATAGGCTAAGTGACCTAATAGCCAGTCGTTTGTGTAATTTTGAAAATCTCTTAGCTTGCTAAAGGCATTAGAGCTTTCTGAAATACCGGCCTTTTTTTTCCAACCAAGCAGCCAGTTGAATTGGCTGTATTGGTCCCGGTGTTGGTTTGAATCAAGTAGTTGACAGTTTTCCGATTGAGCGGCCAGACTGAGCAGGCGCTCTTTGGTAAATAGTGACTTTGAAAGAGTGAAAACGGAGCGTCTAGCCATTAACGTAAATACTCTTTTAGGTACACTTTCTTTAAGACGTTTTGAATTATCTTCAAATTAATGGGCTTGGTTACGTAGTCATCCATGCCCGCTTCCATAAATTTCTCACGATCACCTTCCATTGCATTTGCTGTCATCGCAATTATTACTGGTCGCTTATCACCATATTCGTCTATTACTGCCTTGGTTGCTTCGCTGCCATCCATTTCAGGCATTTGAATATCCATGAAAATTAGATCATAATCTTGACGCGCTAAGGCGGTAAGTACCTCTAAGCCATTGCCGGCAACATCAGTACCATAGCCCATTTTCTTCAGTGTAAGAGTAGCAAGTTTCTGATTAACTGCATTGTCTTCCGCAAGAAGGATGCGTAGTGGATAATTGGCGCCTAATTCAGATAAGGTCATTTCTCGATGCTCATTCAGCTCAGTTTTCTTAATCTTCACACTCCCAAATATCTCGTGCATGCTAGAAAGCAACTGCGAGTGTTTTATAGGCTTAGTAAAATAGAACTGGAAAAGCCGATCTTTTTCCTCCCTAGTGATTTCTGGGTAAGCAGAGCTCAATATAATTATTGGCAAATCGGGCTTTACTACTTTTAGCTTTCTAGAAAACTCAAGTCCATCCAGAATTGGCATCTCAAAGTCAACTATGACCAATTCTAGATTCTGCTTTAAAGCGGTTTCCAAACCGATGCGAGGGTCGCTTTCTTGGAAAACATTGACACCCCAATTTTTAAACTGTTTCGAGAGTACTCGTAAATTAGTGTGGTTATCATCAACAATGAGAACACTGCGATTGCGCACTGAGTTTAATAACTCGTTTAGCTCATTATCTTTTTGATTGACAGACTGGGTGGCGTCAATGGTAAAGTGAAAGGTTGAGCCTTGTCCAGACTTACTTTCTACCCATATTTTCCCTCCCATTAAACCGGTCAGTCGTTGGGAAATAGCAAGGCCTAAGCCTGTGCCCCCGTATTTTCTAGTTGTAGAAGAATCGGCTTGACTGAAAGCTTTAAATAGTTTCTCCTGTTGATCGGAACTCATGCCTATCCCCGTATCACGTATTGAGAAATGAATTTTTAAAACTTGATTTGCCTTGCTTTCTAAAACAGCTTTGACTTCGATCTCTCCGCCGTCGGTAAATTTAATCGCATTGGAAATCAAATTAATAAGTATTTGACGCAGACGAGTAATGTCTCCTTCAATGTAGTTAGGCAAGCTAGCGTCGATGGAATAGATAAGCTCTAGTTCTTTTTCCGCAATTTTAATTGCCAAAAGTTCTACCGCTTCCTCAATACATTGGCTAAGAGAAAAGGGGTATACCTCTAAACTCATGTTCCCAGCCTCTATTTTACTAAAGTCAAGAATGTCATTTATTATGGAAAGTAAAGTGTCTCCCGAAAGGCGAACAGTATTGACATAATCGAGTTGTTCCTTGTCTAATTCCGTTTGCAAGAGGAGGGAAGTCATACCTATTACCCCATTCATGGGCGTACGGATCTCATGACTCATGGTGGCTAAAAACTCACTTTTTGCTCTTGCGGCAACCTCGGCAGACTCCTTCGCATCTATTAAGGCCTCTCGTGATTCGTGCGCTTCAATCTCTGCCCCAAGCCACCTTGCCATTAATCCTATTAGGTCTAAGTCATTTTCAGTAAAAGGATAGCTTGACTCATGAGGTCCGTTAAAGTTGAGACTTCCATAAACTTTATCCCAAACGTAAATAGGTGCGCCGATGTAACTTTTAATGCTAAAGCTTTCGGTGTGGGTTTTAAAATTCGGTGCCTGTTTTAAATTTGTGAAATAAACAGAACTTTGCGAAGTAATAATTCTCTCAGTAAGAGTACCTTTTAGCGGAAGGTTATCGATGTCTTGGGGTAGGAGGTCACCTTCCGAGTACATATCAATTGCTTCATAGCGTCCATTTGCTAAGTCACTTTTGGACATAATACCATTAGGAAGTCTGAATCTCTTGGTTCCGAGTTTTAAAAATAAGCGTACTTTTTCTTTGAAACCTAGGCTATTATTTGCTGAAATGGAATAGAGCTGTCTAATGGCCTCTTCATTTCGGCGTAGATTCCTTTCTGCATTCCTTTTCTCGGTAATATCTATTAAAGTCCAAACCACGCCGCGGGTGAAATTATAACCGCCAAATTCAATGATTCGTTTTTCTCCATTCTTTTTGTAAATCGGAAAGAGAAAGTTTTTGATTTCCTTTTGGTTCAGAAAGGACTGGTACTGCTCGTAAGTTTGATCGGAGGTAGTGCGATATATTTTATTAAAAAATTTATCGGTGCTATCAAGTTCTTCGGGAGTGTAGCCTAAAATCTCACTAGACGCTTTGTTAATGAGAAGCTTGTCTGCTTGAACTAATATTGCTCCAACAGGAAGGTTATTAATTATGCCTAAAAGTTCGTTTTCACTTTCCTCAAGGTGTTTGCGGGCAAGTTCAAGTTCCTTTAGTCTTTTGGTTAATTCGTTTTCATTAGAAGCGAGAGCAGTGCGT
The DNA here is from genome assembly GCA_051277025.1 of Roseivirga sp. Lineage (GTDB taxonomy): Bacteria > Bacteroidota > Bacteroidia > Flavobacteriales > Schleiferiaceae > Croceimicrobium. The sequence continues at coordinate 7,103 of JBNMPT010000047.1, read as the reverse complement.
TGTCTTTGTAATTCGTTACTGTATTCTTGTTCGTCTTCTAAAAGGTTTTTAAGTTTTTTGGCTGCTTCTTTTTCTGCTTTCAAACTGCGGATTTTTTCATCATGCTCCTTTTTATGTTGCTGAAAGATGGGCAGGAAGAAGAAGATAGATAGCGTTATAAAGGTAAGCGCCAAAATGGCAAAAGCGATATTGCTGATTTTTTCTGCTCGATTCGCTTTAGAGTTAGCATCCTCCCGGTATATCATCACCACCTGTTCTAGATAGTCAAGAATGGCATCACTTTTATCTAGAAGACTCAGTGCATTTTCACGCGCTTCATCACTTGTAATTTCACCTTGGCAGTAGAGTGTTATTTTCTGGGCATGATTGAGATAAGCATTGCGAAGAGCGAGGTTATCATTATGAACGGCGAGAACCTTTAATTTAAGGGCAACAGTAATTAGATCAAAAACATCGGGCGAAAGCAATATTTGATGTTGCTTTTCAAAGTCTTCAATGTTTTCTTTCAATTTGTCGCAATGGCTTTGAAACTCGCCAAATTGTTTATTTCTTGTAATGTTTAGGCCTTCTTTACTAATCCTTTGACTAAGCATGCGCTGTCTGCCAGACAAATCTAGTCGGAGGGTGTCTTTTGAACGAGCGGAGTACGCCTGATCTAGAAATATGTAAAATATAAAACTGAGAAAAACAATCAGTAGTATATAACTAAAGTAGGCCCATTTTAAATTACGCATGCATGAGGATATTCAAGACTAATCTACGACTTTATTAGAATTTGGAAAAAAAAAGGCGGGAAAATAAGCCCCGCCTTGATGTGTATTTATACGTGCAGCGCTCTGTTTCCCGTGGCAGCCAATGCCGCCTCTTTTATAGCTTCGGCATAGGTAGGGTGAGCATGACTCATGCGTGCAATGTCTTCTGCTGAAGCGCGATATTCCATGGCCACAACTCCTTCGGCGATGAGATCGGCGGCTCGCGGTCCAATCATATGGAAGCCTAAAATTTCGTCGGTAGTTTTATCGGAAATTATTTTCACTAAACCATCGGTATCACCACTAGCACGGGAACGTCCTAAAGCACGAAAGGGAAATGAACCTACTTTATAGTCGGCACCCTCTGACTTCAATTGCTCTTCAGTTTTCCCCACACTAGCAACTTCTGGCCAAGTGTAAACTACTCCTGGTATCAGGTTGTAATCAATATGTGGCTTTTGACCGGCCATAACTTCGGCTACAAAAACACCTTCTTCTTCGGCTTTATGAGCCAGCATGGCACCTTTAATTACATCGCCAATAGCATAAATATGCTCTTTGCTAGTTTGTAGCTTTTCGTTTACCTCAACTTTTCCTCTAGCATCGGTTTTGATGCCAACATTATCTAAACCTAGTCCAGCAGTATAAGCGCTTCTTCCTACCGCTACTAAGCAATAGTCGCCTTCAAATTGTACCTCTTGGTCTTTTTTGTCAGTGGCACTAACCTCAACCCTATCGCCTGCGCGTGACACTGCGGTTACCTTGTGATTGAAGTGGAATTTAATACCTATTTTCTTCAAGGACTTGGTGATTTCTTTGCTCATGGCACCATCATAACCCGGTATTGCCTTGTCCAAATATTCGATTACCGTTACTTTCGATCCTAAGCGAGCATAGACACTTCCTAGCTCTAAACCAATAACACCCGCCCCAATGACAAGCATTTCTGCCGGAACTTCTTTTAAGTTTAAAGCTTCGGTACTACTGATGATCCTTTCCTTATCAAATTTTGCAAATGGCAACTCTGTGGGTTTGCTGCCAGTGGCAATTATCACCTTGTCAGCGGTAATTGTTGTTTCCATCTCCTCGCCTTTAATAGCAATAGTGTGGTCATCAACAAAAGAACCAAATCCTTTTAAAACGGTGATTTTGTTCTTTTTCATTAAAAACTGAATGCCCTCTGTCGTTTGACTTACCACCGTGTTTTTACGGCTAATCATCTGCTCGAGATTTACTTTAGGCGTATCGATGTCTATACCGTGATCGGCGAAGGAGTGCAAAGCGTTATGAAAATGCTCACTGCTGTCTAAAAGGGCTTTCGATGGTATGCAGCCTACGTTTAAACAAGTCCCACCTAAAGTGCTGTATTTTTCAATCAGGGCGGTCTTCATTCCAAGTTGAGCGCATCTGATTGCGGCCACGTATCCTCCTGGTCCTGATCCAATGATCGCTACGTCAAATTTATCCATTATTGAGATTGATGAGTTTTGTTTCTGACACAAAATTAAGCAATTGAGAAAGAGTAAATGCCTAAAATTGTATTTTCTGATAAGGTCATAATCAGGCTCAAACTAAGCTAAGCATCCCACAGAGACTATGTAATTAAATGCCTATTAATGCTTTTTCATTAACGAGGTATTTATAAATTCGCAAGATGGTAACGAAGGAGCAGGTGCAAGAGCTTTTGCAAAGGGTAGAGTCGCTTAAAGACTATCTACAAATTGAGCAGAAGGAAATTCAGATTATCAACGAAGAAGAGAAAACTGCGGTAGCTGAGTTTTGGGAAGATCAAAAAACCGCTCAGCAGGTAATGAAGAAAATACGCGGTCTAAAGTTTTGGGTAGAATCTTTTGATGACCTAAAAGCTTCAGCAGACGAACTTAATCTGGGTTTAGAGTTTTTTGACTTAGGAGAAATGACTGAGGCGGAAATGGACGATATGCAAGCTAAGGCGATACATACTCTTGAGGCTTTGGAGTTTAGGAATATGCTTTCCGGTGAGGAGGATCAGCTTAGTGCTGTTTTGCAAATAACCGCTGGAGCGGGAGGTACGGAGAGCTGTGATTGGACCAGTATGCTCATGCGCATGTATCTGCGCTATGCAGAAAGACAAGGATATAAAGTTAGTGAGCTCAATTATCAAGCGGGGGATGTTGCGGGCGTTAAAACAGTAACCTTGGAAATTGAAGGCGATTACGCTTTTGGATACCTTAAAGGTGAAAATGGCGTGCACCGTCTGGTGCGAATTTCACCCTTCGATAGCAATGCGAAAAGGCATACTTCCTTTGCTTCTGTTTACGTATATCCGCTGGTGGACGATTCCATTGAGATTGATATCAGTGCTGCTGATATAGAATGGGATACCTTTCGTTCTGGTGGAGCAGGAGGGCAAAATGTAAACAAGGTTGAAACGGGGGTTCGTCTGCGTCACAGACCGTCTGGGATTGTTATTGAAAACACCGAGAGTCGCTCGCAACTGCAAAACAAGGAAAAGGCCTTGCAGTTATTGAAATCGCAACTATATGAAATTGAGATTGAAGCTAAAAACCGAGCGCGCGCAGAAATAGAAGCGGAAAAGAAGAAAATAGAGTGGGGTAGTCAGATTCGGAATTATGTATTGCATCCCTATAAGTTAATTAAAGACGTTCGCACAAGCCATGAAACTTCTAATGTAGATCAGGTTTTAGATGGGGATCTAGATGCTTTTATCAAGGCGTTTTTAATGAGTCAAGGACAAAGTAATGATTTGCAGGATAGTTGAGACTAGTCCTTAACTGCCATTATTGAGCTTAACTTAATCCACAGTTTGAAATCTCGGATTACTGCCTTACATTCGAGGAATAGATTTTTAAACTTTGAACTTAAAAAGAATCCTAAGCCTTCTTTGGCTCTGCTTAAGCCTTTCAGCAGCAGCGCAGCATGTGGCCTTCGTAGAAAACGAAGGGCAATGGCAAGGCGATTTCGATTACCTGTTGCGCAATGGTAGCGACTTTCTGTTTTTTAAGCCCGATGAGGTTAGAGTCCAGCTATTGGAAAAACGCCATACCGGCGACGAGATTCATCACCATCAAAATTCAGATGAAGTAAGACAAGGCCACGTTTATAGCATGCAGTGGTTGGGAGTAAACCTCCAAGCGGAAGTTTCTCGCAAAGTATTGAAAGATGTACCGTATTTAAATTATCTAAAAGGAAAAGATCCTCAACGTTGGAAGGCGGGCTTGCGGCAATATCAAGAAATAATTTACCATAATATTTATCCCAACATTGATCTGCGTTACTATTTAAGTTCGGCGGGAGTTTATAAATACGATTTCATTGTTAAACCCGGTGGTGATCCGAGTGAAATTCGTTGGCAGTTTAAAGGCGTGGAAAGCTATGGATTAACGGGTGAGGATTTAGCTTTAATTACGGCCGTTAAAAATGTGGTGTATACCGCGCCGCTCGCTTTTCAGGAAGAGGATTTGGTGAAAGTCGCTTTTCAGCAAGAGGGACAATTGTTTAAATATGTACTAGGAGATTATGATCGCAGTCGAGAATTAATAATTGACCCTACTTTGGTGTTTAGCACCTACAGTGCTTCAACCGATGATAACTTCGGCTTCTCTGCTACTTTTGGTGTTGATGGTGCCGGTTATAATGCGGGTATTAATTACGTGTATGGCGCCATTGCTCGGGGCTTCCCCACGACCTTAGGAGCCTTTCAAGATTCTTCCAGTGGCGGGGTTTTAGATGGGGTTATTGCCAAATACAGCCCGGATGGCAGCCAACAAATTTATGCTACTTTTTTAGGAGGTGCACAAAATGATGTACCGATTAGTTTATTGGAAGGCCCCGATAAGTCATTGATAATTTTAGGGGCGACAGGTTCACCCGATTTCCCGGTAACCCTTAGTGCATTTGATACTTCCTTTAGCATAGGTCCTGCCGTTAGCCAAAGAATAGGGGGTTTATTATTGTTTCCTTTTTCTACTGATATTTTCCTCTCCATCTTGGACAGTACGGGGGGGAGTTTATTAGGCTCGACCTTTTTAGGCGGTACCGCTTCGGATGGTATGAATAATAATCTTGAGTTTAATTATGGTGACGCTTCGCGCGGTGATTTAAGCATAGATTCAACAGGAAATATTTTGGGGGTATCCTTTACTTTTTCTCCAAATATTGACACTGGCTCTGCTTTGAATAGTAATTATGCTGGTTTGCAAGATGGGATAGTCTTTTCTTTTAATAGCGATTTAAGTCAGTTAAACTGGAACAAGATGATTGGTGGGAGTAACAATGATGCCGTATTCTCGCTGCGTTTTAGTGAAAGCAACCGACTATTTATAACCGGAGCAACCGAAAGCACAAATTTAACGTATCCCACCACTGGTGCTTATCAAGATTCTGCAAATGGCAAGGTAGATGGTTTTCTCGCCGAGCTGAATCCTACTAATGGTGACGTTTTGAAGTTTACTTTTACGGGCACAGCTGAGCACGATGTTTCTTATTTTTTAGATATTGACCGCCAAGATAATATCACCATTTTTGGACAGACGCGAGGCGCTTGGCCGCAAATAGGCGACAGTTTATGGGGGCAACCAGGGAGCGCCCAGTTTTTACAACAGTTTAGTCCCGATCTCAAGCTAAACCTATCCACCACCTTCGGAGTGGGAACTAATTTTGCTACCAATATTTCACCAGGAGCCTTAATGGTCAGTGAATGTGGCGATGTATTTCTTTCTGGTTGGGGAGCTGGTTATGGTTCAGCTCGCGGCAATGCTGGCACAGGTATACCTGCCAATATGCCTATAACTGCTAATGCTTGGCGTGATTCTACCGATCGAGGTGACTTTTACTTCCTCAGGATGGATGCTAGTTGGAAAAGGTTAGAATATGCTACCTTCTTTGGTCAATATGGTTTTGGAGCCGATCATGTAGATGGTGGCAGTAGCCGTTTTCGTAAGGATGGCTCCATTTTTCAAGCGGTCTGCTCTTGCGGGTTTAGTAACAGCAGCTTCCCTACTACTCCCAATGCCTTCTCAGCTATTAAGATGAATAATAGATGCAATATGGCCATCTTTCGCTTTGATATGAAAGCAGATTCTATTGATGCTAAAGTAGATATAGCGCCGGGTTATGCAGATACAGTTTGTTTTCCGTCCAGTATAAAATTCGCAGATTATAGCTTTAACGCGGATTGGGTTTTGGTTCAGAGCCCCGATGGGACTTTAGATACTTTGAGGAATCAACTTTACACCATGGCTGATAGCGGGATAAACCGTTTCACCTTTTACGCTATCGATACCAATTGTTTTTTAATAGACAGCACCTTCTTGGAGGTGTTTGCATTAGGAACGGAAGTGACGGCAGACTTTAGTATTGATTACGATAGTTGCGATCAAAGTGCACTGGTTTCTTTTGTGAACCAATCGAGCGGAAGCAGCCAATACCGGTGGACTTTTGGTGATGGTGACAGCACTACCAGTGCCAGTCCGAGTCATAATTACAGTCCAGGCACTTATCAGGTTGAAATGATTGCTTTCGATCCTATCTGTCAAATCAGAGACACCCTGAGTAAAACCCTTATTATTAGTCAGTCTAATTTGTTTTTAGAACTGACCAGCGATGTGAAGGCATGTGCGGCGAATTACCCCCAGAGTTTTCGGGTAAATCAAAGTGGTTTTCATCTCTATTCTTGGTATCTAAATGATCAATTATTAAACGAAACTAGCGATAGCTTAATTCTTAATTTGGAAGAGGGTGGTAATTATACCATTCGCATGCAGGCATTTGATACCATTTGTAATAATACAGTAGAAAGAGAAGAGAGCATCTTTATCTACGATGAAGAGTTTTTACTGGAACTACCAAATATTTTCAGTCCTAACGGTGATGGACAAAATGACTTTTACGGAATTTTGGGAAATGAGAAGACGGCCGCATTTGTAACTACTTCAGCCTTGGAGATTAGGGATAGGAATGGAGTGTTACTTTTTAATGGCGATGGATTTAACGAACGCTGGGACGGTAATTTTAATAATCAAGAAATGGCCCAAGGGGTTTACTTCTATCTATTCAATTATCAGGATATTTGCGGCAACTTAAAGGAAGCGAAAGGCTTTTTACATCTACAACGATAAAATATACTATGCACTATTATCATAATCCTCGCTGCAAAAAAAGCAGAGAAGGCTTGCAACTTTTAGAAGAGAAAGGCCTTCAGCCAGAAGTGATACTATATATGACCGAACCTTTAAGCCCCATGGATTTAGAGGATATTCTCGTGAAGCTCAGTATCGATGCGGAGGATTTAATTCGCAGTAAGGAAGCTGTTTGGAAAGAGGAGTTTAAAGATAAGGAACTTAGTGAGGA
>JBNMPT010000046.1:0-12059 GCA_051277025.1 Roseivirga sp. | reverse complement strand
GAAAGCGGGATGTCGAAGTAATTTAGATCCTCACTGTAACTAACCGTTCTTCCTTGAATATTTGGTATGTCAATTTTATAGCCACTTCTTCTAAATTGAAGGCCTAATTGCAGCCATAATTCCTTATGTAGCCTATATTCTGCGGCTACTCCGATTTGAAAAGAGCTCGTTGATTGATAGTTGTCCAGTCCTGCGGCATCATCATCACCAACAATCGAATAGGTTTGAATGGACTCGGTCAGAGAATTGTTTAGTCCACCGGAAAAGCTGCCCCTAAGCACAACCTTGCGTTTGTATTTCGCAAAAAGCATGACCACTTCTATTGGGTCACGTAATTTGTCTGGCTCGTAATTAGGGTTAATCTTCATAATAGTCGCCGCTCCCTCGGCTGCGGCTTCAAGGTTGTCAATAGCCAGGTAATTTATGATCAATAGTTTGCGGGCCTGAATTTTATCGCTGGCACTTAGCTTGCAGTCCTCAATGCTTTTTTCTAAAAGTTTAATGGCCTCATCATAATAACCCTGCTCTGTTTTGGTTGCGCCATCTTTAAGATCGGTCAAGCATGGGTCTATTTGTGCCTGACTAATAAAGCTGGTAAAAAGCATGGCTATAAAAAAGGCATATGTTAACGATTTTTTGTTCATTATTTTGCTGAATTTAACGGGCTAGGCTTAAATGGGATATCACCACCGACAAAGGTTTCCCACTCTTCTTCATTTAGCGTTCTGCTTCTTTTAGACTGTAATTGATTGATATACCAATCCGCTTTAACGGGGTATTTATGAATGCTTCTATCGGTACAGGAAACAAATATTTCCGAGCCGGAGGCTTGAAGTACTATCTCCTTAATGGGTCTTTCCATTTTTATTTCAATAGCTAAGGTGCTTAAGTTTGAAAGTGAATAGAGGCGGATTAAGCGGCCAGAATAGGCAATGGCTAGTACATCCTTTGCCTTGTTCATTTGCAAGCTAACTACGCTACCTAAGCCCGATAATTCCTTCAACATGATTCCATTTGCCGAGTATAGCCTGGTGCTCCCGTCTGAGTATCCAATAGCAACGATAGTTCCATCTGCAGTTTGTGATAAGGCTTCAACGCGCACAGAAGGCTTTGAAGCAAACTCAGTCTGAGTTTTAGTAGTGAGGTTGACGCGATATATTATACCGTTTTCACAACCCACTAAAACGCTTGATGAATCGGCTAAGGCAGAGATCGTTTTGATACGGGCATCAAATTTCATTTGCTCATGGCTGCCGTCGTTATTCCAAAGTATAAGTTTAGCATCTCTTCCTCCACTAATCAAAGTTGGATTTACCTCTCGGAAAGCCACCGCTCGTACTAAACCACTATGACCGTAGAGGTTCTTGATATTTTCTCCTTGTATTACTTGAATTTCAAACGAATTAAGTCCAAAAACATATTCGTCTTTTAATGGGTTTATATAGGCCGTGTTAAGTTCTGTAGCGGTTATTTTAGATGTTTGCTGACCCAGCATGTAATAGTCCGTTTCACTATAAGTTTTATAATTGCCAGATCGGTCTACCGTACAAAGGGTATTATTGCGCGATTCAAAAGAGATGGCCTCGTGGTTTAAAGTGAATACTTTAGGCGAATAATCTGTAGAAACTTGCTCTAAAGCTTTGAAGGCCGAATTATATAAAGAAGCGCTATTTAAATTTCCCCCGGTTGCCTTCGCAATACTATAAGATTCGATAGCGAGAAGGGCCGCAAGTTCTGGGTTTTGAGTTACCTGTAAAGAGGAATAGGCTAAATTTTGGCTGATTGCAACCAAGCGTAAACGATTTGCTTCGGCACTTGCCGCATCGGCCATGCGCTTCTGTTCAATGGCCTCTTTACTTTTTTGGTCGGCAAGCTTCTGTTTGCTTATTGCAAGATTTGCAGCACTTTCTGCCTTGCCTTTCTCAGTTTGAGCAATTTGCTTTTGTTCGTCGGCAATTCTTGCCTGTTCACTGGCTATTACAGCCTGTTCCTTTGCTTTTTCACTTGACTTCTGTGCCGCGGTAGAGGCGAGGAGTGCTTCGTCTTTAGAGCTTTCGGCGATCTTTTTTTGCTCTATGGCTTCTTCACTTTTTTGTTGTGCTTCCGCAGATTTTTGCTCGGCAATATTAGTCTGCACTAAGGCCCAACCAGCCAATAGTGTTACCACAATGATAAACACCGAAATGGCTAAGCGAATAAATCGCGTGCGTCTGGTTTTTTTAGAGCCTTCAATAATAGCCGCCTTCTTGCTGTCTTCGATAAAGTTGATGGCCGCCACAAACTGATCATTATAAAGTTCGGCCCAAGGAAGTATGGGTTGTTGTTCTTCTTTCCAATCTATAGCTAATTGTAATTCAGGATCTCTCCAAAGTCCTGCAGCACCTTGATCGTGCAATAAGGCAGCGGTGCTAATGCGAAGGTATAGCTCGGTAGACTCCATCTCTTCGTCTACCCAATTTCTCAATTTTCCCCATCCGCGCATTAAACTCTCGTGGGATATATCATAAATAGTGGAACCGATCGCTTTGATGTCGCTTCCTGGCAATATAAAGCTACGACCAGCTTCTTGAAATGGTTTTAAAACCCTAATAATATCTTCTTTAGAGGCCTCTGTTACCAGTGCTAGCTGGCTCAAAGACATAGGTCTCCTTATCCCTCTGTTTTCTGTTTTCTTGGTAGTTAAGGCTTTAAAAACTTTTTTAATGACTTGCTTTTGAGGAGCATCTAATTCATCATAGGCTTCATTTGCGTGGGTGGATAATGCATTCCTTAAGTCGCCAATGGCTTCGAAATGTTGCAGGTCCATAGGCTCTCCCGCCACGGCATTATTTTTCCAATAATCCCAGCAGCGCATCATCGCATGTTGCAGGACGGGGAGCTGATCGGGGTTGCTACCTAAATCAAGGGTAATGTGCTGAATAAGTCGGGGGGAAATTTTCCCCTTAGCCAAATAAATAGGACCGGTAATGGCCCGTTTCATTTGTGCCTTATTCATTCTCGGAACTAAATAATGTCCATCGTTTATGGCTTCCGGCAAGCCTTCAAAATCTACACAATCTCCAAGGAAATCTGAACGAAGAGTAAGAATGGCATAAATTGGTACATCGCGCTGGCGAACCGTTTCAATAATAAGCTTAACAAATTGGTCATAGAGTGCTTTGGCCTCTGCTTCATCTTCCTTTGCAAATCGAAATACTTCCTCAAACTGATCGATAAGAATAAGTAGTTTGGTGTTTTTCGCCAAGACCGGGCGCATAGCCTGCACCAAGCCTAAGGTGCTGGTGCTCATTAGTTCTATCAGACGCTTTTTAAAAGTTTCTATATTTACGGAAGCGCTTAAACTTGATTTTTGGCAAATGGCATCGGCTAAATTCTGCAGGGGGGAACTTCCGGGGTTCATTGAAACGACTTCCCAATTCTCGCTCTGATGAGATGCTTTTCCCGCAGCGATGGCTGGCAAAACGCCTGCTTTTATTAAGGATGATTTTCCCGTTCCAGAAGTACCAACTACTGCGACAAAATGGTTGTTTTTAAGCTTGGAAAGGACATCCTCAATGTGCTCTTCTCGGCCAAAAAACAAATGGCTTTCGGTATCCTTAAAAGCCCTTAAGCCTGGGAAAGGATTTAAAAGGGATTGGGATTCTGAGCTTGGCTCTGACATTATGTTGGGTTGATTGGTTGGTAAGAATCAAAAGCTTAAGTAAATATACAAATCCATTATAGGGATCGTGTTCTTACTTTATAAGTGGTAGTAATCATTTGACAACTGGACGCTAAACGAACGTTTAGATAAAAAGTCAATGCTAAATTGATATTTTAGAATTTATGATACCCCCAATTTCTAAACGCTTTCACGCAGGCTTCAACCAAATTTAGAATTAATAAATGGTATTCCTATTTATTTTGGACAGTTGGCTATTAATTAGAGACTTTGATTGGTCTTTTATCTCTTAAAAAGGTTGCGAAATGGGGCTGTAGAGCGGCCTTATATGGCTCGCTTAAGGTGTTTATATTCCTTGTTGATTCGGCTGAAGTCCAAATTGTGAAATAATAAGAGACTAGCCTTGGGGGTTAAATTGGAGCATCCGCTAATCGAATTTGGGATTCGAGTATACTGGAGCTAAGACATCAGGTTTTTCAGAAAGTCGTCCTTCTTTCTGCGCGATACATCCACGGTAGAATCGTCGGACATGGTTACACTGCCGCCTTCACCTTTAATGTAGTTTTTAACGTGATTGAGGTTTATTAAATGCTGATGATGCACTCTGAAAAAATCGTGTGATTTTAATTTGTCATCGTAATATCCCAGGTTTTTACTGGTAAGATACTCCCTGTCATTCCTAAGGTATAAGCGGGTATAAGCGCCATCTGACTTTAAGCGAATAAGATCTTTGATTTCCACTAACTCAAGACCATCTTGATTAGGAATCACCAAGCGAGTAGCGCGCTCCTGGGTATTGGGGCTTTTTAATTTCTGAAGTTTTTGAACTTTGTCCTCAAAACGAGAAATAGCTGAGCTAAGGTCTTCTTTGCTAATTGGTTTCAAAAGATAGTCGATCGCAGAGTGCTTGATAGCTTCCAGCATAAAACTATCGTGCATGGTCGTAATGATTACTTCAAAGTTGATTTCTTCTAATCTTTTTAAAACATCAAAACCTTTTCCATCCTGAAGCTCCATATCAAGAAATAATATGTCAATTCCCTGTTTGGGGAAATGAGCCAAAGTATCTTCAACTCCGCTAAATACACCTACAATTTCAAAGTCGTGGTCAAGATCGAGTAATCGGTCTTTTAGTGTTTCTTGCGAAAACAGGTCGTCGTCAATAATCACCACGTTTATCATTTTGCGAAGATATATTAACCTTCGCTTGAATTAAGTTAGTTGGTTGAGGTTTTTTATGGAATTGGGTAGGAAGGGTGTTTTCGAAGTATGGCGGAGGGCAAGAAGCTGAAAATTTAAGTTCTGGGACATTTGGGTCAAACTTTCTTAGGTATTGATTTAAAGCAATACAGCAGCACTTTTAAATTTTATAAGTCAGGAAAAATGAATAAAGCGATATTATGCGCCAAAAATTGGTTAATTTAATCCCCTTGTCAGTAGATTCAGCAATTAAAGCGCAGGCCGGAAAGTCCAATGGACTAGGCACTTTTGGAGGAGTTTTTACTCCATCCATACTTACTATTCTAGGGGTTATTATGTATCTCCGCTTTGGCTGGGTAGTAGGAAATGTGGGCCTTCTAGGCACTTTGATAATTGTCACTCTTGCCACGAGTATCACTTTTCTAACCAGCTTATCTATTGCTTCTATCGCTACCGATCAAAAGGTGAAAACAGGGGGAGCTTACTACATGATAAGCCGCTCCTTAGGGATAGAGTCTGGCGGGGCCATTGGCGTATCTCTCTATTTTGCTCAAGCACTTTCTGTGGCACTCTACACCGTGGGCTTTGCCGAAAGTGTAGTCGCCGTTTTTCCCAATTTAAATGAGAAGTGGCTGGGTATTATCACTACAATTATCATCACTGGTATCGCTCTGGGTTCAGCTAAAGCGGCGATTCGTGCTCAGTATGTTATCATGGTGGGAATAGCCATTTCATTAATAGCATTATTTTTTGGCAGCCCCATTGAAGAAACGCAGATAGAACTTTGGGGAGCGGCAGGTGGCGAAGGCGTGGGCTTTTGGACGGTCTTTGCGGTGTTTTTCCCAGCGGTTACCGGTATAATGGCGGGAGTAAATATGTCGGGTGATTTAAAGAATCCCAAAAAATCTATACCACGAGGCACCTTCGCCGCAATAGGGGTGGGTTATTTGATTTATATGACCTTACCTATTTTACTAGCCAATTCGGCAGAAGCGAAAACCTTAATTGCGGATCCATTAGTTATGCGCAAAATATCCTTTTGGGGTGATTCAATATTAATAGGAGTTTGGGGAGCAACACTTTCTAGCGCTATGGGCAGTATAATGGGAGCCCCAAGGGTATTGCAGGCTTTAGCAAAAGACGATATGCTACCCAAGTTTTTAAAATGGGTAGGGAAAGGATCAGGAGAATACGATACTCCAAGATACGGTACCTTGTTTACCTTGGCTATAGTTTTGGTAGTAGTTTGGATTGGTAATTTAAATGCAATCGCTCCTATACTAACCATGTTTTTCTTAACTACTTATGGGGTTTTGAATATTGCGGCTGGCACAGAACGGTTCTTGGGCAGTCCCTCTTTTCGACCGACTTTTAAAGTAAATTGGATTTTCTCTTTGTTGGGCGCCATTTCCTGTTTTGCGGTAATGTTACTGATCAATTTCCCCGCGGCATTAATTACCTTTTTGTTTATAGGTCTCCTGTTTTTTTGGATTAAACGTCGACGAATGCAAACTTCCTGGGGGAGCATCAATAGGGGAGTACGCATGGCTATAATACGTCGAAATCTAATTCGGCTTGGCGACGAAGAGAAGGATGCTAAAAATTGGCGACCCAATCCAATTGTATTAGCGGGCTCTCCCTCTAGACGTTGGCACCTAATTGAGTTTGCCAATAACTTCACCCAGCATCAAGGGATATTGACGGTTGCAAGCGTTTTAACAGATAGTAATGTTCAAGAAGGTCATATTCAAAGTATGAAGGAGAATATCAAGGAATTTATGACCAAAAGGGGAGTAGAAGGCTTGGTGAAAGTGTATCCTGCAAAAAACCGCTTTGAAGGCATTGAAAACTTTGTAAGTGCATATGGGCTTGGTAGTTTAGAGCCTAATAGTATTATTCTAGGGGAATGCACGCAGGATGCCGATACCCCTGAATTTTGTAAAATGATTGGACGCTTCTATGAAATGAAGCGCAATGTACTTATTGTACATCGTGGCCAGGGTGAGGTTCCTTTTGGAAAGAAAATAAAGATTGATGTTTGGTGGGGAGGCTTAAAAGGTAATGGGGGATTAATGATGATTTTGTCTTATTTATTAAAGCAAAGTATTGATTGGCGACAAGCTCGGCTTTGCATTAAAATGGTTGTAGACACGAAACAGGCCGTTAGCAAAGCCCAACACAACCTAAAGGAAATAGTACGCGATATAAGAATTGAGGCGGAAATCGATATCATTGCTGCCGAAGGTCAAAGTTTTGATCACATCTTAGCAGAATCTTCCGCATATTCGGATTTGATTTTTCTCGGCTTAGCGGTTCCTGATGATAAGTTTGAAAGCTACTTCCGCCAGATGCAGGAGCGTGTGAAAGAATTACCGACAACTATTTTGTGTTTAGCGGCCCAGGATGTTTCTTTTGGAGAAGTATTAATGAGCTCTGAAGATAAGAATGCCTAGAAAAGTAAGGAAACAAAGCTTCGGTTCAATCATAGGTGAGCAGCTCAGGACATCTATGAGTAAATAGGTTCAGCTCTTGATTTATAATATCTTACAGTGCCGAAAACGAGCTCAAAATTTTGTCTGCTGTTAATCCTTTTTGGTGAAAATACTTGCCCGCGAATCTGGCTGGTAAGCGGTTTAAAAGCTTGCTGATCTCAAGTGGCTTTGCTTAAATCATTGGTTTTTATAGCGGACGGATGCTAAAGTTTATATTAACCTGAGTTCGGCCTAAAATTATAGCCTCAGATTTTCAAAAAAAGGAAAAGACCAATCTGGATCGTGCAGCTCTAGCGGGCTACAGCAAATGAGCTAGATGCAGGATTTTCACTTTTATTGGAAATAAACTTATAAACCTCTTCTGAAAAGCGTTTTTCTGCGCCTTAGCCCTTCGCAATAGCCTGCTATTGCTTCAGCGCTTCGGCTTTAAACCCACTATTTATAGGAGGTCTGAGGCCTAATTTCACATCGAACTCAGGTTATTAGATTAAAGAGCCAAAGACCAAGAGCCAATTGGCTTTATTCACCTTTCTTTTTGGCAAGAAATTATGTTTTGGCGAATTCAATGCTATAAGAAAGAACGATATTGACCATTTTTTAGGTCTAAGTGTATGACAAGAAGGAGCTGTTAAGGAGCTTCATTCGGTAAAGATGTATAATTGCCCATTCCTTTAGTATTGAGTTTTCCGTTTATTACTGACTGGCTAGCCTTAAAAAATGAAAACTAGCTTCACGCTAGCTTTCCGATGATTAGAAATCTTATTAAATCTTAAAAATTACGCCAAAACTGATTTGTTTGGAATTCATGCGAATACCTTCGATGCTGGAGTTCATAATGCCATATTCCAAGATATAAGTTCGTCGATCCATATTTTTACCGAAGGAAAAGCTGGTGTTCACAGCAAATGCTCCTTCAGGTTGATTAAACTTATGGATATATTTCCCAGAGAGGTTCCACTCTAATTTGTCCTTAATTACAGGTTGGCTAAAAAGAAGGGTTGGCTGTAGTTCCTAGGAAAAGTCGCTCACCTTCTGATAATACTCGGCGTCCCAAGAAGCTAAAGTTCCAGCTGGAATAAAAAAGGCTAATCGATTTTCAATTAATCTAAACTTAGGCCCTATGTGTGTAAATATACCAAAAGGAGTAGCGCGTATACTTAATCTCAGATCGATCATTTCTGTTAGACCATAGGAAAGGTGAGTGCCAACCGCTCCGCCGAACGGAATTCCAGTATATTCTTCATCTAGAGTTACTGATTGTGTTGTTAAAAAAGGGGTGACTTCAAATTCACCTTTCCCAGTCATTCTTGAAGTTTGTAAGTCTGAAAACGGAGAGCATGAGGCGAGAAGTGCTAGCCCTACAATTAGGGTTAAAATAGATCCAATGCTTTTCATCTGTGATTTTGTTTGGTGGTTATGGGGCAAATCTATTGTCTCATAACCTGCTTTCCAAACGGCATTACGCATGCTTACATTCTGCTTTGGCGCGTTATGCCTCATAAATCATAAATCGCATTGAAAGCATGGGTGTTTTGCGCAAAACCTGAATTGTTCCAAAGACTCTTGTCTTTTTTGCGAAAAGTTAATTCCCGATTTGACTTAAATGAAAATATTTTTAAGCAAGGCTAAATCCAAATCGCTGCAAATTGCATTGGGCAATAAAGTAGGTGATCTACCTAAAAAGTGAAAAAAATCTGTCAGGTTATTTAAGAAGGACTTTTTAGCCTCTGAAAAATTAGTTTCTACCGAGTTGGTTTTTAAGCTTGCCAAAGTCTAACGCTCTAATAAAACCTTTGCATTAAATTCTTGCTTGCGCAGATGGGTGATTTTAAGATAATACAAACCATTAGTAAGGTGGGCGGGAAGGTTAAATTGGCCATCTGCCGCAAGGCTAAGTTTATGCGCTACTCGCTTAGCTTGTAAATCGTAAATGGATAAAGACGCATCTGCGAAAGCGTAAGGATAGCCTATAATTTTTAGCAGGCCTTTAGTCGGGTTGGGGAAAATGTTTAACACAGATTCCGCCGGGTTAATTAAGCCAATGTTGGAATAGAAATAAACCACTAGGCTGTCGCGGTTAATGCAACCAATACTGTCCTCGGCCGAAAGAATAATGTGAATACTATCGCCAGCTTGATAGCTATTAGCCAGGATACGCAGAGTGTCGCCTATTGCGCTGTAATTCCATTGTGGCTTGCTAAAGCCGCTGCCTAAGCTTATATCTAAGTCTAAATTGGTATTATGGAGGCTGTCTTTGCCTAGGCTGAGGTAGGCTTGCTGCACTTTTAGGGCCATCAACTTGCGTTCGCTTTGGCATTGGCCCAAAGGGTTAAAGCCGTGGTGATAATAAAATTCCCCTTTAAAATGACGGGGATGGTAAATGCTACCAAAATGGGCCGCGATACCACTTCCTAGTTCTACTTGAAAGATGGAGTCGCCATAGCTTGCGCGTTGCCCGGTAGATTGGTAACTAAGGCGCTGAGTGGGGTTTTTAAGGTATAAATAAAGGCCTAAGGTATCGTAAGGGTTAATGGTAATGGTGCCGAAATTCAGCATGTAGCTGCTGTCGATAAGAGCGGCATAGATACTATCGCGCAGGGGTGCCGACCAAAGTGTACTGTCGTTTTCATAGCCTTGATAATCACCGGCAATAGTGCGGCATTCCATTGCCATATTACCGTTAGACCCCGCAGTAAAAAGGATACTATCTAACACAACCGTATCTGCGAAAGCAATTAAATTAAACATACAGCCATTCCATTGAATATTAGAACTGGGGCTGGCTTGTAATTGACTGAGATAATAAAAAGGGCCTTCAAAAGCTTGCAAGTAAAGACTGTCACTTTGCGAAGCAGGCCAGTAAAGACTGTCTCCTTGCTGTAGCACTGAGTCGGATTGGTAGCTTTCGAACCAACGGATTTGCGCTGTAGAATTCGCTTTTAGATAAATACTATCCTGAGGGCAGATTATGCTGTCGTTAAAATTAAGATCGATTTCTGCTTTAAGATTTAGGCGGTAGGACCTACTTAGGTTGTTTGCTAATAGGCTGTCGCTAGGGTCGTGCACGGCAACCTTTAATAGCCACTCGCCGCCCGAGTTAGTGGGGATAGTTTGATTGAAACTGAGGCTGCTGCAAGAAGCAATTTGCGGCAAGGCTTGCCTAAAAGTGTCGATTTGGCTATTCTGAATATTTTCGCGGATTAGCAGGCCCGTTAGATTACTGGACGAATTAATATCACCTTGATTTTGAATGGTGTAGCTAATAGTTGTGGAGCTTGAGCCGCAACTGGTGCAATTGCTGCAAGTAGGGGCGAAGGCTTTTAGATCAATGCCATTATAGGCGATCAGGTTAGAGTCGGCCATGCCACTATTAATAACCCTTTGCATTAAAATTCTGTGGCCGTGATTATTAAGATGGACGCCATCACCCGAATCGAAGTTCGGATCAATACTACGGCTGCTGTCGGCTATTCCTTGCCAGAAATTAATGGCCCGCTTGCCAAAGCGACTGAGAATACTATCGCGCACCGCTACCTGAATACTTTTGAGCGTTGCATTTCCGTTCCGGGGCTGCGTGGTACAAACCCAAAAGTCAATGCCCATTGAGTTCGCCAAGGAATCCATATGAATGAAATTTTGCATTTGTTGGTTGGTGCCGGTACCAATGGCGGCATCATTGGAAGGTAAGTTTATAATTATCACATCGGGATTGCGTCGGATAGCTTCCGAGATATTTCGCAAGGTATCCGGACTCGGTCTACCACTGGGAGCGGTAAAATAATCTGGCATAAGCCGCCAGGTATTATAGCCACCACGTGCTAGGTTTATCACTTCATTTGCGGGGTTGATGCTTTGTAGATAGTGGCGATAACGATTTACCCAAGCGCTATCGGGCACAGAAACACCGGTGCCAGCAGCGGTAGATGAACCAATTACAAGCACCCGAAGGCTGTCGTTTGCTAGGCAGGGCGAAATTTGCGCTTTTAAGCTGTGGCTGATAAGTGCAAAAAAAACAAGAAGAGGGTAGAGTTTTAACATGGGTGAATTTAATATAAAATTTCAGGTTTCAATTTCGCCTAGGTGAGGGTGTTTTTCAGCAAGAGCTTGAGCAAGAGTAGTGAGGGGGTTAGCGGTAATAATATCGATCAACGTTTCTGTATGCTCCATACTGTTGCTCGCTACTGTTTTCCTCTATGCTCCATACTCTTGCTCACTACTGATTTTCCTGTATGCTCTACACTCTTGCTCACTACTGATTTTCCTGTATGCTCTACACTCTTGCTCACTACTGATTTCCTGTATGCTCCATACTCTTGCTCGCTACTGTTTTCCTGTATGCTCCATACTCTTGCTCACTAATGTTTTCCTGTATGCTCCATACTCTTGCTCACTACTGTTTTCCTGTATGCTCTATACTCTTGCTCGCTACTGTTTTCCTGTATGCTCCTTACTCCTGCTCACTACTGTTTTCCTGTATGCTCCATACTCTTGCTCACTACTGTTTTCCTGTATGCTCTATACTCTTGCTCACTACTGTTTTCCTGTATGCTCTATACTCTTGCTCAAAACTGTTTAAGTCACCTCTAGGTTAAACAATCCTCGGGATATCTATTGCAAATTTTTCCTCAAAAAATATAAATCCAGTTAGAGTCTTCAATAACCCAAAAAACCTTAAAAATTATCTACTTCCCACTTCAGTGTCTACC
>JBNMPT010000045.1:0-12177 GCA_051277025.1 Roseivirga sp. | reverse complement strand
ACAACATGTAAAGTAGCGCCCATTTCTTCTACTAGTACTTTTTTAGCCTCCATAATGTTATCGATATACGCGTAGTTTCCATTGCCATTATCTGCTAAGGTTTCCATTTTAGCATCCATATAATTACCTCCTCCAAAGCCCAGTACACTGAGAAAAACACCAGACTCACGTTTCTTCTCAATCAACTTCAGCAAGGCGCTTTCGCTGGATATACCCACATTAAAGTCGCCATCGGTTGCTAATATCACCCGATTGTTATGGCCCTTTTTAAAGTTTTCCTCCGCTAGCTTATAAGCCAGTTCTATGCCTACCGCACCCGCCGTAGAACCGCCCGCTTGTAACTGACTTATCGCCGAAAGAATTCTTGCTTTTTCATCGCCCGGGGTGGGTTTCAAAACCATGCCACTGCTAGATGCATAAACGACAATAGCCACATGATCCTCTTTACGAAGGTTATTTACCAAGAGGCGCAGCGATTTTTGCAGTAAGGGTAGTTTATCTGCGCTATTCATGCTTCCAGAAACATCAATCAAAAAAACTAAATTACTAGCGGCCAGTTCAGCGCGGTTAATTTTTTCAGTATTGATACTTATCCGCAGTAGCTTATGCTCTTCTGCCCAAGGGCATTTTACCAATTGATGATTGATGGCAAAGGTTTCTCCATCATCAACTTCTTTAGAACTGTAGCGGAAATAATTTAGCATTTCCTCAATGCGCACAGCATCGGGCGGTGGCAAGTAACCATCATTCAAATAGCGCCTAATATTTGCATAAGAAGCGACATCCACATCACTCGAAAAAGTAGAGAGGGGATTACTCTCGGTCTTTAAAAAGCTGTTTTCTTGCAGACTCGCATATTCTTCGTGACCTAAAACCTCGCCATTTTTTTGCTGCTCTAGATTAACCGAGCCCCTCATTTTTATGCCATCCATAAAGTAAACGGTTCCTTCTGCCCTTGATCCACGAACATTGCTGTTACCAAAAGCATCTTGGCTTACACCTGCGGCTTGGCTAGAAACAGAACTAATATCTCTCACCGCCATATTTTGGATTTCTTGACGGCTGGTGACCTTACTGGTTTTAGTCTTCTCTATTAAAGGTCGTTCGTAAAGTAACTCAACCTCCATTAACTCCACCCCCTCACTTAAATGTATATCTCTGGTAATTTGCCCTCCCTCGGGCAAGTGGATACTATCTACTAGTACCTTTTGATACCCGATATAGGTGCACACTAGTTGATATATACCACTCTTTAAATGATCAATTTGATACATTCCGTCTAGATTAGTCGTGGTGCCTGTAAGAAGCTTCTGCTCCCCCTGCTGGTAAATAGCAATGCTAGCAAAGGGAATGGCTTCACCGGTGCTTTTCTCATATACGAAACCTCCCAGCTTAGCCGACTGCACTTGAGCGACCGAAGTCATTTGCCCAAGACAGATAAACACTAACAATACGCATCTTTCAAATTTCATAAGGATGTTTTTAATGATTAAAATGAGGTTAATAGCCACTAAGCAATAAGGCTTTATACTTTTATAGAGCAGGTATTCCTAAAAGGTTGCTTGAGGTAATGACTGGCTACAAAAAGCTTAAACGGAAATTTTCGTGTCCATATTTTGTGTGTTTTCGATATTCTTTCTTAAACACATCCATATTCCACTGCCGCTAATGCCTATCTAAAAGACCCTTCTTGTAGCTAACTAAGCTGCAATTGACCACTTGTGCTCAATCGTGTGTTCTTGTTTTAAGGCGAGAAACTGGTCCAAAATTCAAGCGATTAAGAACCATATGAGGGCCAGCTCAGTAAAACATTCTTAGAACTTACCAATAGTGAAGACCCGTATGACAATCTTTTTGAAGGATCGCTTATCGGTCTTTTAGGGGCTGAGCTAGGCTAAGGAAGGCAAGAAGGAATTATGGGCGCTGCTGAGATTTTAAGCTATCTAATCGAGGGATTAAAAGCCGGAGAATTTACATGGAAAGGGCCGCGAGTATCGCCGAAACCAGTAAGAAAAGCTATCGCTAGCGAAAACTACCTTGACTTATAATGCTCTCGAAACACAATCTTCACAAATACCGGTGGCAAGGACCTCGAAACTTTTCAATTTAAAATTACCCGTGTCTAAAGACCACTCCTGCTGAAGGGGTAAACAATAGATTTCACGGCAGCTATCGCATTCAAAATGAATATGTTTATGCTGATGCTTTTCCGCTTGACAGGTTTCTTCGCATAAGGCGTAATAATTTTCTTGACCACTTGCGGAGACTTTATGAATCAAGCCTCCTTCTATTAAGGAGTTGATGGTGCGATACAAGCTTACCCGATCTCGAGACTTTAAAACATGCTGTAATCTACTGTGCGAAATCGCTACTGGAAAGGAATTAATCTCCTTCAGTACCCCTAAACGATTGGCGGTAATACGTAAGTTTCGGTCCTTTAAACGTTGTTTTAAATCTTCCTCATTCATGACTAAAATTTTAATCCCATTCCCAGGCTAATATTAAGCCCCAAGTCATCTGCAAAATAACGCTGACGATTTAAATAATCGCGAAACGAACTGTTTAAAATATTATCTGCCTTTAAAAAGAAATGCCAGCGATTTTTAGCCATTTGCCTTTCGGCGGATAGTTTGCTGGAAAGAAGACTATAAGCCGCCGGCGGCGGGGAGAAATCTTGATTGCTTAATAAATGTTTTTGCTCAAAAACATAACGATTGGCAATTTGAAACTCTAACTTTTCCCAAGCACCCAAGCTTGGTAACCGATAGTTAAGCTCACCATAAATACGGTTTGCAGGCATAAAGACAAGAGGGATATCCTGCTCAGTATTATCACCACGCAGGTAACTATAATTCAATTTAGCACTCCACGCCTTATCTGGATCGAAGTTCACCTGCCACTCTAAACCTCTTAAAAGGGCATTATCCTGCTGATATTGAAACACCGGAAAGGCACCCCGAATGGTCAAGCGCAGCTCGTCTTGCGGCTGCAGATAAATAAAATTATTGATCGTTTGCACAAATGCTAATGCCTCAAATTGCCAGGCCGCATTCGCCTGATAGCTTAGCTCTAAACTCGATTTAAAAGACCTTTCGAGAAGCAAGTTAGGATCGCCCTCTTCTATGCCGCTTACCCCCTGATGCAGGCCGTTGCTGTACAATTCGTTGATGGCAGGATTTCGTTGCGAATAGCCCGTATTAAGACTGGCCTTTAGTCCTTTTTTTAGCCAATAGGAAAAAGCCCAGGATGCCTTAGGATTCAAAAATCGATTTTGATAACGCAAGACTTCGCGCGGAACGCTAATACTGATTGTGGCCACATTTTGCACTATATAATCGGCGCGCGCACCCAAGTCCATACTCCCTTTTCCCCACTGTCTTTGCATGCGAAAGAACGCCGCCCATTCCCGACTAATATAATCTGGAACCAAAGGAAGAATACCCGTTTCTGGAACATTATAATTATCACGAGAACTATATTGCAGGGCCGTTTGATAATGCCATTTAGCCGCCCAGAGACCGCGGTATTTAAGTTCCCAAAAATGGGTTGCCTGGCCTAAACTCATGGCTGGTCTGGCACTGCGATCTGACCTTCGCAAGTCAAATTCCTGGCGCGCATTAAACTGCCAAGCATAGTTCAACTCTAGGCCACTATTCTTACTGATTGACCACAGCTGACTAAACTTAAGCAGCTGATGCTGAACTTCCTGCCTCGGCGCTTCTATGCGGTAAGAAAAACCCCTTTCCGTGTAAAAAGGCTCCTCCCGCTCCAAGGCTACTTGAAGATCGGTTAGATTGCCAATTTGCGAACCGCGCAAGACGCCTAGTACACTGTTATTTAGACTGTAATAGATCTTTGATACCCATTTCTTAGCGTAGCGCTTTTCCAGTTGCAGCACGGCATTGGCCTCTTCTCGGCCGGTATTTCGCAAATAATAATTGGCGGTCTTTTGATCACCACTCTTTTTCAGGCTCCCTGCCAGACGCCAGTTTAGCCAGCCTTTTTGCTCAAGTCGAGTGTTTACCACATGACCGCGCCCATTACTTTCAAACATATACTGAACCGCCCCGTGAACATGAGGGTCATTGCTCATTGCTAAAGGCTCAACCAGCACTACGCTTCCCAAGCTGGAACCCATATACTCTATGGCCGCCGCACCTTTAAGCACCGATACTCTACCCGCCATTAAAGGGTCGATTTCTGGGGCGTGATCATTTCCCCACTGTTGGCCACTATGCACTACCCCATTGTTTACAATACTAATTCTATTGCCATAAAGCCCATGCACTACTGGCTTAGAAATTTTCGCACCATTGCCAATACTAGCTACTCCATTTAACCCCTCTAAAATCGTTGCCAAATCTGCGCCCGCATTTTCGTTAATGCTTTCTTGGTTTAAAGACTTTTCTGGTGTTAAGATCAATCCGTTTACATTGGCACGCACTGCCACCTCATCCAAGATTTCGTTACTGTGATCCAACCAAATAACCAAGCTTGTATCTCCATTTAGGGACAAAAACATAGTGCTGGGACTGCAGCCAATATGGCTTACTAAAAGATGTAAATCTCCCGCGCACAAACCTTGCAGCTGGAAATAACCCTGGCGATTACTTACGGCCCCTTGTTCCGCATCAAGACTGTAAATAGAAGCATTGGCAATAGCCTCCTTAGATTTTATATCGCGAATTATTCCCTGCACAGAAATCTGACAATTCTGAGCCGATAAAGAGGTAGTTAGCAACACTAAAAAAAAGAAGAAAAAATACCTAGGGTTTAACATTCATGGTAAAGCTTACGCTGATATCCGTCTCACCGCCAGCGTTGGCTAGACTTCCATCTGATACACCGGCAGCAAATTTATCCGGAAGATGACGCAAGGTAATAATCGTTACCCCACTGGCGGTATCTGCCGTTTGAACAGTGCTTAAAATACCAATAGGCTTTGAGTTGATGTCTAAATCTGCGTAAGAAACACTCAGGTCTGCAACGGTGCTTTCAAAAAAGAACTGATGCTGCTCCGCCTCCTCTAAAACTTCGATAGTAATATCTTCAAAGGGGTTTTCTAATTCATTTAACAATTGCAGCTCTGCCGTGTAGGAGGTATTTGCCTTTAAGTCGGGTGTCACCAAAGTCGGATCAGCACCGCCGTCGCCATCTAAATCTCTAAAAATGAAGTTTAGGGTGTCCATGGCATCTAAAGACACCAGCTGCCACTTTAAGGTCGTTATCAACTCCTCTTCATTCGGAATTACTGGTATGTCTGGCTCCGAATCGGAACAAGCTATAAAACTGCCCAATACTAGCACTAAGGAGGCATTGCGTATTACTTTTTTCATGTTTGATTTGTTTTCTGTTCGACAAATATACAGCTTAATGCAACATTGTTGCATTAAGCTGTATATAAATTTTGAGGATAAAAAATTAGCATTAATAAATGAGAATACTAATATCTTTATAGGCTGCAAATGGCAGAAAAATTAGTTTCAAAACCCCTTAAAAACTTATCAATGAAAATAAAGGTTTGCTTTATCATGTACCCATGGGAAAGAGTAGATCCAGCACAAGATTCCACCCTGCGCTTAATCCATGAATCCGTAAAGCGTGGGCATCAAGTTTCTATCACCCACCCTTCGAATCTTACCATCCGCGATAGTATTACTCTGAGCCTTTGTAAAAACATTACGAATGAGGATATAAGCAGTAATATCAAGAGCTTTTACAACACCGTAAAGTTTGATTCTCGCATGCAGGCCTTGCAAGATTTTGATGTTATTTTCATGCGTGACAATCCGCCCTTAGACGGCTTGGTATTAAATTTTTTAGACTCCATTAAAGACGATGTCTTTATCATTAACGCCGTTGATGGCTTACGCGAGGCTAATAATAAAATATATACTGCTGCCTATTTTGACCCGGATAGAGAGTTGATTCCCGCTACCTACGTATCTAAAAATTTAGAGTATCTGTTGCGTATTATCAATGAATCGCCCAAGGAAAAGATGATTATGAAACCCCTTGACGGCTACGGTGGAAGCGGGGTGATTGTTATTGAAAAAACTGCCATGCAGAATATTCGCTCGCTGCTCGATTTTTACATTAACCGCGAGAAAGGCGTTTCTAACTATGTGATTTTGCAAGAGTACATTGAGGGAGCAGAAGAAGGTGATGTACGCGTCCTTATGCTAAATGGGGAACCGATTGGTGCTTTGCGCAGAAGACCCGCTAAAGGTGATGCGCGTTCCAATATTTCTGCAGGCGGTACTGTGGAAAAATACAAGCTTACCAAAAGCGATAAAATTCTTTGTGCTAAAATTGGTGAAAAACTGGTGCGTGATGGTATTTACTATGCCGGCTTAGACCTTATTAATGGCAAGCTCATTGAAGTAAATGTTATGAGTCCTGGCACCATAACGGATATTAATAAACTCAATAAAGTGAAACTTCAAGAGACTATTGTCGACTACTTAGAGCGCGTTGTTAAAGAACGTAAACGTCTTAAAGGTAATTTCAGACCTGAGGACTTAGTGGATAATGCAGAAGCTTAAGATTTCGGAAATCCTTCGCCTGATCGAGGCAGAGGAGACCTTTGAGGCAGAAGCTCTTGACCGGTCATTCGCTCTAAAGATTAATCGCTATGTTCCTTTTATCTGCACGGCTATCCATGATGGCAGTAAGCTCAGACCGGAGCTTAAATCTAAAATTGCCCATGACGAATATGAGCGATGGTACGAAGAAGACCCACACACTGGCTCTTTTATTGATTCGATGCCAATTACGCTTATTGGCATGGACTCGCGCTTTGAATATGATTTAAACCGCCGCCCCGAAAACTGTATTTATGAGGTGGCTTGGGGAAAAAAAGTCTGGAAAAAACCCCTTACTACCAAAGAAAAACAGACCAGCTTAAAGAAGCATGAAAACTACTATTTAGTAGTGAAAGCTTTAATTAGCAAGATAAATAGTCGCTATAACAACTGCGTTGTTTACGATATCCATTCCTATAATTATCAAAGGTGGGATAGACCGGTTCCTTTATTTAATATTGGTTGTGAAAAAATAGACCGCTTAGTATTTGGCGAAGTAATCGATCATTGGCAAGAGCAATTATCTAAAATTAATCTTTCGGGGGTTGAAAATCATACCGCAATAAATAATGTTTTTGCCGGGAGAGGTTATGGCCTCGAATTTATCACCCAAAACTTTCCTAATGTTCTTGTCTTAGCGACCGAATTAAAGAAGGTTTACTGTAACGAGTTAACGGGAGAAGATTACCCTAAACTAATTCGTGAATTGCAGCAAAAGCTAAAAGATGCCCTTTTAAGTAATGCTCACTTTTACAATGAAAAACACAGTAATTGGCATTCGAAAAGTAGCAATCGCCTTTTAGATAGAAAAGAAGATCCTGCCATCTTTAAGATTGATAAGGAGTTGTATCAAATGCTTAAAAACTTTGAGTTGCTCGCCTTTATAAACCCCATTAACACCGGTAGTGAATACAAGCGGTTTCTCAAGAGTAAATTTACCGAGGCGCCCAAGTTTCGCTACGGGCCAATCAAGGTAAATCCTTTTGAACTCAAGCAGCAATTAGGCTCAATACGAACCCAGGATGTCTCTGATGTTTCCATTCGTCACCTTTATGAGGCCGTAATAAATAGTTACTTCGATAAGGCCGATTTACTGGGTTCTTTAAAAACCCGCAAATTTCTTTATAACTCCTTGCGCTATTTTGGTAGGCCGAGTAAAATAGACTTACTCAATGCCGAATACATCCTGCACCTTCCGGCCATTCCGAGCGAACCTAAACGTCCGCCTGTTCTCCCTATCGATCAGGCCCTAGCCATTTTCAAAGAAGGACTGGCAGACTATGAGCTTAATTGTAAAATTGAACTCAGTACTAAAGTTATTTCCCAAGTAATGGTGCTCAATTCAAAGCGCACCATCTTAATCCGTCCCGATGCTCAGTTTACCCGGCGTGAAATCCGCGCATTGATAGAACATGAAATAGGTGTACACATGGTTACCACCATGAACTCCAGTCAGCAACAGTTGAAAATTTTCAATTTAGGCTTACCCGTAAACACCAAAACCCAAGAAGGCTTAGCCATTCTGGCTGAATATCTAAGTGGAAACATTACCCTGAAGCGGCTTGAAAAATTGGCCTTAAGGGTAATCGTTACGGATATGATGTGCAGTGGTGCCGATTTTATTGACTGCTTTAATTATCTCCATCAAGACCGTGAACTAAGCAGTAATGATGCCTACACCATCGTTACCCGTATTTTTCGCGGGGGAGGTTTCACTAAAGATTATCTCTATTTGAGCGGTTTCGTCAGTGTTTTGAAACTATATAATACCAATCACAATTTACAGCCATTAATGGTGGGCAAAACCTCTTTAGAGTTTCTACCTACTATTAAAGAAATGCTCGACCGCGAGATTATCGAAAGTCCGCGGTATCTTACCAAAAGCATTTTCCTAGATGCGAAAAAGGAAGCCGACCCCATTTATGAGTATATTCTTAGTGGCTTAAAATAAAGTGCGCCGCTTAGTCAGGAAGAGAATTAAAGGGATTTAGCTTTTGCTACTTGTAGTCGCCTCCCCCATAATTGTCTATCCCTACCCTTCTTCTTAAATAAAACTCGTGAAAAGCAAGGCACCCTGCTAACTTTTCACGAGTTTTCTCTCTATTAACCTGAGTTCGACCTAAAATTATAGCCTCAGATTTGTAATAGAAGGAAAAGACTAATCTGGATCGTACAGCGGTAGTGGGCTGCAGCAAATGAGCTAGCTGCAGGATTTTCACTTTTATTGGAAAAAAACTTAGAAACCTCTTCTAAAAAGCAGTTTTCTGCGCATTAGCCCGCTATTACTTCACCGCTTCGGCTTAAAACCCACTATTTATAAAAGGTCTGAGGCCTAATTTTACACTGCACTCAGGTTATTATAATTTGCTTGGTAAAACTTTCTTAGGATAGTTAGGGTCTCTAAGACCAGCCACCAAAAGCGTTTCCATTACCGAAATCCCTCGATAAAAAGCCTTGCTCTAATTCCCCTTGCCGGTTCTATCTAAAAGACATATCAAGTGAAAACCCTAAAAAACCACTTTTCCCATAATGGATTCTTAATTTTGGCTCGTCGATAAAGGCAATCAATCCATAAGCAGAGAAATGGCTCTTAATGATAAAAATGTAGCAAAAAGCCGCTTCCCAGTAAGCGGCATGACCTGCGCGGCCTGTGCCAGTAGCATCGAATCAGTATTGCGACAATCTGAGGGCGTATTAAAGGCCGAAGTGAATTTCGCGACTAAGGATCTTTGGGTCGAATATCAGCCGACTCTTGACGCTCAAGATATTCAGAAAACCTTGCGAGCAGTTGGCTATGATCTTATTTTAGAAAGTGAGGACCAAGAGGAACGCAAGGAGGAAGCGCAGATAAACTATTACGAAAGTTTAAAAAAACGCACTCTTTGGTCCATCGCATTAAGCTTGCCCGTCTTTGTCCTTTCCATGTTTTTTAGTGCCTGGCCTTATACCCCATGGATCTCTCTTAGTTTTAGTATACCGGTGCTATTTTATTTCGGAGCCGCATTTTACCAAAGAGCCTGGAAGCAGCTAAAACACGGTCGTGCCAATATGGATACTCTGGTCGCTTTAAGCACCGGAATTGCCTTTCTCTTTAGTCTTAGCGCCACCTTTTTTGCCCAGTGGTGGATCGCTCAAGGACTAGAGGTTCATCTTTATTATGAAGCAGCGGTGGTAATTATCAGCTTTGTAAGCATCGGTAAACTCTTGGAAGAAAGGGCCAATGCCAATACTTCTTCCGCTCTTAAAAAGCTGATCGGTTTACAGGCCAAACAGGTGACTGTTATTCGCAATGGCCAGGAAGAACCGCTAGACATTAAAGACCTGAATATTGGCGACCTGATTTTAGTGAAGCCCGGCCAAAAAATACCGGTGGATGGACTCGTAAAAGGAGGCAGCTCCTATGTTGATGAAAGCATGATTAGCGGTGAACCGATTGCAATTATTAAAGAAAAGCGCTCCTCGGTATTTAGCGGCACTACCAACCAAAAGGGGAGTTTAAAAGTTATCGCGCAAAAGCTTGGTGATGAAACTTTACTGGCCCAAATTATAAAACGCGTGCAGGAAGCGCAAGGCTCCAAAGCGCCCATTCAAAAAATGGTCGATAAAATTGCCGCAGTATTCGTCCCCCTTGTTTTACTCATTGCCATTATCACCTTTGGTATTTGGTATTTCTCTGGGATCGAAAATGCCCTCGCCTACGCCTTACTCAATGCCATTTCTGTTTTAGTAATTGCCTGCCCTTGTGCTTTGGGCCTTGCTACTCCCACCGCGGTTATGGTGGGTATTGGCCGTGCGGCTGAACTAAATATACTTATCAAAAATGCGGAAAGCTTGGAGATCGCCAAAAAGGTTAGTCATCTCGTACTAGACAAAACAGGCACCATCACTCAAGGGAAAGCCCGGATAAGTAATCTAAAAACCTTTGCAAAAGGAGAAGAGAAATTGCTGGTATTAATGGCGATGGAAGCACAAAGCGATCATCCTCTAGCCCAAGCCGTTCTGCTTTACCTAAAAGAGAAAGGCCTAAAAGCCGCCACTATAAAAAACCTTCAAAACCAAGTAGGCTTGGGCTTGAGCGCAGAAGATGCCCACGGCGGTAGCTATTTTGCAGGCAACGAAAGCCTCCTCAATAAAAATAATATTGAGCTCAGTGCCGAACAGAAAATCATTTGTAAAGGCTGGGAAAAAGAAGCGAAAAGTCTGGTTTTCTTTGCGGATAAACGCCAGGTTCTGGCTATTCTCGCCTTAGAAGATGGCCTAAAGGAAGACTCCCTGGCCGCTATAATAGCATTACAAAAAATGGGCTTAAGCCTGCACCTTCTTAGTGGTGATAACATTGGAACCGTAAAACAACTTGCGGAAAAGCTTGCGATCGACAATTTTCGCGGTGGGCAATTGCCTCAAGATAAAGCGGCGTATATCAAGCAATTGCAAGCCCAAGGACAAACCGTAGCCATGGTTGGCGACGGTATTAATGATGCAGAAGCACTCGCCCAAGCTAATCTAAGCATTGCCATGGGGCACGGTGCGGATATCGCCATTGATGTGGCGCAAATAACGATCAGCAACTCCAATTTAAAGACCATTCCCAAAGTATTAAGGCTTTCACAGAAAACCATTCGCACCATAAACCAAAACCTTTTTTGGGCCTTTATTTATAATGTAATTGGAATTCCGGTTGCGGCTGGTTTACTATATCCTAACTTTGGGTTTTTGTTAAACCCCATGCTCGCCGGTGCCGCAATGGCTTTGAGCTCCGTCTCGGTAGTAAGCAATAGTCTTCGCCTGAAGAAAACTAAAATTTAAACCATGTTTGAAAAGAAATTCAAAACCAATATCAATTGCAATAACTGCCTAAATACTGTTACCCCTTTCTTAAATCAAGAAATGGATATCGAAGAATGGCAGGTAGATTTAGAGCATCCCGACCGAATATTAAGTGCTCGCCTTGAAGAAGACGAAGCCAGCTTAGTTATTAGTGCAATTAATAAAGCGGGTTTTAAAGCGGAATTAATTGAAGAATAAAGATTTGCGAATAAAAAATATTTATGAAATTATCCCCACCATAATAAAGATACTATCTTTAAAGCTCCAAACTTTAGTATGCATAAAACGGCTTTACTACTTTTCCTGCTTTTCACGGGCCTCGCTCAGGGGCAGACTAGCTATTACTTTTGCGTAGAGAGCGAAGACTATCAAACCTTTAAAGCAGTAGTAGAATTTAAAAGCCTCGATTTTGGTGAATCCGCTGCCAAGCAAATGCTCCTTAACGACTTAAAAAACACCTTAGAAGGAGAATTAATAGTTTCCAAGTTTAACACCAAAACATGCACTTGCAAGGAAGGAAAATGCCCAGAAATAAAAATTAAGTCCCAAGACTGGGATGGTAATATTAGCGACAATGAGTTTACTATTGCCGGGGCCTATGGCTCGGTCGTAGAAATTGCAGATGTGCTTATCAGCAGTGGTCAAGAACTACTCAATAATCCCGGTCGGTTTTTAATGGATCGCGTTTTCGGCTCAGAGAAAAATGCCGATCAAAAACTCTGAGTTTACACCAAGTACCTAATACTAAACACCAAGTACTAAATAC